>NZ_BSND01000003.1:0-325504 GCF_030159795.1 Methylophaga thalassica | reverse complement strand
ATGGCCATGACTGCCGTATCAAGCTTGTTAACCGCCACTATCATCGTGATGTAGTCCGATAGCGACACGCCAACTGGCTTTTCACAGCAATCCACTATACCGCCAACGGCTTTTTTGCACTGGCCAGCATTACCTTTAAAGACCGTACACTCGACGTTATCTTGGCCATCAGCTCCCGTGCATGACATATCATTGGTCATAAACTGCGCCGCATTAAGCATCGCGGCGGCCTCTGCAAAGTTAGCCTGCTTGATTGACTCTGGCTCTAAACAATCTGTGCCCATACAGCGAACTGGCCCCTCACAGTTGTATTGAGTTTCCATTCGAGCATTTTGCACTTCAACGCTTTGTCCGCAGTCATACACCAAACTTTGGACATAACAGAAGCCTTCATGACCAGCCCCGCCCTCAGTACATTCGGTTCTGACGTACTGGCAGGCCGGATTTTGCTCTAGCGCGGCACACGTATTGGTGGTCGTGTTTTGTCCGTTATTGACGATGGTTTGTGTATTACCATTGGCATCTACCCAGCTATCTGAGCTGCCCATGTTGAACTCTGGATGAGCAGTCGAAGCATTGTAGGTCGCTCTTGCCCTCCAGCATGAGAGCCCCAGTCCATCAGAACTGCCGCGACTGGTTAAATGAGCAGGAGACGAAACTACCGCCGGATAAAGGCTTCCAAGATTGGCCAACTCGCCACTACCAACCGTTAACCCGTCGATTCGTTTTGTGCCCGTATCCAAACACTGCCACTGCACCGCAGTAAACTGATCCGTTTGCATCAAGCATTGGTCTATGCCCGGATCACTTGATTGATGAACAACGTCTTGCTCTAAGTATTTGCCAGAGAAGGCCAATGAAGCGCTCAGTTTCGCAGGAGCCAAGCACTTCTGAACTTCTCGGCTGCAAGTATCGAAATCGACTTTGTTCCAGCCGGATTCACATCTGGAACGAGTGACTTCCTGAGGTTCATGCCACGAAATAATCGACCCATTAACGACCTTACACAATGAACCAACCAAAGTTCCTTTTGGACAGGTCATTTCAGGGTACTTAATCGACGGGTTCGTCTCAGCCACCGTTTCCTTATTGCCCGTCAGTGAGAGTGTCGTTTTCCAGCCATTTGCCTTAGTTGGCGACTCGGTGATTTTTATCTCAGTATTTTGATTATCAAAAACTCTCAGCGTCGCGTTTCCAGTTTGCATGGTGTTGCTGTGCTGTGGAACAAAGCTGAGCGTTTCAGAGCTAAAGCAACCGCGCTCAATGGACCAGCTTTGTTGATGGGTTTCAGCGGATACACGTCGCTCTAACTGACACTGAGTAAGCGTGCTGATCTTTTCGCACACCTGGTAATCCGGTACATGCTTGATTTCAGTGAATGGCGTAATCGTCTGAGTAGGCTCACAGGCCTCAAAACTACTCGGCATAAGATTGGATACCACGCACTTTGGATCGCTGGTTTGCAATCCACAGTCATAGGTATCGGTAAAACGAATGCATTCACCTTTATCATTGGTCTCGGCACATTTTGACGACATGAATCCACAGGAAGGATTTGCTTCAAGCACTTGGCAGACCTGATTTTCAATCCCCTTATAGCTTTCATCATCCACACTGACTTGAACACGCCGACACAAAGGCGATATGCCAGCCACAGGGCTTGGGGCAAAATAGGATTCACAAACTGAAACACCATTGACCACCGTACATCCGTTGGTTGAAGACGGCTGATCCGTGCATTGAATGCTGTAGTCTGAAAACTTAGCCGGGATATCCGCTGCTTGTTCGATACAGGATTGTGGCGACCAACTATCATTCATCACCACCTTGGTTGGATCAAAGCGCACCTTGATGCGTGCATACCCCTCACCACTACCCGTAACCGATACGCGAATTTTTACCGGCACTTCTAAACCTGACTCTACCGCTTTTAGCTTGGCCGTTAGATCGGTATTAGGATTGCGCTCCCAACTGGTACTAAGCTCGCAGCGACCAGCCGTTTCTGGAGGAAAGTTATTATTGGGCCCAGACCAGACTTTCTGATCGCCAAGCCACACCTGCATGTAGTCATCCCATTTGGCGTACTCAAGAACGGCTGAGGTAATCGCATCGGGGTTCACGACTTTGAGTGTGATGGCCTGTTCAAACACTTTACAACGGCCACTCCAGTAGTTGTCGCCAATACGTCCTATCCAAACTTCAAGACACCCCTCACCACAAGAGCGAAGGTTCATCGGCCCTGAAACATGCTCAATAATGCCTGCCGTGTAATCGTGAGTAATAGTGCAGCTGTTAACCGCTGTATTGAGCCTGTCACATTGCTGGTAATTTGGGCTGCCTTCACCTTGAGACTCACAGCCGGGGAAGCTTTGAGTTAATAGATTGGGGTCAGTTTGAACCGCGTCAGTTAATGCCCAAAGCGGATCATTGACCATATCTGGCCGAGACCTGTCTTTGATTTGCTGTAGCGAGCGAAATGCTTCACCCGTAGCGCCACTTTCGGATGCCATGCTCTCTTGGCGCTGCGTCCCCAATTGATTCATACTGGCATCAGAGCCATAAACGCCCATTAAGACATCCAATGAGCCCTGATCCATACCAGGGAAAAGCTCTTGCAAGTTAATCGTCTCATTACCACTGCCATTCGGCACCGACAATGTATTGCCATTGACTGCGGGCATCGTCCAGTTTTGCAGCAATTGCTTACCTTCTTGTTGTCCGCTTAAGCCGGATTGGCGCTGCACATCAGCGGCGACACCATGTAGGGGCAAGCACGCCATAGTGATTGATAAAATACCCGCTAAAACTCGGGTAAAAAGTGTTGGTTTCATAGTTAACCTCCCGAGTTACAGCAGTCTTGCCAGCGCCACAAAATGTAGAGCGCATCTTCTCCGGCACCGGGGATCGTTCGCCACTCTCCCCATTTCATAGTGCTTTCACCAATGACATGCGCACTTTCAGTTTCCGGTACTGGGAAGAACATACTCATCTTGTATTGGGATTTCGGCAGCATGGGTTCGATAACAGGTCGGCATAGCGCACTGTTCCCCATTGTTCGCCTAGCAAGACCACGCCTGTGTTGAGCCGCGATTGCACGCGCCGCTAAATGGCTGGTGTTTTCTGCTAATGAGCCAAAGGCTAAGGTGTGGCCAGATAACGGGTAGAGATGGCCCCAACTGCCAGCACACCAAAACAACTGGTCGATGGGTTTACCAAGCGTTGATGAAGCAGCGTCAGCGGTACAAGCAGATATAGCCAATGGATTGGCAACGGCAGCCGCTTCAGGCTGAGTAAAAAAGGCCAGTTCATCGTTCAGCCATGTTGGGTCCAATTCCGACAAATACATCAAGTCAAAGTCCATGTAACCATCGGCATTGCAATTGCCATCCATGAACAAATCGAGCATGACCAAAAGCGGAAAGGCGTAATAATGGTAATGGTAGAAAGCAAGATCACCGGTATCGTATTCACCTTCACCATGACCACCTTGCAATCGCCTATCACCTAACGGTAAACGAATCCCTCCCAGTGAAGGCGAACAACCTGGCGTTCTGACCAGTTCAATCAAACGCGCTGGCTCCCACATGCTGGTAACAATACCTGGCCTTGGCACACCTAAGTTGTCTTCACATAAGCAAAATGACTTGTTTGATGCGCCGCTTGGGACACTGCCAGAGCCAAGAGGAAGACCGGCAACCCGGATAGGAAAAATGCATGACCAGCAAACATCCGTCAGCAACTTACCCGACAATAAACCCGCGTCTGGGCAGGTCAGTTCGGCTTTTGCAGGAATAGATGCGCCCAGGACAAGCATGACAACGAGAGTCCGCATCAGACGATACGTATTATTGAGCTTTTTCATGAACAAGCTCCTTTGCTGGAATTTCTTCTATTTCAAACGCGAGTCCCTTTGCTTGAACAAACGATGGAGTGACTTGCAGATCAAACCGCTGCTTTAGCGAGGCATTGAGAAGGTAAACCGGACTGTCCAATGTCTTTTCGAGCGCATTGAGGCGATTCCAGCCTTGTGCACGGTCGAGCTGCGTGGTGATAAGCGTAATGCGGCGCAGCGTCCTATCTTGCGTCTCAAGCCAATGCGCTACTGCGTCCACTTCTTCAGCGTTCGACGCATTAAACACCACGAGCTGCTGAGTAAATGGCAAGGCTTTGAGCGGGTTAACACGCGTTCCTGCTGGGATCAATGTTCGACCATTGGCATCCAATAGTGGCCGCTGCATGACGATGGTTGGATCAACCGTTCTTATCCGATACTGCGTGGCTTTGGGTAAGTCAGTGAAAGTTTGGCGAGACCAGAATCGCTCAATGGCTTTTTTCTTTAACGCGCCCAGGTCAAGCGACTGTAAACGCTGCATCGCCACTTGCATCAAATCCGGTTCTAAAATGGAATGAATAGGACCGCGTTGACCCAATGAACCGGTATTGCCTGTTTCAATTTGACGCTGCAACCAGTCCTTGCTGTAAACCCCTAGTGCACTTGCAGTCACCTTGTTATCTTCTATGCGGAAAATGGCAGGCACGCTAGTCACCCGCCAGTGCACAAAGGCTTTCGGATCGATTCGAACCTGAGGAACAGGATCTAGCCCTGTCATCAGCATATGCCAATCACGGATAGCCGCCCCCAAGGTCTTTCCTTCAGGAATTCCCCGAAACAACACAATAGCGCCCGTAGCACTGGCCTCTTTAAAAAGCTGCTTTAGTGAGGAATCCCCCAGTGAGGACGACGCAAATATCAACCATTCATCGTTGTGTTTACGCGACTTAGGTTGTTCAATCGGTGAAAAAGGCTCGATAAATTCAGATGAACCATCCACAGCACTTTGTAAAATGCTGCGGCTCATTTCGACGATCTTTTTGTCCTCATCAGACAACGGATAAGGCTCTTGTGCCCAGGACACTTGAACCCAAGCCAATGGAGCAACCAACAAAAATAAGAGGCATAGTCTTCTCATCTTCCACCTCCTACAAAAGCGGCCAAGCGCGACCGACAATCTGCTCGCGCTTAACGGCATTCCAATAACGGGAGTCGAAACTCGTTGCAGCCTCGCCGGAAAACCAATATTCGTTTTCTTGCAGCGTCAATGAGCGGCTAAATTGTGATTCCGCCACACCAAGACGCTGGGCTAATGCCATGCCGGTAGAGACTTCAGCACCGTTCACCAGCACATGCTCAGGCGTCACATTGACTTCATCCCCAGGCATCCCTGTTAGGCGTTTAAGCATCCGAGTACCGTCGTTATATAACGGAGCGAGTCCTTTTGAGTGGAAGGCATACAAACCATCCTTAACGGGCTCTTTATTCCATAGGTCAATCAGATACACCGTGGTATCAGGCAGGCAGCGCTCTTGCTGGGTATCAATACCTATTCGGTAGCGCATCATGGCGTAGGTGCCTACCAAGGCCATGATTAACGCAAGAACAGTCAACCGGATGAGGTATGGCCGCCAATGCATTCTTTTACGGAGTATCTGCATGAGACACCTCCTTTGAGCCTACTGGCACAAATACGGAATCATCAGCACCCACCACCGCTTGGGCATCCAGCACGATAAAACCGGCTGTTTTTAACTTTTCAATTTGCTGATTGGTCTGAAGCAACCTGGATTCGATGTCTTGTTCGCTGGCATTGGGGCCCAGTGACAACACCGCCTCCCCAAAATCTACGACTGCAATGGGCGTACTTAACGCCAACTGGCTGTGGATGGGTTCGAGTGTTTTCATTAAGAGCCAGCTGGTCATTAAACCGCTACCAGCAATAGACAAAGTAATAGAGGCCATAAATGGCCAAAGCGTGGTCTTATTCATAGCCTCGCTCCTTCAACAACTGAGAGATGGCATCAGCAACAGAAAGGCCTTTGCGCGTTAACTGTTTAATCGCGTTTACATCTTCTGCACGGGACGAGTACAACAGCTTGTGAAACGGATCGACGATGAGGCGGCCAATCCCGGTGCCCATTTCGGTAATAAAGAAAATTTCGGAATAGACACCCGTGACGGTATGAACAGTTTTTAGGTACTCATAACCGCCTTCACCTAGTGGCAAGCGGCCTTCTTTTTTGAGCGCGTTGATGGTTTCGGCTTTTTGGCCAAGCAGGTACATATTGGCCGAGTTTTCAGCGATGGCTTTACCTGTTGGGCTGTCGTACAAATCGTTGACCGACTGCGTTACCGTTACAGCACTGCCGCCATATTTTCGAAATCGACGGTAACCGGTTTCGATGAACTTACCGACATCACCTTGAGTCAGCAGATCCCAGGCTTCGTCGATGAACACAATCTTGCGACGATCCCGCTCACCTAAGTACATCTCTTGTTGGATTTGGTAGATAAGCTGAAGCAACACCACTTGTTGCAAGTGCTTACGCCCCTTGAGCTCTTCTAACTCCAAAACGGTGAAACGGTTTTTGAAGCGAATATTGTTGTGGCCATTAAAGAAGCGGCCATATTCGCCCTGTGTCGTAAACGGATAGAGCTGCTCACCCACGTCTTGCACACGTCGGTCTTCGTGATTTTTTAAAGCCTCTGCCACATCATCAACTAACATGGCACGACCTTTTTTCTCCCACAGTTCACGGGTCTGACGTTTTAAGTTGGCCATCTGAAAATCGGTTAATGACTGCGTAGGTGCGGCCATTGCGGCCAATAACCCAACCAGTACATCCGCTTCTTCGTCATAGTCCTCAACGATTTCAAACGGATTTAAGCAAATGCCACTGTCCCGCCCGAACTGTAAGAACTCACCGTCATAGACTTCACACAGCTTTTCATAAGACCGGCCAACATCAATCACCCAGCATTGCCCGCCTTCTGATAAGTAGGAGGAGATGATTTCGTTCACTAGGAATGACTTACCCGACCCCGATTGCGCCGCGATGCAACAGTTGTAATTACTGCCCGAGTCATAAAGGGACACACTCATGATCTGACCATTACGGGAAACAAAGTTAATCACCGGCGTGCCAGTGCCTTTCCAATCCGCAAACAAAGGCAACAGAGGGATGACATGCCGTGTCGCCATGGTCTTGAATCGAAACAAGTCGTTCATCGCCTGGCGGTCAGCACCAAATGGCAAGGCATTCAGGAAAATGGGCAAACAGAAGTACTTGTCTTCCATCAGCTCAAATCCGAGCTCTTTGAAATAGGTTCGAGCATTTGAAACAGAGCTGATGGACGCTTCTTCCGTTGGTGAAAACAGCGTCAAAGTCATATTTGCACGAATAGGACGATCACCTTCTTGCAAGGCTTCAAAAAGAACATCAAATCCCTTTTTCTTGGCTGCAAGCACCGGCACAAACTTGAGCATCGGGCCATAGGCCTGATTGACCGCCCATTGACGCTTCGTCTCTAAACGAGATCGCATGGCCTCAGCTGAAGGAAAGTGAATGGTGACATTCAGCAAAAAGCTGCCGCGTAAACCTCGACTGCCCGTCATCATATCGCCCGCAAAACTTGCGGCATGACCAAACCAGATCCGCTCAGGCAAGCGCTTAAATGATAAGGTTTTAACTCGGTAATCACCCAGCATCAGACCTTGGCTGTCCACCTTGATAGCTCGGTCATAATCCAACACTTGCTCTCGAAGTGGTTTATCTGCCTCACTGCGGATTGGTGATGGATTGCGCCAAGAAGCATCTTTTCCCCAGTTAAGCTGCGCACTTAATGCCGCGAGCCAGTTTCGGTCAGTCATCTCAGTGACGCGAAAACCAACCGTTGCCAGCGCTTGCGAGAAAGAAGCCCGAAGCGCAGATGCTCGACTCAACTCACGCTCCGTCGGTATAGGACTTTCCAAAGGCAATTTGCAGGTGACGATCAGTTGAAAGTTGCGTACCTGAGTCTGGGTCGATTCTTCTATCGGTTGAACCGTGCCGCCATCGAGGAAATCCGCACGTTTGCGTATCGACGCCCTGAGCAATGGATCGGATTGACGATGCCGTAAACCCATCATGCGCTGAAGGTCGGTTTGAATATCAGGGGATGCGTACAGGCCAAATTGCAGCAAAGTGTCTTTTGGCCAGTCGTTGTTGAGTAGAACATTAACCCTGTCTGCAACAGACTCATCACCACCAGGCAATGGGTCACATAGAAAACCAAAGCCAACACTCTGGTCTTCCATGAAAAACAGTTGCTCATCGTCTGAATAGGCCAATACTGGCAAGAGCTCTGAAGCGCGTTGCCCTGAATACAGAGAGGCTTTCATTAACGCCCCTCCAACCAAGCAGAAAGATCATAAGGACGGCCTCGACTGATGCGACCATCATTGGCGACGATGAAAGGCACACCTTGAATGCCCAGAATTTGAGCGGTCACCAAGGTACGCTGCATTGGCTCTAAGTTGCAGGCATCATCCTGATCTAGGTTACCAATCCGGCCACTGAGCAATGCATCGGTGGCCGCTTTCCTGTCACGCGCACAGCCAAGCTGGCGAACCTGACGCTCTGAATCAGGACCAAGCACTGGCACAGGGAGAATTTGGAAGGTGTATTCTTTGGTTAACGGTAAGGCTTGTTTCAAAAGCTCATGGCAATGCGGACACCGGGGATCAACAAAGACCACCACTTTCTTTTTGCCTTCACCCAGCGTCAGTGGATTCAAATCATCCATTTTTAAGCCAAGACGACTTAAGTCCAGCGTGTTACCCGCTTCACGAATTTCTTCAAGGCTGGTAAGCGGCTTTTTCGACCAGGCATCATAGAGCGTGCCATCAATGACGAACCGGCCACTGTCTGACATGAAAACAATACGGCCATTGCTTTCGACCGCTTTCATACCCGTGACAGGTAAAGAAACCATGCCGTCAATTTTGCCAACGGGCGACACTTCAGACACAGGTTCAGCTTGAACCAAAGGAGACAGCGCAAGCGCCAGAATGATTGGAGATAGTTTTCGCATGAGGAGTCCTCGTTAATGTATATCGAGGCTCCAGTCTATGCAGTTGTCCTATGTGGACTCGGTTAGATAGATTGAAGAAATCGCAATCTAACTAGGGGGCTTATAGCTCGTTGAGGTTTGTTATAAACGAATTACTCGGCGTTTGCGTTAACAAGCCAATCATCAAGCACTTGCTTCAATTTATCTAATTGCTCTTGATGTTTTGCTTGATTCTTTGCCAATTTGTTAATGTTCTGCAACTTCCAACGAATCGCTGGCAAGTCTGCTGCATTAGGATAGTCAAACAATGCCCAGTCAGGTTGCCCTCTTTTGAATGACATAAGGAAAGCATGATCCCTTTCTGTGAAATGTTTTTGCAGTTCAATTAACATCATGGGCCTAACAGAGGCTAAGTCTTCGCATTCAACTTTTTCAAAAGTCATTCCGTCAAATTCTGCCTGAAATTTCTCATTTAGAGGCTGCCAGTTTGGCGACATGACTTCATTAATAGGCCGAGGGTGACTTAATGTATAGGTTAAAAAACCCACCAAAATCTCTCTCGAAATCCCTTCACTGCCAAGTAACATACGCACATCAAATAAGTCGCGAGGATGTTGGCGATCCATTGCAGCACACAATTTTCCACCATACAGATCTGGAAGACTGGCTACCTGAATCTCAGCATAACCAAACTCGTCTTCAACAGACTCTTGAACTGGCATTATTTCTGCACTATGCAATGTACCTCTGGCGACGGGCGACACTTCAATTTTGATCGTCGCAACCGGACTTGATACAACGATTCTCAGTTCATCAGCTTTATTATCCTGAAATGCCGCTCGGATATCTGGTTGAGTATTGATTCTGTCTGTAATCCGTTGCAATGCAGCCCTGACATTAATCAAAGCCTCATCTCTTGGTTCAAGTGGAAGATAAGCAAGATCAATATCTACAGATAACCGAGGAAAATCTCTCACAAATAAATTAATGGCGGTGCCACCTTTAAGTGCAAAAACCGTCTCTGTTGCTACCACAGGAAGCATTCTTATGAGCAAGGAAACCTGTTTGTAATATGGGCTATCTTTATCCATTATGTTGTTCACCTTTTTTGACGCTTAATATCTCTGGCACTGTGATTTGATATCGCTCATCAAAACGTCCTTTTTCGACAACCTGCCGCTTTCCTGCACCCAATTTAATTCTTGTTTCATCTATGCGATTGACCCACTGGTGATCGTAGTATCGACCCAGAAATAGAAATATTCGGTTTGCCTGAACAGAGCTGCTTCGTTCAAGAATATCTTGTACTTTTCTAGGGCTAAGATTGACTAAACCCTGAAATAATTCTGCGACATGCTCAAATGAAATCAGCTTCCCAATCCCGTCTACCACTTCATAGGCAGCAAGTTCTGCACAGCTGACAGTGAGTTCTTTCTCTTTAACAGTGATCCTTTTCAAATCTTTCTCGGGATTCACTTCAAGCTTATGGTTTCCACAGTAAAACCAATTCTGATAAGGGAATTCACGAAACCATTTTGGTAAGGACGACTTGTTTTTAACGCAAATCCAAACTTGCTCTTTGTTCAGCTGTAAATAGTGACTCAGTCCCTGGTGAGTTAAGCTGCTCAATCCAGCCAAATGAACTGAAACGCCCAATTGCACATCTAATGCTTGAATGGCATCAACCCAAGTTGGCTTTATATCGCCCTGCGCATCTGGACGATAATACACGCCAGAACATAGCTTCTTTAGCCAACCGTTCTGCGCGTACTTTTGAGCCAACGAGTAGCTCACACCGTTTTCAGTCAGCCATTGCTGAAGTACTAGCGCACCAGGAGAAGTATGAGCAACAAGCCAGTTTATCTTAGATGACATTTTAACACCCAAAGTATGAATATCACGAACAGTATAAACCATATAGTTTATTGTGACAGTGATTTTAACACTTTAGGTATTAATACACCAAATACTGTAAACCAAACCCGCTAATGCGGCGTTGTTGAAATGAAAAGGTCTACACAACATCACCAATAACCCGATGTTGTGTAGACCTAGTTTGATTACCTTAAGTGAACTGCCTACTGTGGCTCACATTCAGGTGCCCAGTAAAACCTTGCCTGAATGCATGGAAGCAGTAGCGGAAATCTAATAGCAAATACACTTGCTATATCACATAAAAAAAGGCACTGATCATCAGTGCCTTTTTTATTTCTTGCCTGGTCTAACTTAGGCTACAGATGCTGTCACCGCTTCATTGGCATTAGCTGCACTGGCCACCACTTTAATTGCAATGAATTTAGAAGTCGGTGTAAAAGTCTTATCACCATAACTTTCCAGTGGCACTAATGGATTCGTTTCCGGATAATATGCTGCCGCCTGACCTTGCGGGATGTCATAACTCAACAAGGTGAAGTTAGACACTTTTCTTTCTTTGCCATCTTCCCAAACGGTAATCATGTCAACTTTCTGGCCATGCTCGAGGCCAAGACGTTTAATATCCGCTTCATTTGCAAAGACCACATCACGCATGCCATACACACCACGGTAACGGTCATTCATACTGTAAACCGTTGTATTGTATTGGTCGTGTGAACGCATGGTTTGCAAAATCAGATCTGGCGTTTGCCCTTTCATGGTGACCTGATCCTGTAACAAGGTTTTAGGTAATGGATTGGCAACAAAGTTAGCTTTGCCTGTTGAAGTGTTCCATTGATGTTCCGCCGCCGCATTACCTAAGTAGAAGCCACCCGGATGTTGTATTTTCTCACTGAAACCTTCAAAACCAGGAATGACTTCAGCGATTAAGTCACGGATGCGATCATAGTCTTCTACCAGCCATTCCCAATCCACGGGCTTATTACCTAATGTGGCTTTGGCGATACCAGCAATAATAGAAGCTTCAGAACGTAATAAAGGTGAAAACGGTTTCAACTGGCCATAGGAGATATGAACCATGCTGAAGGTATCTTCAACCGTCACACCCTGCAAACCTGATTTCTGGAAGTCTTTTTCCGTACGCCCCAGACAAGGCAGGATCAAGGCTTCTTTTCCAGTAACAAGATGACTACGGTTCAATTTGGTTGAAATCTGCACAGTCAGATCACAATTTCGCATGGCCTGATGTGAGCGTACTGTATCTGGTGTAGCCTGAACAAAGTTACCACCGAGTCCGAAGAACACTTTCGCCTGACCTTTTTCCATCGCATCAATGGCCTGAACCGTTGTATGTCCATGATCGCGCGGGACTTTAAAATCAAAGCGTTTTTCAATCGCATCCAATAACCATTCCGGTGGTTGCTCATCAATCCCCATCGTACGATCACCCTGCACATTGCTGTGACCACGTACAGGCGATAATCCCGCCCCAGGACGACCGATATTGCCACGCAGTAATTGCAGATTCACAATTTCCTGTACTGTCGGTACTGAATGCACATGCTGTGTGATCCCCATAGCCCAACACATAATGACACGCTCAGCTTTACTATAAATTCTGGCAGCCATTTCAATTTCAGCCAGGCTCAAACCCGACTGAGATTCGATTAACTCCCAAGGGGTGTTATCGATTTCGGCAAAATAATCGTCCATACCGTGTGTATGTTGCTGGATAAACTCATGGTCTAATACGGCAGGTTTGCCTTTTTGCTGCGCTTCACGATCCCATTGTAATAAGAATTTGGCCATACCACGGATAGCTGCCATATCACCACCTAATGCGGGTCTGAAATAGGCGCTATTCGTAGGCTCTGACTCATTGGTCAGCATTTCAAGTGGGCTTTGTGGGTGTTGGAACCGTTCCAGGCCACGTTCTTTTAGTGGGTTAAAGCACACCACATGCGCGCCACGTTTTACCGCTTCACTTAACGGTTCCAACATGCGTGGATGATTGGTGCCTGGATTTTGACCGATGACAAAAATCGCATCCGCTTCAGCAAAGTCTTCAAAGGTAACCGTTCCTTTTCCCACGCCAATTGCTTCAGACATGCCTATACCACTGGCTTCATGGCACATATTGGAGCAGTCAGGAAAATTATTGGTACCAAAGGCACGAACAAAAAGCTGATACAAAAATGCCGCTTCGTTACTGGCGCGACCAGAGGTGTAGAATTCTGCCTGATGAGGAGAATCAAGTTGGTTAAGATGTTTTGCTACTGTATCAAACGCTTCTTGCCAGGTAATGGTCTCGTAATGATCTGTGTCTGCGTTGTAACGCATCGGATGGGTAATACGGCCTTGTGACTCCAACCAGAAATCACTCTCTTTGAGTAATTCAGTATTACTGTACTTAGCGAAAAAGGCTGGGGTGACCTTACGGCCAGTGGCTTCCCAGTTAACTGCTTTAGCGCCATTTTCACAAAATTTAATCATGCCTTTTTCAGGCGTTTCCCCCCAGGCACACCCTGGGCAGTCAAGACCGTGATCCTGATTTGTTTTCAGCATCGCACGGATGTTGGATATAGCATTTTTGCTACCCAACCAGTTACGAGTAACACTGATAAGTGCACCCCAACCAGCAGCTGGACCATTGTAGGGCTTGTAATGACTCACTAGGACATCTCTCCGGACAAGATAATAAAAACAGCTAACAACGGTTCATGAAAAACAAAGCATTACGCTTGTTATGACAGGCATCTCATCGTTGTAGCCGAATACGGTAAGTGAGATCAGAACGGCATGTTCTGCATGATGAAACAGGATCTGATAGTTAATGATAAATCCTGTCATCCTTCTGATCATTGCGATCACGAATATTATAATTTGCTTCTATAGTCAGCATCAATATTACATTCAATTTCAGGAAAAACTTCCTCTAGCGGCTATTAAATATTTGCTTTTAAAAACTGTGAAATAAAATTAACTTAACGTTAACTATCTCTATGTTAAGATAAATAAATTTCAGTTAATCAGGTAAGTCATGTCGCCACAAAATATGGATGATTTGGATGTCATCATGCAGCAATGGAAACACGTGGGTCTAGAGACCGATGCAGATGCCATCAAAGTCGTCGGCCGAATTTTGCGCATAGCAAAGACTATTGAACAGCAACTGGCCGAGCTACACCGGACCTTTGATCTCAAGCCGGGTGAGTTTGATGTACTCGCCACGCTAAAACGTGAAAACAAATGCTATTTGACCCCATCAGAACTTTATCAGAGCATGCTGCTCACCTCTGGTGCCATGACAAGCCGGCTGGACAGACTGGAACAGAAAATGTTCATTCAGCGCAAACATTGTCAACAGGATCGTCGAAAAGTGTTGGTCTCTTTAACCAGCAGTGGTAAAAAGATTATCAACACGGCCTATCCAGCTCACTTTGTATTACTTGAAAAGCTCCTTTCTTCGATAGAAAACAAAGATAAAGCCTTACTAGCGAACTTACTCAAGTCGACACTTGCCTCTATTGACTCATCAACCATTGATACCTTATGAACCAAACGACAACGCCAACGAAGGCACTTATTTTATTACTGGCAGCGTTGACCGCGCTGACGCCGTTAGCGATTGATGCCTACTTACCAGCCATCCCTCAAATGGCTAACGATTTAATCACCAGTATTCATGACACCGAAATATCCTTGAGCCTCTACTTGGCTGGTTTTGCACTAGGTCAGATATTGGGTGGACCATTCTCCGATCATTTTGGCCGACGCACAGCAACGGGCAGTGGTTTGACGATTTTCTGTCTAGGTACGATTGGCATTATTTTCAGCCAGGATATCCACAGTGTTTGGGGCTTTAGAGTTATTCAAGCCATTGGCGGAGGCGTTGCCGTTGTCAATGCTGCCGCTGTTATTCGAGATTTAAGTCATGGCAAAGACAGTGCCAGACACCTTTCCAACATGGCTGTCATCATGATGCTTGCACCTTTATTGGCGCCACTTATCGGCATGCTGATCCTGCATATCAGTGGCTGGCGGCTTATCTTTGTTTTCTTACTTGTCTATGGTTTAACTATCGGCATAGCACTGTTTTTTCGACTGCCAGAAACCCGTAAAAAGACAACCGAACGCACTAGTATGCTCAAGCGCTATGGCATGGTATTGAGTCATCGCTGTGCTCTGGGCTTTATTTTTTCTCAATGCTTTGCCCTCGCAGGAATGTTTGCCTTTATTACAGGCTCACCTTCCGTGTACATGGGATATTTTGAAATCAGCGAAACCATCTATCCGTTTCTATTTGGTTTGAATGTGATCGGTATGATGCTGGCGAACCGCCTCAATATTCGTTTGTTGCACTATTACAAACCACATTTTTTATTAAGTTTAGGGCAAGCCGCACAAATTCTGACCAGCTTAATTTTATTAAGCTATGTCAGTGTCATCGCACAGCCTCAACTCTGGTTTGTGGTGAGTTTATTGATTTTATTTATTGCTGCAATGGGATTGATTGTCTCAAATGCCACGTCTGGGACGGTGGAGTTTTTCCCCCACAACAGTGCAACGGCAACCGCATTGTTGGGCTCCATTGGCTTTGCTGCCGGTGCGCTCAGCGGTTCGCTGGTTGGTTTACTCGGCGATGGGACACCGTGGCCGATGGTTCTCATCATGTTTATCTGTTCCTTCCTAGGTCCCATCCTCAGGACATTACTGCAATACGGCCAACAACAGCCGCAAACGCAGCCGTAATTTTTAACCCCGTCTTAACTGACAGCCATCTATGCTGTGCAGGTAAACGTTGATAGAGGTATTCATGAAGTTAGCTTGTGTCAGACAAAGCAAAGTAATCACACTGTTGAGTACTACATTGTTGCTATCAGCATGTATTTCCATGCCTGCGAGTCCTGATTACACACAACAAATTGAGCAACAACAAGCGCTGCCTGCCTGGTCACAATCTGCTGATGCTATTGCTGTTGTTTCGCTTAATAGTCTGATTGATTCAGAGCAGCTCAATCAGCTGGTAGAAACAGCTGTCGCTAACAATCCCACATTGCAGCAGACCTGGTTAACGCTACAAATTCGTCAAACACAGTTACAACAAACCGATGCGGCACGTAAACCACAAGTCAGTGCGGATGCCAGTGCCACCCGCAGTGAAAATGCTTCGGATAGCTTTACTAGTAATATTGATATCAGCTGGCAGGCTGACCTATGGGGTAAGTTAAAAAACAATAGTCAGGCAGCCAGTAAAGACGTTATAGAACAAGCCCTGCTTTATCAGGCGGCCCGAGATAGTTTGAGCGCCGAAGTAATGAAAGCCTGGTTAAATCTCACTGCTACGTCACATGCCATTGATATAGAACAGCAGCGCTTGAATACCCTAGAGCAAAATGAAACCTATATTCTGCAACGCTACAGAAATGGCATTGGTACGTTAGAAGATCTGGATAATGCTCGCAGTGCCAGTGCACAATCCAGGGCAAGTCTGGCTTCCTATCAAGAAGATTACCGTCAACAACAGCGTGACTTGAAGCAATTAGTGGGACTGAGCAATGCTCAGGACGTCGCTGCTCCGGAAAGCTACCCTCAAGTCAAACTGGCACTAGCTGACTTACCACAACAAACTCTGGCACGTCGGCCCGATTTACAAGCCGCTTATACTGCAATAGAAGCCAATCAGTTACGAACCAAAGTAGCGTATAAACAACTACTGCCTAATTTGGATCTCGGCGCTGCAATCAAAGATGCGGCCTCTTCACCTCACCAGGCATTAATGACTTCACCTTTGTGGTCATTACTGGCGCAACTGACAGCCCCGATTTATCAAGGCGGAGAACTACGTGCTGCTGCCAAAGAAGCTGAGTTAAATGAAGCTTATAGCTACCAGAGCTACCGAGAAACACTATTAACCGCTATTAATGAAGTGGAACGATACCTGAGTCTGGAACAAAATCTGATGACTCGTCAGCAACATATTTCCGCTGCATTAAAAAGTGCCCAGAACAGTCTGAAACAATATCAAACAAGTTATCGAACCGGCCTAGTCGATATTCTGGATTTATTAACTGTTCAACAACAAACCTACAATCTGGAAGCCTCTCTGGACAACCTGATTTATCAACGTTTAATCAACCGCATTAATCTTGGCTTAGCACTGGGCCTGGGAACAGCATCATGAAACGCCACCTACCAAAAATCATTTTATTCTTTATTGCTTGCTGCATTTTGATTATCACTGTCGTGGTGGTAAAGCACCTGTCTGCAGCACAGGCCAATCGCCCTATTCCGACGAAAAAAGAGCAAGCACCGAGCCCGGATGTGTCTGTGATTAAAGTGGTAGCAGGTAGCTATGCATCTGAAGTCAAAGCCTACGGTGCGGCCAAACCGCACTTTGATATCTCTTTAACTGCGCAGGTGGCCGGACAGATTGATTCCATATCAGATCAGTTTGAAACCGGTAAACGGCTCAAAAAAAATACCATAATGGCAAGGCTGGAAAACAGTGAATATCAAGCTGCTGTTGAAAGTGCACGCCAGGCATTAAGTTCAGCTAAAGTCAGTTTACTTGAAGAGGAACGACAAGGTTTACAGGCTTTAAGTGAATGGAAATCATCGGGATTAGAAGGCGAACCTGATTCCGATTTAGTATTACGAAAACCCCAACTAGCTGCAGCAAAAGCAACGGTAAAACAGGCAGAGGCCAGCTTAAAAGCAGCTGAAAAAGATCTGTCTCAATCCGCTATAAAAGCGCCTTTTGATGCGTTAGTGATCAACCGTGCCGTATCCCCTGGCGGTTATGTACAAACAGGCTCTGAAGTGGCGACCTTATACAGTACTGATCGTGTTGAAATCAGTGTGGCGCTGTCCGCTCAAGAGTGGAATAACTTACCCAGCCTGGCAATACTCAACAGTGGGAAGTGGCCCGTTGAAGTTGAAAGTGTCGAAGATCATCATATATGGCAGGGACGTGTTTTAAGGGCTGAGCAAAATCTGAATGTCGAAACCCGCCAGCGCAGTCTCATTATTGCAGTAGATGAACCTCTGGATCTCGAACCCGCCCTATTCCCTGGTACCTTTGTCAGCGCCCATATCACAGGTAGAAATGTCGCTGGTGTCTGGAAACTGCCTAACAGCGCCTTAAGTCAACGCGGTGAAGTCTGGTATGTTTCTGCGGATAACACTCTGCAAAAATTCAGTGCCTCGCCATTATTTTCCAGCAGCGGTTATATCTATATACAACCACCTGAATCTTTAAATAATACGCCCGTTATGATCCTCGTTAGCCCCTTAAACAGCTATCTTGAAGGCATGGCTGTTAACCCGGTTGAGGTAGCGCTTTAATGATGAAAAAATCATTCTCAAGTGGGATTATAGGCTGGTTTGCCGCTAATCCGGTGGCCGCTAACTTACTCATGATTCTGGTCATTGTGCTGGGTGTGCTGGAGTCAGGTCAATTACGCAAAGAAGCCTTCCCAAGCCAGGATCCAAGCTCTTTAACTATCTCCGTATCGTATGACAGCGGTTCTGCCAAACAGTCAGAAGAAGGACTGGCGATAAAGATAGAAGAACAGCTTGAGGACGTGATTGGTATAAAACGTATTACCAGTACTTCGACCGGTACAGGCGTCACTGTCAATGTTGAGAAACAAAGTGAATATGACCTCGACACTTTATTACGTGATGTCAAAACCAAAGTTGATGCGATATCTACCTTTCCGGCTGATGCCAAAAAACCGGTTATTGAAAAAGCACAACGTGAAGAACACTCACTGTGGTTGCAGTTGTATGGAGATACCGACAGACATAGCCTGCAACAACTTGCTTACAATTTAAAAACTGACCTAATCGCCAATCCCAATATCAGCTCAGTCAATATTTCTGGTTGGCTGGATCCGATGATGGCCATAGAAATTGATGATGGCAAATTACAATCCTACGGCCTGTCTTTATCTGATGTAGAAGAAGCAATTAACGCCGGTTCATCCAATACCATGACGGCAGTATTACGCAATAAAACGGTTTACTTGCAGCTAAAAGCATCAGAGCAGGCTTATCTGAAGCAGGACTTTGCCTCTATTCCGCTACTCACACTGGCGAATGGTAACCAACTAATGTTGGGTGAAGTCGCCAAAATAAATGATACCTATGATGACAGTACTTCGGTCTTATCTCGCTTTCAAGGCCATGACAGTATTGCATTACAAGTCATCACCACCGGTCAGGATGACATCACCAATACGGTTAATGCTGCAAAAAAAGTAGCTGAGGAATGGCAGCAGGATGGAAAGCTGCCTGACAACGTTCAGCTCGAAGCCTGGTATGACCGTAGCGAATCCATTAAACAGCGTCTGGAATTATTGGTTAAAAATGCCTTTACCGGCATCGTTATGGTTTTCATTCTGCTTGCTTTGTTCCTGAACCTGACCGTCGCTTTCTGGGTTGCCATGGGACTGCCGTTCATCTTTTTCGGCACACTTTATTTTATGGGCGACAGCTTTATGGGGCTATCACTCAATGAATTCACTACCTTTGGCTTTCTGTTGGCATTAGGTATTGTGGTTGATGATGCCGTCGTTGTGGGTGAATCGGTTTACGATGTCAGATCGAAAGAAGGCGATACTATTGAAAATACTATCAAAGGCACCATGATCGTTGCGATTCCTACTCTATTCGGTGTCTTCACTACAGTCGCTGCATTCTACGCCTTATCGCAACTCGAAGGTGGCCTGGGCAGGCTGTATTCACAATTTGCCGCCGTGGTCACAATCTGTCTGATTTTATCCATTATAGAATCAAAATTAATCCTGCCTGCGCATCTCGCCCATCTGAACACCCGGCGTCAAATCAGCGAGCGTGGATTGTTAAAAGTCTGGCATACCATTCAGCACATGATGGATAGTGGTCTGCAATGGTTTAATCAATCCTGTTACCGCCCAACAATTAATTTCGCATTAAACCAACGCTATGCGGTCACCGTTTTGTTTATTGCTTTATTTATTTTTGTGATGACTATGCCGATGACCGGCATGGTTAGACTGAGCTTTTTCCCTTCTATTCCAGGCGATACCGTCCGTGCTCAGCTCACGATGCAAAACGATGTGAGCTATGGCTTGACACATAATGACCTGGCTTTGATGGAAAAACTGGCTTATCAGACAGACAAAGAGTTAGGTGGTAACGATGATATTGCTAATCTGCAAATTTTGTCATCGAGTGATCAGGCAGGTACGGTCACGGTCGAACTAAAGTCTAGTGCACCTTATGACATTACTACCTTCAGCCATCACTGGCGTCAGTTAGTCGGCATACCTGAAGGGGCAAAAACCGTCAGTGTCAGATCACGACATGGATCAGTGGAAGATCTTCGTATTGAATTACGTGCCAATGATGATCAGATTCTTGAACTGGCGGGTAACGATATTAAAAATACCTTGACGGCTATCCCTGCTATCAGTGGTATTGACGATAATCTTGAGCCGGGTCAGCCGCAATTACATTTATCACTGAACCCTCAAGGCCGGGCATTGGGGATGACCACAAACGATTTGGCAGTACAAATATTACAGGGCTTTAGTGGTCAAGTCGTTCAACGCTATCAACGCAATAGTGATGAAATTGAAGTCAAGGTACGTTATCCGGAAGAACAACGTCAAAATGCCGCCGACGTACTCAACTCACGTGTCAGAACGCCGAATGGCGATGTCGTGCCATTATCGAGTGTGGCGAATGTCAGTTTCGGTTTTACCCGCGATTCAATCACCCGAATAGATAAAAAACGGGCGGTATATATTTCTGCGGATGTGAACAAAGATATCTTATCCACTACTGAACTGGTATCACAGTTACAGACGAATATTGTGCCTAATTTAATGCGAAAATATCCGGGGCTGGATATTCACTTCGCCGGTGAAGCTGAAGAACAAGCTGAAACAGAGTCTTCGATGGTGCATGTCTCATTAATCGCCATCCTGATAATTTATATGCTGTTGGCGATTCCGTTGCGTTCCTACATTCAGCCGGTATTGATTATGACCGCTATTCCCTTCGGCATTGTCGGTGCCATACTGGGTCACTGGGTCAACGATCTGACCTTAGGTATTTTATCGTTGAATGGCATCATTGCTTTAAGTGGTGTGGTGGTCAACGACAGTCTACTGCTAGTCTCACGCTTCAATGATATTCGCCATGAATATGACGATATTAAACAAGCCATCAGCATCGCCTGCCGAAGTCGTTTACGCCCGGTATTGTTGACCTCTGTCACCACATTTGCCGGTCTGATGCCTTTATTAAGTGAAACCTCCCGGCAGGCCCAGTTTTTAATTCCGGCAGCAGTTTCTCTGGGCTACGGCATTATGTTTGCCACTATCATCACTTTGATTTTAATTCCAAGCTTATTACTGATTCAAAATGATGTTTTAGCCTTATTTAAACGAAAATCCATCACACACCGTGCTGAGGTAAATTAACCATGTTCCATGTGTTATTAATCGAAGATGACCTCGACCTGGCTGAAACGGTCATTGATTATCTCAGTTTAGAAAATATCGAATGTGATCATGCCAGTAATGGGATTGCCGGCCTACAGTTAAGTCAGGACAATCACTATGATGTATTGTTACTGGACTTAAATCTGCCCAGAATGGATGGTCTGACAGTGTGTGAGCGATTACGCGGACAAGGTTATGATATCCCTATTCTGATGCTGACAGCACGTGACCAAATCAGTGACAAAATTACCGGTTTTAACACTGGAACAGATGACTACTTGGTCAAACCGTTTGATCTGGATGAACTGGTTGTACGTATTCAGGCACTGGCACGTCGTCGTAGTGGTCAGGTGCAACGCTTGCAATGCGATGATTTAATTATGGATCTTCAGACAAAAACTGTCACTCGCCGAGGACTGAACTTAAAACTTTCACCAACCAGTTGGCAGTTATTAGAAGTCTTAATGCGTGCTTACCCCGATGTGGTAAGCAAACAAAAACTGGAAGCCGCTATCTGGGGCGATTCACCACCTGATAGCGACAGTCTCAAAGTACACATGTTTCATCTAAGAAAAGCCGTTGATGCGCCATTTGATAAAAATTTAATTCACACCATTTCCGGCCATGGGTTTGCACTAAGAAATGAAACTTAAACTCAGCCTCAAACTCTGGATCGCTCTGTCTTTTTTGATACTCGGAATAACCATTGTTACGGGTTACTCTATGCTCAGTATTCATTTCTTTTTCCGTGGCATGGATAGCATTATTTCAGCCAATATGGAGAACGCAGCGGAAGATTATCTTAGTGGCATAAAAGAGGGAAAGGCAAATCCAGGCAATGTTGATAATTACACTGTCACGCAAACTTGGGAAGCGCAGACCGAACAGATAAAAACCTACTTTAGAGAACCCAAACGGTTTGGTGTGTTACATAAGCAACGTAAACAGGCTGAACCTGGAAAACGTCCTTATCTAATGTATTTTCTGATCAAATTGAAAGTAGAAGGTCAGACTTATTTTGTCAGTCGTGCTTTTACCAGGGCGGATGCTTCACCCTTAGTTGGTCAAAATGCCAGACAGAGTCGCCAGCTTATTATCAGCCTGAGTATGGGTATTACCCTGCTCCTCGCGCTGGTGACCTGGTTATTGATGAAACGTTTATCGCAGCCGGTCTCAAAACTTACAAAATGGACACATGAACTTCGCCCAGAAACACTAAAACAATCACCGCCTGATTTTGCCTATCCAGAGCTTAATGAGATGGCGGAGCTGATTAAGGGTTCTTTATCATCCGTCAATGAATCGATGGAACGCGAACAAAAATTCTTACGCTTTACCAGTCATGAATTACGCACACCTATCAGTGTGATCAGAAATAATGTGGAATTAATGCATAAAATTCAGCAAAAACAGTCCAGCGCTTTACCCGATAAGCAGCAGGAAATTTTTGAACGAATTGAACGCGCCAGCCTGACGATGCAGAATCTGTGCGAAACATTATTGTGGCTAAATCGTGATGAGACTGACTCATTGGTCAAACAGCATTTTCGTCTGGATGAATTAATCGATAACTTAGTCGATGAATTACGTTATTTGCTCAAAAGCAAACCCGTTACTATCCAAGTTGAAACACAAGCATGTGAGTTGCATGAGTCTTCCGTGGCAGCAAGAATCATCATTGGCAACCTGATAAGAAATGCCTTTCAGCATACCTGGAATGGCCATGTCAGTATTCAACAGCATGGTGCGCAGATCAGCATTCGTAATCATTCCACTCAAGCGGATAAAGGTAATAGCAGCGAAGATCAGGGCTTTGGTTTAGGCCTGCAACTCACCGAACAACTTTGTCGTAAATTGCAGTGGCAGTATCAAAATCAAGTAAATAGTGACGGCCACACTGCGACGTTATCGATTATCCCGGCTCATTCAGCTGAACAGGAATAACCAGTATGAAGGAAGTGCCTTTACCAGGCTGTGAGCTTACGCTAATTGAGCCGTGTAACAACTGTGTGATCCACTGATGGCAAAGGTGTAATCCCAGCCCTGTGTGTCCTTCTCCCCTCGCGTTAGTTTCAAACGGATCAAAGATTTTTTTCAATCGATCCGCCTCAATACCGTTGCCATTATCAGAGATTGTTACCGTCACATGATCTAGTGTTTCCTGAAAAACGTCTATCTGAACTTGCCCGCCAGCACGTCCAGCGAAACCATGTGCAATCGCATTATCAATCATGTTCTGGAATAACTGCGAAATAATGCCAGCGTAACTCTGTATCACTAGCTCTTCAGGCCCAGATATATCCACACGAATATCCAACCCCTTCAGTCTGGGTAAAGACGTTGTGGTGACATCTTTAATCACCAGCATTAAATCAAATTCTGTTGCCTCATCAGTATGTCGGTCAACCGCCAGACGTTTAAAACTGGTGACTAAATCAATGCCTCTTCGTAGATTTTTTTGAGCAAGTTCAATCGTATCGGCCGTCTGTGTTAAATAATCCTGAAGATCACTTTTTCTCAACCCCTCCGTGACCGCTAAAGCTAGTTGTCTACGGGATGAATCAAGGCTCGATAATGTCAGTGAAGCACCGCCTAACGGCGTATTTAATTCATGAGCTAAACCTGCCACCATCATCCCCATTGAAGACAGCTTACGCAGTTCGACCATGGAGTCCTGCATTTGCTGTTGTTGTTCATAGGCAATCTTTAATTGTTGATTAGAGAGAGATAATGCCTCTTTCTCTATAGCCAGTTCTCTGAACAAGTCATACTGTTTTCGTCCATCGTGAAGAAAACGCCAAATCAAAAACAAGACAATCAGCAAAATCGATATAGCCGGACTAAAGACAATTAAAGCAACTTTTTGCTCGACATCATTTAATAAATCCGGTTCGGAGCTATCAATAAAAAACAGGCGGTGACGACTCTCGGCCGTATTATCACCAAGATCTATAACACTGTAACTGATCAGCCTGTTGTCTTTTATGAAGTTATGTAATGGCTGTTGCTTAAGTATAGTTCTGATGACATCAGCTTGTAGTAAGGTGTTCGTTCTGACGAGGTAGTCTGTATACGAACGAAAATCAAGCGAAGCATTAGGATGCATAATCCAATAACCTTTATTATCAATTATGCGTAATTTATTGCTTTGCCCCTGGTTGAGGGACTCAAGCATATCATTTAACACAAAATTGATGATTAACACCCCATCCTGTAAACCATCCTCCGGCGCAGTATGCATCACTGCCCGGATAGTTTTTTCCAGAGGGATGATGACTTTCCCATTTTCAATATTGGGGTTTATTGCTGAAATAAATACGTCATCTCCCCGAAGCTTCATCCCTGCCTGAAAATAGTCGCGTTTAGATTTATCTTGTAATTGTTTTTGCTCAACAACGATGATGTCATCGCCATTGATATTGACTCGGACTTTTTCCATCCCATGCTTATCCAGCCACCGCACCTGACTGATATAAGATGAAACGTTTGAGAAATCAGTAAACATCTTTTCTATTGAAGAAAAATCCGGCGGCTGGCCAAACGGCAATGATTGTTCAAACTGTTGATTGTAACGAAGCAGACGAATTAACTGTTGGATATGTCCCAGTTCTCTTGAAAAAGTATTCATAGCATTATCGAGCCGATTTTGCTGTGCTTCAAAATACGGCTGATAATTTGATTCAAGTATTTGAAGATAAATGTGATAACTGAGAAAGCTGATAACAAAGAAAATGGGCAGATAGAGAATAACCAGGCTTTGCCATACATTTCTGAATATTAATGGCAGATCAAATCCCTTGGTTTCAGAGGCTGTTACTGGTGTTTTAGTGCCCACACAACCGCCTCATCAATAGGCATTGGTCTGGCATAAAAATAGCCCTGCCCTAAAGTACATCCAAGTTCAATCAACTTATCCCTTTGCAGTGTGGTTTCGACACCTTCAGCAATCACTTTGAGTCCGAACCGTGTCGCTACCCGTATGATCATATCTACCACATGTTCAGACGATTCTCTTTCACCAAGATACTGCACGAACGATTTATCAATTTTTAAGGTAGTTGCAGCCAGTTCTGTCACATGTGATAAAGAAGAGAAACCAGTACCAAAGTCATCAATACTCACATCCATTCCAAGAGCAATCAGCTTTCTCAATGTTGCTGATACCTGCTCATAATCAATCATGGCTAAGGTTTCAGTTATTTCCATATCGACCTGATGCGGCGAAATAGCTTCTGCCTCAAGTAATGACAGAATAGTAGAGGAAAAATCACTGAGTAATAATTCATGGCAGGAGACATTAAAAGAAATAGGTACACTTATCCCAGCAGCCTGTAATTGTTTGATGGCCGCACAGCATTGCAATAATATGGCTTTATCTAACTGCTCCACTAAGCCTGATGCTTCAGCAATAGGGATAAAAATATCTGGCGGTACCATTTCACCATCTGATTTAAACCAGCGTGCCAGTGCCTCAAAACCAATCAATCTCCCGCTCACCATATCGACTTTGGGTTGAAGGTAGGCGTGTATTTCATTTTTTGTCAGACCAATATTGAAATCATTCAACATTTCCAAATGCTTAGAAAACATGGCTTCGTTGTCTAACGAAACGTGGTGAAAATGGCTGCTACTGACGGCTCTGAGACGATATAGGTGACTCTCCATTTGTCCAAGTAAACGCTCGGGACTTCGGTTCAATGATGGATCTAACTGAGCTGAAACTGCTTTCGCAATAATCTTATGCTCACGACGCTGGATCTGGTTTTTCTTACCTAATATCTCATCAAATCTTGAAGCAGATAGTACATGTGACTTATCCAATAAAATTGCAAATGCGTCCCGACTGATGATGGCTATCGCTTGTATTCCTTCAACTTGTGATAACTCGTCGTGCACTGTCTTTAATAATTGAACGGCAAACTTCTCACCAAAAGTCACCGTAATATCACTGAATCTATCAATCGAAATTAAAACAATTTGTGCCTGCTCAACCCAATACTCATCAGCAACCAGTTGTTGACAAAACCAGTTCCGATTATATATCCCGGTTTGCCAATGTTTGAATGCCAGTTCGTTTAAATATTCTGTGAGTGCAATATTGGCAAAACCATTGTAGATATTCTCGCCAAAGACCTTTAGTAAGTGAATATCTGACTCAGTTAATGCTGTGGCGGACTTGACGACAATTAGATAATAAACCGGATTAGGCTGTTTAAATGAAAAATACAATAACGAATAGCGTCCTACAAACATGTGCTGTTTTTGCTGTATCGTTTTTTTTATTCTTTTTAACAGGATTTCATTTTCCAGAATAGTAATTGATTGACCTACATAAGGTTGATATTGGCCTGTTGCCGCTAAAACGGCGGAGCCTTTTTCTAAATCAAGCGACTCCGTCATTTTCAAACTCATAATACCGCCGTCGGTGATCCCGATAATCCGGTCGATTTCTTCAAGCACAGTTTGCGAAAAATGGGGTAAGTCGTTCTGTCTTGAAATGGCTTGTGAAGCAGTGACGACTCTTTCTAATCCCTGACGGGCACTTTTTAACTCGTTCATGCGACGCCAGGTTTTCAGATTACCATTCATCACATTGAATAAGTGCTCTTCACCCAAGTCGGTTTTAGACCAGTAATCGTCAATATCATACTGCTCCATCACATCACGATTGGGGGCGACTCCGGGCTGCCCGGTTAGTAAAATAATTCGAATAATAGGATTATTGAGCGTACTGCGGATGTAATCAACTAAGCGTAAGCCAGCATCATCCGATTCCATAACAACATCGAGGAGTATCAAATTAATATCTGGACGCTTTTCCAGGATAAGTCGAGCCTCTTTTGCTGAAGAGGCTGTGAGCACTTCCATGGTATGCCCTTGTACAATCATTCTTGATAAGGCATTGACTAATGATTGTTGAAAAGTGTCATTATCCTCTACACTGAGGACTAACCAACGCGGCTTTTTCGACGTTGAGGAAATAGTATTCTCGGCGTCAAACTCGAAAAAAGAATTGTCTCGATTCATTTCGATAATCCTTTATGAAATTACAGCCACGCTACTCTATATCAATGAATAAAAGTAAGTATTTAGATGCTAGACATCATCATTCATTGTTTAATTTCATTTAGCCAAACAGATGATCAATAATCAACCAAGCATTCGTGTGGTTATAGCTAAAACTGAGCACGATAATATTGATAAAACTGTTTTGCCGTTCTACCACTGTGGCTCCCCCTTCCCATCGCGTAAAGGCGGGCAGCCTCATGTAATTGACTCTTATCAGTACTGATATCGGCAAATAATTTTTCAACTATAGCAAAATAATTTTCCCAGTTAGCTGGGTAGAAAGATAAGGTCAGTCCGAACCTATCCGATAGGGCTAATTTGTCTTCCAGGCTATCAGCATAATGCACTTCACCATCGACTAATCCACTTAGCTGATTTTCAGACTGCTTTTCTGGCAATAGATGACGTCGGTTTGATGTAGCATAAAGTCTGACATGTTCAGGGGGCAGTTCCAATCCACCTTCCAGTAAGGTTTTTAATGGTTTATAACTGGATTCACCGGCTTCAAACGATAGATCATCACAAAAAATGATAAAGCGAAATTGCTCACTTTCTTCTTCCAACTCATCAAGGATTTCAGGCAGAAAACTCAGATCATCTTTATCAATTTGAATGATACGTAAGCCTTGAGGTGCCATTTCATTCAGGAGCGCCTTAATCAGAGAAGATTTACCTGTACCTCTCGCTCCCCATAACAAGGCATGATTGCTGGTTTTGCCTTCCAGAAAATGCTGTGTGTTTTCAATAATAGCTTGTTTTTGTCTATCGATTCCCTGCAGTTCATCCATTCGAACAGCGTCAAGGCGAACCACCGGCTTTAACTTTTGACTCCGGCTTCGCCAAATGGCGGCATAAACCTGATGCCAATCAATACGCATAATATCTCCTTCATTTATTCAAATGAAGCTAGCATAGCATTATCTATGTTAGTGGAGAGAAGAAGACATACTCAGCGCTTGATTGATTCGGGTAGAGACTCTGGCACGGCGTTTTTTTGCCCAGATAATAATACCGGTGACGCTGAAAATCGCTATCATCAGTCCCATGATAGAAACCATCACTCTCCCTGGTAGACCTATGATGCGGCCAGAGTGTAATGGGAATTGGGCTTGAATAAAAATATCTCCGGCAGTTCCTTGTCCCGGCAATTTACCACCAAGGTATTCACCACTTTTACCATCAAAATACAGCCATGGATTACCTAAACCACCATCACCATGATCATTCTCTGGTCTATAAAAACCAACCCCGTAAACATCGTAGTGAGATGCATAAAAAATACCGCCGGCTGGATCTGTAATCCCCATTTTATCGGCCTGCTCACGCGCAAGGGGTAAAATTTGTTCGCGTGTCAGTTCAGCATTCACCGGCTCATCCAATGCTGTGGGCGTACGCTGATCAAATGGTGTTGGTGTCAGTTCAGAAAAAACAGATATCACTGGTCGCATCACTTCGTTATTCAGATTCATCGAAATCGATGTAACAGCCAATATCACTACAAATCCCCAGAGCCAAACGCCTCCAGAACGGTGCAAATCAAAGTTTAATTTGTAACCGCCTTTTTTCCAGCGAAACCGGAATGACTTTTTCCAACTTTTGGCTTTTGGGAAGCTAATCCATAATGCAATAAAGCTATCTATCGTCCAGACAATAGCAATAATTCCCATAAAGAGAATACCTAGCTCTATACCAAAACCATCTGGAATATGCATGCTGTAATGTAGCTTGTATAAAAAAGGAAGAATATTCTCTCGACTCAGTGATATCTGGCCCCACATTCTGTTTGCCTGGACTTCTGACGTCGCAGGATCAATCGCAACTTGATTGAAATCAACAGGTGCTGCCTTACCTGTTTCAGGTAAAGGTCTCGGCATCACTGTCATCAATAAACTATGATCAGCTTCAATATTGAGTGGCATAAAGCTGACCATTAACTGTGGGTTTTCCGCTTCGAATTTGTTTGCAAGTGTTAACGGACTCACCAAATCGTTATCTAGGCTTTGTGTTTTTGCTTTATAAAGCTGAGGGTTTAACCACTCATCGACCTCATGATCCCATGAAATGATCGCCCCGGTCAGTCCAGCAATAAACAGAAAAACTGCCGTAGCCAGACCAAACCAGCGGTGAGCGACGACCCAGATTGAACGCATATTAACCACCATTAGCAATTATCAAATCAATATCAGCTTATGAATTTAACTGGAAAGCAATAGGCACATTAACTTCGAGCTGAGACTGCGTCATATCATCAGGAAACGATGGCAGTGGCTGTGCTTTTTTTAACATGCTAATTACAGCTTCATCCAAACGTGCTGAACCTGAACTTTTTGTAATACGAAACTCCAGCACCTTGCCGGTACGATCGACAATAAAAAAGAGTTTAACAATCCCTTCTTCACCACGACGCCTGGATGCCATAGGGTAGCGCTTATGCTTAGCAAGCGTAGCAGCGAGTTCACTGTAATACGATTTCTGTGCAGCAATTTGACCACCACTCAATTGAGTACTAGCTTGGCCGGTAGTCTTTTTCTGTGATGTTTGTTTATTATCACTTGTGCTTGTTGTGCTACTGGCTACAGTGTGCTGTTTAACTGGCTTAACCGGCTCTACTTCTTTCTCAATTACCTCTTCAACCACTTTTTGTGGTTTAGGCTTCGGTTGTGCTTTTACTTTTGTTTCTGTTTTTTGTTTTGCTTCCACTTTTTTCGGCTCAATCACCGGCTCAGGCTCAACAACAGGTTCAGGTTCCACTACGGGCTGAGGTTCAGGTTCTGGCTCTTTCTGTGGCTCCGGCTCTGGTTCGGTTTCAGTCGATTGTTCTTCCGTTTTCTCTACTTCACCAAGATCACCCAGCATACCGAGATCAATTTCTACTCCCTGCAATCCCTCAAGTTCAGCTCCATCATCGTCTTCAGCATGATAAGTAAAGAAAGCAAAGCCTGCGGCGTGAATAGCAACCGCTATAAACAGCGCAAATATCCAATAACGATGTTTTGTCATGACACTTCCGCTTGTTTTTGTGTGGCTAGTGAAACACGTTTAATACCTGACTGTTTGATAATCGATAATACGTACTGTAAGCGTTCGACAGGCAAACTGCCATCCACTTTGACTAAAATACGAAACTTGTCTTTATCTGCTGCAGCCTCAAATTGCTTGTTAATAACGGGTAATAATGCATTATCGTCCACAATGTCCTGCTCAATCGCTACTTGACCATTGTCAGATACCACAATAACCAGAGGCTGCTCTATCTGTTTTGTCTCACTAGACGATAAAGGCGGTTGGACTTTAATTGGATCGGATTGACTGATATGGCCTGCTACCATAAAAAAGATAAGCATTAAAAAAACAATATTTATCAGTGGTACCAGACTATCATCCTGATCTGGTTTTTTATGTTGAATTGTTTGCGCGACTTTCATCAGTTCACTCCAGCCAGACTGACTGATTTGGCACCAGCTTGTTTAAATGCATCCAGTAAATCAATCATTGTTTGCGTTTCAATACCTGATTTCACATCAATGACATACACGGCTTCAGGATCCTGTTTAACGACTGTCATAACAGAATCCATATCTTTAAGAGATAAGGTCATATTGCCGATTTTATATTTGCCGTCGTTAGATATCAGCGTTACCACACGCTGATCACGTGATTCAGACTGTGATTCACTCGGGGCCGATACGTCAATTTGGCGCCACTGAATAAAGGTGGACGAGAGCATAAAAAATAATAGCAGAATGAACACAACATCAATCAGTGGTGTCAGACTAATCGCCCTTTTATGTCTTGGCTGTTCAGTATTAAGCAGCATGGCGGATGGTTTTATTATCTGCAGAAACAGGCTGAGCACGTTCAACAGTAAAGATTTGTGTGACGGTGTCGTTCATTAATGCAGCGACACGTTCAACCTTACGTTCCATCCAGTTATGTACAGTCACCACAGGAATAGCGACAGCAAGACCGACAGCAGTGGTCAACAATGCCTGCCAGATACCACCTGATAACACAGAAGGATCAACCTGATTTCCCGCTGCTTCCATTTGCTGAAAAGCTACGATCATTCCTAGTACAGTACCTAACAAACCTAATAATGGACTTAATGTGGCAATCACTTCCAATGGTCGTAAATACGCACGTAATTGATTGAGACGAAGCGTTGCAACACGATCCAGCTCTTCTTTTAACGTGGCCAAATCCATTTTATGTTGTGTTAAACCACGAATAGAGATTAAGACTAACTCATCTACCGGACGTTTTGGATTGAGTCTCACCATGGCTTCAGCCGCATCACCTTTTTGCCAGTCACGAATCACAGACTTGAGGTGTTTTGCAGACTCTGGACGCGTAGACATAAACTGCCAAAGTTTGATTAACACAATCGCTAAAGCGATAACCGAAAATCCCGTTAGAATCCAGACAACCGGACCGCCAACATGCATGAATTCAGCAAATTGAGACATAAGCGCATCAGGTTGCTGCTGAGTTAAGGTACTGACATCCGTACCATTCAATGCATCAGTTATCCCTGTAGTAACTGCACTTGGATCAGCATTGGCAGCAGAATCTACATTCGTTGCTGTGTCTGCACTATTGCCAATATTCTCTGCTGCACTTACTGCGTCATTTTCTTGAGCCATAAATCCCCCTTTTCAATTTATCAATGATAATCGTTATCATTTAGCTTATCAAGAGGAACTCTTTCCTATTTATATAAGGTCTGCTCAGGTCTGTGATTGTCTGAATGGTGATAAAAATTTATATTTATTTTGATAAAAAAAAGCCCCGCATTGCGGGGCTTTTTCAGAACACATTAAAGAAAAATTTATTCTTCTTCTTTTGTTTCTTCATTAACCGCTTTCATACTTAAACGAATACGGCCTTGGCGATCAACTTCCAGAACTTTCACCTGGATTAAATCCCCTTCAGAGAGTTTATCCGACACATTTTCAACTCGTTCTTCAGAAATTTGAGAAATGTGTACCAGACCATCTTTACCAGGCAGAATGGTGACAAACGCACCAAAGTCCATTAATTTAGCGACGCGACCTTCATAGATCTTGCCAACTTCAACTTCAGCGGTAATATCTTCTACTCGGCGTAATGCCTGTTGTCCGGCATTGTAATCAGAAGAGAAGATCATCACGGTACCGTCGTCCTGGATATCGATTGTAGCGCCTGTTTCTTCGGTAATTGCACGGATAGTAGCACCACCTTTACCAATAACATCGCGAATTTTATCTGCATTGATTTTAATGGTGATGATGCGAGGTGCAAACTCAGACATTTCAGTACGATGTGAAGAAATGACCGCATTCATTTTTGTCAGGATATGCATACGACCATCACGTGCCTGTGCTAATGCAGTGCGCATGATTTCTTCATTGATACCTTCGATCTTGATATCCATTTGCAGCGCTGTAACACCTTTTTCAGTACCAGCCACTTTAAAGTCCATATCGCCCAAGTGATCTTCATCACCCAAGATATCTGTCAGAACAGCATAACCATTTTCTTCTTTGATTAACCCCATCGCGATACCAGCAACAGGCGCTTTGATAGGTACACCAGCATCCATCAATGCCAAGCTAGTACCACAAACAGAGGCCATTGAGCTTGAACCGTTTGATTCAGTGATTTCAGAGACCACACGAACCACATAGGGGAACTCAGCTGCAGTTGGCATAACCGCTTGCACGCCACGTTTCGCCAATTTACCGTGACCAATTTCACGACGTTTTGGCGAACCCACCATACCGGTTTCACCTACACAGTAAGGAGGAAAGTTGTAATGCAACATAAAGCGATCACGGTATTCACCTTCAACCGCATCAATCGTTTGAGCATCACGCTCTGCACCTAATGTCGCGATGACAATAGCCTGCGTTTCACCACGAGTGAATAATGCAGAACCATGAACACGTGGAACCAGGCCTGTTTCGACAAAGATAGGACGAACGCTGGCAGTATCACGGCCATCAATACGTGGTTCACCAGCAATAATTCTGCCGCGAACTAATTCTTTTTCAAGCTTGGAGAAAACACCTTTCACCTCTTCTTCATCATATTCAGACTCATCAGAGACCAGTGCTTCAACAGCCGCGTTTCTAACTTTGCTCAGTTCATCCAGACGAGCCAGTTTGTCGCTAATCGCGTATGCCGCTTGAATACCAGCATAGGCTTGTTCTTTAACCATGTTGTACAAGGTTTCGTCTTTCTCTGGTGCCGTCCAGTCCCATGCAGGTTTGCCCGCTTCAGCTTGCAATGCTTTAATCAAGTCCATCGCTGTTTGCATTTGCTGATGACCGAACATAACTGAACCCAGCATCACTTCTTCAGGCAGTTCAGAGGCTTCAGATTCAACCATTAATACGGCTGACTCAGTACCCGCAACAACCAAATCCAACGCGCTGTTATCAAGTTGTGATTTATTTGGATTTAAAACATAAGCGCCATCAATATAACCTACGCGCGCAGCACCTAATGGACCGTTAAATGGGATACCAGAAATAGCTAAGGCAGCAGATGCACCAATCATTGCAGGAATATCAGGATCAATTTCTGGATCCAGACCAATCACTGTGGCTACAACCTGAACTTCATTGATAAAGCCATTTGGGAATAATGGGCGAAGAGGACGGTCAATCAGACGTGAAGTCAGTGTTTCTTTTTCTGTTGGACGTCCTTCACGTTTGAAAAAGCCACCAGGGATTTTACCAGCTGAATAAGCACGTTCTTGATAATTAACTGTTAATGGAAAAAAGTCCTGGCCTGGTTTAACCTCTTTTTTACCGACAACGGTGACTAAAACTGCTGTTTCACCAAGACTTGCGATAACTGCACCACCCGCTTGGCGTGCAATTTTCCCCGTTTCTAAACTTAATGTGTGCTGGCCGTATTGAACTGTCTTTTTTACTGAGTTCACTCTTTTTTCCTTCTCTTCTCTGTTGTCAGTTATGGACCCGTTCCACAACTGATATGAATTCATAAATCTAAAAATGAATATGCCCCTGAAACCGTTATAGCTTCAGGGGCATATTTTATATATCCTGCCTTGAGGTCGCCGAATTGACCGGCCACATTGGCTGCATATTCTGAGTCACCAAAATCAACTTAGCGACGTAAACCTAATTCAGCAATCAGTGCACGGTAACGTTCGATATCTGTCTTTTTCAGATAGTCCAACATTTTACGACGGCTGCTAACCATTTTTAACAGACCTTGACGTGAATGATGATCGTGAATGTTTGTTTTAAAATGTTCTGACAAGTTTGTAATACGTGCTGTTAATAAAGCAACTTGTACTTCAGCAGAACCAGTATCACCTTCTGAACGAGCAAATTTAGTGATAAGTTCTTTCTTTTGTTGTGCAGAAATAGACATTAAATACTCCAACTTTATATAGCTTTCGCTACTAGTTAAATTCTGAACTGCCCCAGCTACTTCACACCAGAACAGCCAACCTTTTTGAAGGTAGGAATTCTACCGACTTTCTTAATACGAAACAAGGCGTAAGTTAAGACACCGCATTCGCGAATAATCTCTTCGGTGCTACTACTCCCTCTGCTGACATCTCACCTAGGCCAAGAAATTGATTATTCATATTAAATAATCTGACATTTGCGCTTTTAAAGGGTGTTTGCACAGTGACCGATTGCCCAAAACCGATACTTTTTGTGCCCTCTTCATCAAGCACAATTGCAGGCCAGTCAGGTAAAGCATCTTCAGCCTGCTGCAAGCTGGCATCTAATGTTACAAAACCATCTTTGTCGGCCATTTCCTGCAAGGTTTCAACGGTTATCGCTTCTGATAAATCATAGCCTGCTACCGCTGTTCTTCTTAACATGATGACATGCCCACCGGTTCCTAAAGCATGGCTAATATCTTCAACTAAGGTACGAATATAAGTACCTTTGCTACAGCGTACGGATAAGGTGAAGCGATCAGACTGGCAATCGATTATATCGATAGCATAGATAAAAATGCGGCGCGCTTTTCGCTCAACATCAATACCTTGTCTTGCCAACTTGTATAACGGCTGGCCCTGATGTTTTAGAGCAGAAAACATGGGCGGAACCTGTTCGATTTCGCCTAGAAATTGCTGGGTGACCTGGCTTAATGTATCTTCGTTAAATTCTGGCACAGGCATTTCATTGATGACATTGCCATCCGAATCACCACTGTCAGTGACAATGCCTAATTGGCAAGTCACCAGATACTGTTTATCAGCATCCAATAAATAACTGGATAATTTGGTAGCATCGCCCAGGCAGACCGGCAAAACACCTGTTGCTAGCGGATCAAGACTCCCTGTATGACCTGCTTTTTTTGCATCAAACAGTCGTTTAACGCGTTGAAGAATATGATTTGAACTGTGACCAGTAGGTTTATCAATGATCACAATACCGGTGATATCCCGGCCTTTTTTATGTCGTCTTGCCATTGCTGAATAAATTAGTCTTCGTCATCCCGACGAATATCAGCATTCGCTTTGGCAATGAGATCATCCATATGAAAACCATGTTCTAAGGTTTTATCATAGAAGAACTGGAGTTCAGGCATATTCCTGAGTTTAACGCGACCCGCCAGACCTCTGCGCAGATAACCAGAGGCACTATTTAATCCGGCCAGACATTCTTTAATATCTTGCTCGTCTTCGAAACCATTAAAACGCGTTACATAGACTTTGGCATATTTCAGATCTGAAGTGACATCGACATGTGAGACGGTGACCATACCCACACGTGGATCAGAAATCTCGCGTTGAAGCATCAACGCGAGTTCTCTCATTATGACTTCGCTAAAGCGATTTGTACGACTAAATTCTCTTGCCATTACAGGGTCGGTTTCATCAATACACGTTCATAGACTTCAATCTGGTCGCCAGGTTTAACGTCTTTGTAGTTTTTCACACCAATACCACATTCGGTACCCGCATTCACTTCGTTAACATCATCCTTGAAACGACGTAATGATTCGAGTTCACCTTCGTAAACAACGACATTGTCACGTAGTACACGAATTGGGTTATTACGTTTAACCGTACCTTCAACAACCAAACAACCGGCAATGTCACCAAACTTAGGCGATCTGAATACATCATCAACTCGAGCCAGACCAATTATCTCATCTCTATATACAGGTTCAAGCATACCTGTCATTGCTTTAGTCACGACATCAAGCAAGTCGTAAATAATGCTGAAGTACTGAACGTCCAGACCTTTTTCAGCAATCACTTTTCGCGCTGCATTATCGGCACGAACGTTAAAGCCAATCAGAATCGCATCAGATGCGGCCGCAAGTTGAGCATCGGTTTCATTAATACCACCAACACCTGAGCCAACCACTCTGACTTTAACCATATCTGTAGACAGTTTTTGTAGTCCCTGACTAACCGCTTCAACAGAACCGTGAACGTCGCCTTTAATAACCACATTAAGTGTTTTAACGTCACCTTCTTCCATTTTATTGAACATTTCGTCCAATTTAGCCGCTTGCTGTTGAGCCATTTTTTGCTCTCTGGCTTTGGTTTGACGGAAGTTAGCAATTTCGCGTGCGGTACGATCATCTGGTGCAGCCTGAAGCTCATCACCTGCTGCTGGAGTACCGGATAAACCAAGTAACTCTACTGGTGTTGATGGACCAGCATGATTCAGCTGTTCACCTGTTTCATTAAACATAGCCCGGACACGACCATACTCCTGACCTACGACAACGATATCGCCTTTATTTAGCGTACCTTGCTGTACCAGAACAGTTACGACCGTACCACGACCTTTATCCAGACGAGCCTCAATAACCGTACCGTGTGCAGGACCTTCTTCAGGTGCTTTCAGTTCCATTACTTCAGCCTGAATAGAAATTGCTTCCAGTAGGTCTTCAATTCCCTGGCCTGTCAATGCAGAGACAGGAATAAATTGCACATCACCACCCCAGTCTTCAGGAATGACTTCATGATTAGCCAGCTCCTGTTTAACACGTTCTGGATTAGCGTCTTGCTTATCGATCTTATTCACAGCAACAATGATCATTGATTCAGCCGCTTTCGCATGCTGAATAGCTTCAATTGTTTGCGGCATAACACCATCATCAGCGGCAACAACCAAGATAACGATATCCGTCACTTTAGCACCGCGAGAACGCATTTCAGTGAAAGCAGCATGGCCAGGCGTGTCAAGGAAAGCAATTTGTCCACGGCTGGTTTCGACTTTATAAGCACCGATATGTTGTGTAATACCACCGGCTTCGCCAGAAGTTACTTTAGTGCGACGAATATAGTCCAGCAATGATGTTTTACCATGGTCAACATGACCCATAACGGTAACAACCGGTGCTCTTGGAACAGCTTCGCCCTGATTCTCATCGGAAACTTGAAGCGCTTGTTCAACTTCATTTTCCAGAATCGGTTTCGCAATATGGCCCATTTCTTCAACAACGATAATCGCCGTATCCTGATCCAGGACCTGATTAATCGTCGCCATCGTACCAAGCCCCATAAGGGTTTTAATCACTTCAGCGGCTTTAACTGACATTCGTAGAGCCAAGTCAGAAACACTAATCGTTTCAGGTACATTCACTTCACGAACAACAGGCGCCGTTGGTTTAGAAAAACCATGTTCCTGATCTTTACTTACAGAAACTTTAGATGCACCGCCGCCTTTTTTCTTCTTACGACGACCACCTTTACCTTCGGTCACATGGAGCTCTTTACGCTCGAAATCATCATCGTTACGACCACCTTTACGGCCAGACTTATCACGATTATGTTTCGCTTCGGCATCTTTAGTTTTACGCACACCGGCTTTCTGCTCTTTGGCTTGAGCTTCAGCGGCTGCGGCTCGAGCTTTTTCTTTTTCTTTTTCTAAAGCCTCTTCTTCTTCGCGCGCTTTTTTCTTGGCTTCAAGTGCCTTTTCAGCTTCTATTCGAGCTAGGTTAGCAGCACGGCGTTTCGCATCGGCTTCTTCAAGCTTTTTATGAGCGAGCTGTGAGGCCGATAACGTTTTTTCTGTTGTTTGCTTTGGTTTAGGATTCACTTTTTCTTCAATTGCTTTTTCAGCTTTCTTAGATTTAGCTTCTTCTTCCAGGGCTTTTCTCTCTTCTTCTGCTGCTAGCTTAGCTTCTTCTGAAGCTCTATTTTCTGCTTCAATAGCAGCAGCCACTGCAGCGGCTTCTTCCTCTGACTCTCGTAAACGCCGCGCTTCGTCTTCTTGCTGACGACGCTTAGCTTCTTCTAAGCGAAGAGCCTCAAGCCTCGCTACCTCTGCAGCTTGTTGTTCAGCCACACTCAATTGAGGTGTTTGTTCAGCGTTATTGGCTGTATCTTCAACTTCATCACGTTTTACGTAGGTTCGCTTTTTGCGAACTTCTACACTGACACTTTTACCGCCACGAGCAGCACCACCTAATTTAATTTCACTGACAGACTTACGTTTCAGTGTAATTTTCTTCGGTGTGGTAGTTTCACCATCGCCAGATTTACCATGACGCTGTTGCAAGAATTGTAATAACGTCTGTTTTTGATCTTCGGTGATGAAATCATCAGGCTTTGAGACGTTAATCCCTGCTTCGTTCAGCTGTTCGACCAAGCGTTCAGCTGTAATTCCGACTGTGCCAGCTAGGTCCTTAACCCTCATGTCACTCATTGGTTACTCCCCTGCATCTGTTTGTTCGTCAGCAAACCACGATTCTCTGGCTTTCATGATAAGTGCAGCAGCTTGCTTTTCATCCATATCACCTATTTCAACTAGCTCATCAACAGCAAGCTCAGCTAAATCATCAAGATCAGTGATACCTTTACTTCCTAAGGTTAACGCGAGATCTCGTGTCATACCTTCCATATCAATCAACTCTTGTGTGGGTTCGGCCGATTCAAGTTGTTCTTCACTAGCAATCGCTCGAGTTAATAGAACATCTCTAGCTCTTGAACGCAGTTCAGCGACGATATCTGCATCAAACTCTTCAATATCTAGCATTTCATGTTCAGGCACATAAGCCACTTCTTCAAGCGAAGAGAAACCTTCCTGAGCCAGGATTAACGCGACATCTTCATCGACATCCAAATCCGCCATAAATGTTTTGATCAGAGCACCGATTTCTGATTCTGCTTTTTTATCAGCATCAGATGCTGACATCACATTGAGTTCCCAACCGGTTAACTGACTAGCTAAACGTACATTTTGACCACCACGGCCAATTGCTTGTGATAATTGTGCATCTTCAACTGCAATATCCATGCTATGTGCATCTTCATCTACAACGATAGATAACACTTCTGCAGGAGCCATTGCATTAATCGCAAAACGAGCAACATCTTGGTCCCAGAGAATAATATCAACACGTTCGCCAGCCAACTCATTGGTCACAGCCTGTACACGTGAGCCACGCATACCAACACAGGCACCAACCGGGTCAATGCGAGACTCTTTCGCTAATACAGCTATTTTAGCTCTCAAACCGGCATCACGAGCAGCACCTTTGATTTCAATCATGCCATCGCTGATTTCAGGGACTTCCAAACGGAAAAGTTCAATTAACAACTCAGGTGCAACACGACTTACAATAAGTTGAGGGCCACGACCTTCTGGTCTGATTTCTTTTAAATAACCACGAATTCGGTCACCGGTCCGGAAACTTTCACGTGGAATCATTTCTTCACGAGGTAAGAATGCTTCAGCATTGCCACCTAGATCCAAGGTGACATTACCGCGTTCTACACGCTTAACTGTGCCGTGGATCATCTGACCGACTTTTTCACGATACTGATCGACCACTTGTGCACGCTCAGCTTCACGTACTTTTTGAACAATAACTTGTTTTGCAGTTTGCGCCGCAATACGACCAAACTCTACAGACTCCATCGGCTCACGAATGTAATCGCCAACAACTGCATCTGCTTTTTTCTCTTGAGCATCTTCTATGGTAATTTCTGTTTCTGGTGATTGGTAGTCTTCATCTTCTACAATCAGCCATTGACGGAAAGTTTCGTAATTACCTGTGACACGATCAATTTGCACATGTGCATCCAATGCCATGTCATAGCGTTTACGCGTAGCCATTGCTAACGCCGCTTCAATTGCCTGAAAAATGACTTCCTTACCCACGCCTTTTTCATTAGACATGGCATCGACAACCAATAAAATTTCTTTGTTATTCATCACGCCCCCAGTGGATTACGTAGCAGACCAATCCAGCTCAGTATTCAATTATTAACCGCTAATAATACGCTTTTTTTAGGCAACAAGTCTTGCTTTTGCTAACTTTGCCAAAGGTAAGGCATACACCTCACCATCCACTTCTATTAAGATGTCACCATCACTAAAGCCTTCTAAAATACCTTTAAAATTGCGTCGGCCATTGACCGGTAATTTCATGGATATTTTCGCTTCAGCACCTTTAAATCTTTCAAAGTCCCGAGCCTTAAATAAAGGTCGATCAAATCCTGGTGAGGATATTTCCAGCAAATAGGCGCTACGGATAGGTTCTTCAACATCAAGAATACCGCTCACTTGATGGCTAACCCTTTCACAGTCCTCTATACCAATCCCCTGTTCAGCATCGATGTAGATACGCAAGATCGGATCAGGGCCGCCTTGAATATATTCAACGCCTACCAATTCGTATCCGAGCGTCTCTATCGACGACTCAACAAGTTGTTCAATCTGATCAGTAATGGCCATAAAGTATGTATTAAGCCTCTCGGCCTAAATCAATTCTCCAGAAAAACAAAAACCCCATACAGGGGCCCGGAATTCAAAATATTGTCATGCGGCTGATGTTCACCGCTCTGCCATAAGTATCTGCGCCGGAATACACATGTCCCCAGTACTGATAACTCTCCAGAAAGCACAGAATATTAACAGATACCTACCCAGCACAGCAACTTAAACTGCTTTCTCTCACTTTTAGCTCAATATCTTGTCATTTTTAGATCATGAAAAAAAGGATTCAATCAATATGAAATATACCTTTTATTTTCAATCACAAAACTATCCATAACCGAGTGAGTCAACTTCCAATTGAAAAAAACAGCAGGAAAACGCTTTATGAAATCATTAACATCAATTTTCATTTTATTTTTCTCATCTATCAATGTCGCCGGTCAAGTCGCTCTAGCCGATGACAACGCTGCTGCTGATTTTATTGTCTTTAAAACGCTTGAAGACAAAGATACCAGTAGTGATTGTACACAACGAGGAGGACTGCGAATTTATGTTGAAAACACCCACCCCGAAAAAACGATTGACCTGAGTTTAGACCGCTACTTCTCCACTGTCCGACAAGCTGGTCGGTCAATGTTTGCTTTGGAAAATGGCCACAGCCAAGCACTCGGCTGCAACATCGTTATGGATAGCGAACAACATTGGGAATTGATTAGTGCTGAATTCATCAGCAAAGAAGATGCTCTGCAACGCTATGGGACGTTGTATTAATGACCCAATAAAAAAGCTCAAAACAATAAATTGTTTTGAGCTTCTATATTCAGTTTGGTAGCGGGGGCTGGATTTGAACCAACGACCTTCGGGTTATGAGCCCGACGAGCTACCAGGCTGCTCCACCCCGCACCTGATTAAGCAATGCATTATACATACCACTTCATAGGCACGCAAGTCTTATTCTAATTTTCTTTTAATTTACGCGTTAAGGTATTTCTACCCCAACCTAATAATTTGGCTGCTTCCTGGCGTTTTCCAGCCGTCTTTTCCAGAGCCACTTCCATCAAAAGTTGCTCTATCAAAGGAACGACATCAGCTAAAGCCCCTTCCTGCCCAGTCAAGGCTTTATTAGCAGCCCATTGTCTGAATAATTGCTGCCAGTCTCCACCTTGTCTGCCACTATGAGCATCTATGGTTTCTGTAGAAAGCTCTACTGGCAGGTCGTCCATCTGAACAACTTGCCCGGGCGACATCACCGTTAACCAGCGGCAAGTATTTTCTAATTGGCGTACATTACCAGGCCAGGGTAATTGGGATAAATACATTTCGACATCCGAGGCTACAGACTTGGTCGACATATTTAATTCTTTTGCTGCTTTATTTAAAAAGTACGCAACCAGGGCAGGAATATCTTCTCGTCTTTCACGAAGTGAAGGAATATGAATACGAATCACATTGAGGCGATGAAATAAGTCCTCACGAAAATCGCCACGTTCAACCAATTTTTCTAAATTCTGGTGTGTTGCCGCAATGATACGTACATCGACTTTGACGGCACTATGCCCACCCACTCGGAAAAATTCACCATCCGATAACACACGTAACAGGCGCGTTTGTAACTCAATGGGCATGTCACCAATTTCATCTAAAAACAACGTACCGCCATTAGCCTGTTCAAAGCGCCCTTTTCGCTGTACATGTGCACCAGTAAAAGCTCCTTTTTCATGACCAAATAATTCTGACTCCAATAATTCTTTGGGAATAGCGGCCATATTTAAAGCGATGAAAGGGCCATGTTTGCGTGGACTATGGCGATGTAAAGCCTGTGCAACTAACTCTTTACCTGTGCCTGACTCGCCATTCACCATGACCGTTATATTCGAGCGGGCAAGACGACCTATGGCTCTGAAGACTTCTTGCATAGCCGGTGCTTCACCGACTATCTCTGTACTGATATTTACATCTTCAACAGGCTTATTATTCTGTTCACGGCTATGACTTATTGCTCTTTGAACCAGTTCAACCGCTTCATCAACATCAAATGGTTTTGGCAGATACTCAAAAGCACCACCTTCATAGACAGAAACAGCACTATCGAGATCGGAATATGCCGTCATGATAATGACCGGTAGTTCAGGATAACGTTCTTTGATCTCGGATAATAATTCCAAGCCATCAATACCAGGCATTCTGATATCACTGATCAAGACATCTGGTCTTTGTTCACGTCCCTGTTTTAGCTCATTTAATGCAATATCACCGGTTTCAAAAGCACGAACAGTAATGTCAACAACTTCCAGGGCCTTTTGTAAGACCCATCGAATTGATCGGTCATCATCTACAATCCAAGCTATCGCTCTACTAGCGTTCACGTGCAAACTCCAAAGGAAATGTTACTGAAAAAATAGTTTGTCCAGGTTTACTGCAACAGCAAACTGTTCCTCCATTGCGTTGGACTAAGTTTTGAACTAGATACAGGCCAAGTCCTGTTCCATCAGCCCTACCCGTGACCAGTGGATAAAACAAACTATCTTGTAATGATTCGGGAATACCTGGGCCGTTATCTTCAATCTCAACTAAAACGCCCAATTTGTAATACTGTTTTTCTATGGTGATATTTCGCTGAATTCTGGTGCGGAGAATAATCAAACCTACACCATGCATGGCTTGAACAGCATTTCTTACAATATTAAGAAAAATCTGAATAAGCTGGTCAAAGTCAGCATACAGTTCAGGAATACTGGGATCATAATCAATTTTAAATCGAAGACGCTCGTCTACTTCAATATCAACTAATTGACGAACATGTTGCAAAATCTCATGAATATTTGTGTGGCGTTTTTCAGGTTGCTGATTTGGTCCCAGCATTCTATTCATCAAGTTCTGTAAGCGGTCTGCCTCGGTAATAATAATTCGTGTGTATTCTTTTAAATCTTCAGAGTCCAGTTGCCTTTCAAGTAATTGTGCGGCACCACGTAATCCCCCCAACGGGTTTTTTATTTCATGAGCCAAGCCCCGAACGACTTGCTGTTGAGTGTGGAGATTTTCATCCCGCGTTATTCTCTGTTGATAATCAAGAAGTGCAAGCTCAAGGATGACGTAAGAATCATCCACATCCAACATTTTCATAGAGCAATCCACCAAGACTTCGCCACTTGCAGGCAAAAACAAATGTACTTCACGTTCAATCAGTGCTTGTCCGCTAGAGACGACACGCTCAAGCGATTTAAATAATTTTCTCTCACCAGGTAACAAGGTTTGTAGTGGAATGTTTTCAGCCTGACGCTGACTGATCTCAAATAAAATTTCTGTGGCTGTATTGATGTAACAAACGCGTAAAGCGGAGTCCAGAATCAGTATAGAAGTAGATAAACTTTCTAATACATCATTGCTGGCGAAAGCATTGTGGCTCATAGTGGTAACACTCATATTCATGCTCAGTTGGTAGCAAAAAACGCTCCACATTTGAGCACTGTCAAAGGGGTTATAGTTAAGCTATTGATTGCTATAACAACACCATTAAATTCTTCTCAGATTTACTCAGTGGTGTAATGAAAAATAATACAGACTAGCACTACCTATGCACCATAACTGTGCATTGGATACTCGTGCTTATTCTCATTAATCGGCGCGTTAGCTAATTTAGCTTAGATGCTCGGTGTAAATGAAATACGATGTTATCAGAGGCTAATTCTTTATCATCGGCACTGATAATTTTTGCCGTGATTTCGTGTGAACCTCGACTAAGGTTAGTAAATTGATAAGAGGTTGATGCCTGGGGCTCACCGACAGCCTGCCCGTCAAGATACACCTGAATCGCATCCCCTCTGTCGGGATTCAGTGCTGGCTCTATACTCAATGTGACTTTCACATCACCATTATTTACCCAAATACTTTCATTTGCTGCTGGAGCGGTAATTGAAATCTGATAATCAGGTACTGGCGAGGAATCTGTTTCTGACTCTGTTTGGCTTGTTTGTTGAACTTCTGGTGGAGAATACGTCGCTGAAGGTGGCAATTCAATCAGTTCAGCACCGGGCCTTTCTTCATCAGAAAATACAACTGTACCGTCTGGTTCTACCCAGCGGTATATAGCTGCCAGAACCTGACTGCTGAATAATAACAAGAAAATCAGATATATAACTCTCATTGGCTAAGCATATTCCACCATGTCTCTAACCGCAACTCACAGCCATAAAAAAAGCGCCCCGAAAGGCGCTTTTTGTTAGCTTCATCACATAAGTGATTACACGCTGTAGTACAAGTCATACTCAACTGGGTGTGTTTCCATACGGATACGAGTGACTTCTTCCATTTTCAATGCAATGTATGCATCGATCATGTCATCAGTAAATACACCACCTTCAGTCAAGAAAGCGCGATCTTCATTCAAACAATCAAGTGCTTGATCTAATGAATGACATACTGTTGGAATTTCTGCTGCTTCTTCAGCTGGTAAGTCATACAGATCCTTATCCATTGCATCACCAGGATGGATTTTGTTTTTAATACCATCTAAACCAGCCATTAACATCGCTGAGAATGCTAAGTATGGATTCGCGGTTGGATCAGGGAAACGTACTTCAATACGGCGACCTTTTGGATTACTAACAAAAGGAATACGGATTGAAGCTGAACGGTTACGTGCTGAGTAAGCCAACATAACAGGCGCTTCAAAACCAGGCACAAGACGCTTGTAGCTGTTTGTTGAAGAGTTAGTAAACGCATTCAGAGCACGCGCATGTTTGATGATACCACCGATGTAGTAAAGCGCAGTTTCAGATAAACCACCGTATTTATTACCAGTGAATTGGTTTTCGCCATCTTTAGAGAAAGATTGGTGAACGTGCATACCACTACCATTATCACCTACGATAGGTTTAGGCATGAATGTCGCTGTTTTGCCATAAGCATGAGCAACATTATGAACAACGTATTTCAGGATTTGTACTTCGTCAGCTTTTTTAACCAGTGTGTTGAATTTAACACCGATTTCGCACTGACCTGCAGTTGCTACTTCATGGTGATGAACTTCAACAGGTAAGCCCATTTCTTCCATGGTTAAGCACATTGCAGCACGGATATCGTTGAGTGAGTCAACAGGAGGAACAGGGAAATATCCTCCTTTCACTTTTGGACGGTGACCTTTGTTACCATCAGCGAATACTTTTTCTGTATTCCATGCTGATTCATCAGAGTCGACTTTAAAGAATGAACCAGACATATCGCTTCCCCAGCGAACATCATCTAAGATGAAAAATTCTGGTTCAGGACCGAAGAAAGCAGTATCACCAAGGCCAGTAGATTGCAGGTAAGCTTCAGCACGCTTAGCAACACTACGTGGGTCACGTTCGTAACCTTGCATAGTTGCAGGTTCGACGATATCGCAACGAATAATTAGTGTGTTGTCGTCCATAAATGGATCCATCACAGCTGTTTCAGGATCTGGCATTAAAATCATGTCTGATTCATTAATACCCTTCCATCCTGCAACAGAAGAGCCATCGAACATTGCGCCTTCTGTGAAGGTATCTTCATCAATTGTGTGTGCAGGGTAAGAAACATGCTGTTCTTTACCACGCGTATCGGTGAAACGGAAGTCAACAAATTTGACATCCTCATCTTTGATCATTTGAAGCACATTTTCGACTGACATTTAACTTCTCCAATTTTTATAAACTGCACTTTCTGTAGTGCAAACTAAACACGCGACACAATACAGCAGAAATCACGCCAACTTTTACTACATAAAAAAATCAACTATTTAGGTGCATTTGCACCAACACTAAGCACCAATAAAGTGCATAAAAACCCATAAACGCACTATATTAGTGCTACGCACCAACTCGAACCGTAATGACAAGTTCATCATCATTTTGTTGCGTGGCTATTACTTCATGGCCATTGATGCGAGCCCATGCAGGAATATCATGTAAAGCACCAGGATCCGTGCATATTACATCCAGCTCATCGCCCTTAGTCATCTGCTTAATTTGATTTTGAGCTTTTATTACTGGTAAAGGGCATAACATCTTTCGAGCATCTAAAGTTTGCTTACTCACACATACCACTCCTGTAAAACTTGCTCCGCAGAAAGTGGGGGAGTTTTTACCTGCAAACTACCTTGTTTTGGTAATGCAATATCCAACTCAACCTCATCCGCCATTCTACCCTGCCCAAAGCGAGCAACAATAGCTGCGGCGAGTTCATATTGTTCCTCATCAAGCTCACCGTCAACCAGCGCCATCGGACCACTGTGACTTAAAGCGTGAATACTAATAAATTCTTTTCGATAGCCTTCTAAAAACTTACTTTCACCGGCATCACGCGCGATGATCAGCTTAAATTCTGCTTTTGGACGAATATGTCTGCCCACTTTCAGCAGCATGATATCGTCCATCTCATACTCTCTGCTATTGCGCGCTTGCCATAAATCGACAAGCTTGTCAGAGTAACTTTTGTCGGTGAGAAAACAACAACCACCCGCTGGAGTCGCAAAATCAGTTAAGCCAAACTGTTTGGCCAAAGCAATTTGTGGTTTACGGTTACGACCATGAAAATCGTACAATTTACTACGATCTACCCAGCCTTCACGCTCTGGTAATGTTTCAGGAAGATTTTTAGCACACAACGGTCTGAGTAATAAATCCTCAGCACCAGACTCTTCAGAGATAATCGGCATGGTCGCTTTACGTTGCGACATTGGGCGTTGGCCAATCACTTCGCCAGTAATAATAAAGTCAAAACCATCGTGATGATTTTCTTTTATCCACTCAACTGCTTTGCTGACCATGAAAATCTTACAATCCAGGCAGGGGTTCATATTCGCCCCGTAACCATGTTTAGGATTCAGTAATACTTCTTTGTATTCTTCAATAACATCAACGATATGTAATTTAATGCCTAGTTGCTCCGCCACCCAGAGTGCATTATTTCGTTTTTGTTTATTCTTATCTTGATTACGAATGGCATGAGTATGCCCTTCAACACAAAAACCGGTATAGAAATTAATCCCTTCTACTTCAATACCTTGTTCTTGCATGACTCGGACGGCCAGCATTGAATCCAGACCGCCTGAAATCAAGGCGACTGCTTTATGTTTTTTTTCCATCATTATTTTAAATCTAAGCTGTTCCACCAACAGTTAGTGCATCAATTTTCAGAGTAGGCTGTCCCACCCCTACAGGTACACTCTGTCCTTCTTTACCACAGTTACCCACACCGGTATCAAGCTCTAAATCGTCAGCAACCATTGATATGCGTTGCATGACTTCTGGTCCGTTACCAATGAGTGTTGCCCCTTTTACAGGTGTGGTGACTTTACCGTTTTCAATGAGATAGGCTTCACTTGTCGAGAAAACAAATTTGCCAGAGGTAATATCGACTTGGCCACCGCCAAAATTAACGGCGTAAATGCCTTTCTCGACAGAAGCAATAATCTCTTCTGCTTTATGCTCACCAGGCAGCATGTAGGTATTCGTCATGCGAGGCATCGGCAAGTGCGCGTATGACTCTCTGCGTCCATTACCCGTACTCGTGCTGCCCATAAGCCGTGAATTATGCTTATCCTGCATGTAACCTGTTAGTTTGCCCTTTTCGATCAAGGTAGTGAATTGGGTTTCCACTCCTTCATCATCCACATTCAATGAACCTCTTCGTGACGGCATGGTGCCATCATCGACAACCGTACATAAAGGTGAGGCCACCTGCTCCCCCATTTTCCCTGAGAACGTGGATGTACCTCGTCGATTAAAGTCACCTTCTAAACCATGACCAACGGCTTCGTGTAATAAAACTCCTGGCCAACCATTACCGAGTACGACGGGCATTGTCCCCGCTGGAGCAGCAACGGCTTCTAAGTTAACTAAAGCCAATCTGACCGCTTCTTTTGCATAATTAACAGCCAGACTATTTTGTTGGAAGTAACGATAATCCATTCGACGTCCACCACCAGCACTGCCACGCTCACGGCGTCCATTTTGCTCAACAATCACACTGACATTCATACGAACAAGAGGTCTGATATCCGTGGCATATGTGCCATCACTTGCGGCGATCAACACTGTATCAATACCACCTGCCAGACTCACACTCACTTGTTTAACACGAGGATCAGCGGCTCTTGCTGCAGCATCTGCTTCTCGTAATAAGTTGAGCTTTTCAGTCACGGTCAACGCGAGGATAGGATCATCCGGGGTATACAGTACGGGAGATTGCTGTTTTGTCCAGACGGCGACAGATTGTTGAGAACCTTGTCTGGAAATTGCCTGAGCCGCCTTAGCTGCCTTTTGTAAAGCAGGCAAAACCAGGTCATCTGAATAAGCAAAACCCGTCTTCTCACCACTACAGGCTCGGACGCCAACACCTTGTTCAAGATGATAACCACCGTCTTTAATAATGCCGTCTTCTAACACCCAGTTTTCTTGTCTGGACTGTTGAAAATACAGATCGGCGTAATCGACACCAGCGGTCATTGTCGTTGCTAATGCATTTTCCAAATCAGTGTCTGTTAAACCAACAGGAACTAAGAGTTGCTGTTGAACTTTTTCGGGAATCGAGGCGCTCATCAATAAAGAATCATCGTTTGTTTAGGATGGGCACATGATATCAGATTCTACTGCTGAGCTGGATTCATAACATTGAGTTTAGGGTCACTCCAAGGTCCAGTCAGCTTGTAACTATAGCTGATTAGGTTAATTACATCCCTATCCAATACACTGCCTGCGATTTTATCAAACAGCAAGATGGCGGTACCTACGCCAAGCCCCACTGGACCACCGGCGACAGCCCCAGCGATAGGCAAGGTCGACGACACTTTAGGTGTGACTTTAACGACTTGATTATAGGTCTGATTAACCATATCAATAGGGCCTTTCATTTCAATCACAGCCGAATCCCCTTGCATGGTCAGATCATTGGTTGAAGCGATACCATTGTCAAACTGAAAATGGCCTTTGATACTGCTGAAATCAAAGCCGCCACCGAACAGGTCACTAAAATCCAGAGATAATCGCCGTGGGATAGCGGCAATGCTAAGTAATCCAAAAATTCTGCCCGCAGCACCAGGTTCGACTTCTAGCAAACTTCCCCGACCTACAGACAAATCCAATTTGCCATTTAGACTCTGACGAGAAAATGACAAGGGATCATGGCTCCAACTCAGGTCAGCATTCACTTTGACCTGCTTCGCTGCAATCACTTTCTGATAATTAAAATGGTCGAGTAATGCTTTTAAGTCATCACTTTCAATACCCAGCACAAAATGACTTTGATCACCAGACTCCGTTTTTTGCCATTCTCCAGTCGCAGATGCCTTCATCGCCGCTGATGATAATGATGCAGTTTTTATTATCCATTGATTTGGTGTTGTCTGTGCTTCCAGGTCTAACTGCCCCAAATCAAGATTGTTAATGGTCAATGAGTTAATTGCCAACTTAATAGGCGGCCATAAATCAGCCGGCTGCTTATTCTTCTCTTGCTCGTTCTCATCCTCGTCATTTACGTTTAGCTTAAGATACTCAAGACTCACATCAAGTGGTGCCGAATTATTGATATCCTCCGGCACACTCACAACGCCTTTTACTTGAGGTGAGCTTAAATCTAGTAACCATTTAGAATCGGTTTGTTTACCTTTAATAAGTAAATTATCAAGCGACTGATCTTGCAGTTGAAGTTTAGCCAGCCGGATGTCAAGACTATCAATTTTATCGAGCAATGATGGTCCAGTTGTTTCAGGTAAGCTGTCTTGCCAGTCTAACCATGGCTGAATATCCAGATTGTTAATTACTCCGGCGACTTGTAAACCGCTAAGCGATTCGTTAGCGGCCTGACCGCCCAGCATAATTTGCCCAGAAATTTCACTATTTTTATCAGCATAAATGGCAGCCTTTAACCAGTCTGCATAATGGATGTTATACATCAGGCCATCACTTTTCTCATGCATCACAGCCTGAAGCCGGACAGGCTCTGAGACCGTTTTTCCCAATGGCTTGGGTGCATCAATCTGAATACCTTGTAAATCACTGGTGACTGTGACATTGAGTTCAAAATTACCCGGTTTCGGTTCACTGATGGCAATTCCTGTTGAATAATCACTTTCTCCACGGACAAATGCAGGCACGGCACCTGGCCATGTGTTATTGAGTGCTGCAACAGCTACTCTGCCATTGATATCAACATAGGTTTTTGCTTGTTCAGTTTTCGCATTAATGACTATGGGCTCATTAAAGGCTGTCGCCGTGATTTTTTCTGCTGATACACCGTCATTACTGAACAGAAGACGACCATTAATATTACCTATTTCCAGCCCTGCTATGGCTTTGGTCGTTAAAGCACTTTGATTAAAACTGACATAACCTTTGGCCTGGGTATTATCAGGGTCCACTAATGGCACGGTTAAATCTAATTGAATATTGCTTTGTCCCTTGGCCTGGAGCCAGTCATCAACACTGCCAAAGCGTGACTTTAATGGACTCTTTTTCAAAAAAGCTAAGGCATTACTGGTCGAACCATTTAGTATGCCACTGACTTTCAGAATCGGATTGCTCCTAACGAGATTACTGATAGTGGTGGTAACTTTATTAAAGTTAAAACCCGCTATCTGTCCGGACTCACTATGAATGAGCAAATTATTACCCTGACCTTCCACTGTGCCATTAACATGCATTAAATCAGGCCAACCAGGGCCATAATGCAACTGAACATCTTCGACGTTCAGTTGCATATCAAACTTACCTTGATCAGGTTCAGTATCAAAAGGAAAGGCTGTCGGGTCACCTTTCATCACAATCGTGCCAGAACGAATGATACCCTGCTGAAAAGCATCAGCTGACCACTTTTCAAAGTCGTCGGGCAAAATTCTTTTAGGCACATACTGTCGCCATTTATTTGCGGCAATATCCTGCAATGTCAAGGTTAAGTCGGTATCGGTAACACCCTTTATCTGTTCAACTTCGCCACTAAGCAGAATATTTAAATCATCGTTCCAGATTTGTAATGCATCTGTATTCACCGCCCACTCATTATCTTGTTTATGCCAACGTATTTTGCCTTTGATCGAATCAAACAAAACAGAATCTGGCAGCCAGGTATCAGCGTAAATGGCGCTTGCTCGGCTATCCAGCTCAAGTGTGCCTTTATTTTTATCCTTATCAATGGAAAAACTTAGGTCATTAGCACCTGGGTAGTCCTGCCAAGGTAAGAAAGAAACACCACTGGCTTTCATGGCAAGCTTATCCAATCCTGACTGCTCAGAATAAGCAAAAGAGACATTTTGCAAATCACCTGCGGGTTTTGTATTCACCAAAACAGCCGGCATATCATTCATCAATAACGCTAGGGAAGTAATGTCACTCAAACGAATAAATGAAGCCTTTCCTGACAATTCACCATTTGTTTCTTGTTTTATATCAAAAAAAGTCGTGGGCCATTCTTCACCCGCCATTTTAATTTGAACTTGTTTACCCTGTAATTGCCACTGCTTATCAGCATAATCAAGTTGAAAATGCCCCATCAGCTGTTCAAGGCTCACCTCTGTGAACTCATCATCAGGTTTGGACGAAGACAAGGTAGCATCAGTCAGCTCCAACTCAAGTCCCGCCAGCAAAGCTTGTTGGCTTGCTTTCTGTACGTTTAATGTGGCGGTTAATAGTCCGTCATCTAATTTAGCCCCTCTGTATGCGCGTTTTTTCAGTAATTTGCCCAGAGAAACCTCATCAAGACGTAACAGCCCCTGCCAGGAAGTAATATTTAGTGCATCATTAATTTGGGCGGTTGCTGATAACTCAAGACTATTCCCCAAAGTCTCAGGGAGTGCTAACGTGGCTTCAGAAATGAATTGTTGGTTATTAAATCGTAGTGATGCCTGTTCGATAATGTACTGACCAGACAGTGCAGGTTCATTATCATCTTTGTATTGGACCTGCACATTCGCTAAACGTGAATGCTTGAGTCTGGTTAACCAGTTAAAAACCGTTTGGATATTATCGTCAGAAAGCGGTTGCTGTGATTGATGCTGATAGCCTTTTACCCGGAATTGACCATCCGTTGTATGTTCTACCTTTAGTTGGGCATTACGAATACTGGCATCCGCTATCATCAACTCGCCACTGCGAACAGATGAAAAGACGTCTACCGCCAGATAAACTTGGCCAGCCTGGAAAATGGGCGTATCCCCTTGTTTCGTCAATACCTTTAGCTGACGAATTTCAAGTTTGGGGATGAGGTCCAGCCAATACAGGCCAGCTTCTTCGATTTCTACAGGGTAACCACTTTGCTGAGACGCCCAGCTGGCAATTTCATCTTTTCGCTCGGCAACCTGATCTGACAGCCAGATAGCGGTTATCAGTAATAAAAGCCCCAACGTGATCGAAATCGCGGTGAGATAAAATAATTGCCGTCCGGCAATATGCAGGCTGCGCTTTAGCATCAAATACCTACATTAAAACCACGTTGAACTGCTCACGGCCATATTGCGGTTCACACTGGAATAATATGGGCTTACCGATATGGTGTTCTAAGTCAGCTACTTTCGTAGAGTCCTCATCATTCAGACGGTCAATCACGTCTTGTGAAGCCAGAATAAGAAACTGTTTGGTCTCATACTGTTTAGACTCACGTACAATCTCACGGAATATTTCATAACATACCGTTTCAACATTTTTGGTGTAGCCTTTACCTTCACAGCAAGGACAGGCTTCGCACAGAATGTGACCTAAACTTTCACGAGTTCTTTTTCGTGTCATCTCCACCAGACCAAGCTCTGATACCGCACTGATGTTATGACGTGCCCGATCTAACTGCATGGCTTTTTCTAAGGCACGTAAGACTTGCTCACGGTGGCCAATTTCATCCATATCAATAAAGTCGATAATGATGATTCCGCCCAGATTGCGTACCCGTAACTGGCGGGCAATGGCATGCGCAGCTTCGAGATTTGTTTTGAAAATGGTTTCTTCCAGATTTTTATGCCCAACAAAACCGCCGGTATTTACATCCACCGTTGTCATGGCTTCCGTTTGATCAAAAATAAGATAGCCGCCAGATTTCAACGGTACCTTACGCTGCAATGCTTTCTGGATTTCATCTTCCACGCTGAACAAATCAAATAGCGGTAAATCGCCTTTGTAATGCTCAAGCCGAGCGGCACACTCAGGCATAAACCCCTCAGCAAAATGCACGGCTTTATGAAATGTTTCTTCAGAATCAATACGAATTCGGTCAATATCTGCAGAAAATAAATCACGTAATGCGCGCATTGCAAGCGATAGATCTTCATGTAGAGGCTCGCCGCACTTGACGAGTTGTTTGCGTTCTTGCAGTTTCGCCCATAATCGGTAAAGAAATTTGAGATCAGCCTTTAATTCAGCTTCTGATACACCTTCTGCTGCAGTCCGCAGAATATATCCACCGGCACCTTCTTCTAGCAGATCAATCAAACAGGTTTTTAGTCGTTCACGTTCCTGCTCTGTTTCAATTTTTAATGAAACGCCAATGCCTTCCGTTTCCGGCATATACACTAAATAACGTGATGAAACCGAGAGTTGCGTGGTAAGACGCGCCCCTTTTGTGCCCATTGGGTCTTTAATGACCTGAACCAGGATCTCCTGACCTTCACGTAACAAACTACTGATAGTCGGCTCAACACTGGGGGCTTCTTTCAGATCACCGGTCTGGCCTTTAGGTATTGAAATGTCTGATACATGTAAAAACGCCGCTCTTGAAAGGCCAATTTCAACAAAAGCCGCTTGCATGCCAGGTAAAACGCGACACACCTTTCCTTTGTAAATATTCCCTACTAAACCACGATATTCATTACGCTCAATAAATACTTCTTGAAGTAGTCCATTCTCAACTACAGCTGCACGGGTTTCACTCGGCGTCACGTTGATCAATATTTCACTACTCATTGGTCATCCATTGTTAATAAAAGTTGTCCCGTTTCCCTGATGGGTAATCCCATAATGCCAGAATAACTGCCTTCTATATGCTCGATAAACAAAGCAGCCAGGCCTTGTACCGCATAACCACCGGCTTTATCGACACCTTCTTTAGTGTTGACGTACCAGAGAATATCCTTTTCTTTCATCTCAGTGAAGCGAACATCATTTACAGAAACTAAGCTTGATATCGAATTTTCTTTTGCTAATGCAATCGCCGTCATTACCTGATGCGTTTTACCCGATAACATTTTTAACATGCTTATCGCCTGCTCATCATTCTCGGGTTTACCCAAAATAGTGTTATCAACGACAACGGCAGTATCAGCAGCCAGCACAGGCTTTTTATCAGCGGCTAATAACAAACCTCGTCCCGTTTGTGCCTTTAACTTAGCAATACGACTCACATAATCAAGCGGGAGTTCGTTGTCAAAGACAGATTCATCGACATCTGGATTGATGACAGAAAAGTCCACGCCCATCTGTAATAACAGCTCACGTCGTCGTGGTGAACGTGAAGCAAGATAAATTGACGGAAAATTCATGATCGATGATAGGGATGATTCTGCAGGATAGTCCAGGCTCGATAGAGTTGTTCAGCTAATACAATACGCACCAGTGGATGAGGCAAAGTCATTGCAGATAAAGACCATTTCTGATTAGCGCGCTGTAAACAACTCTGATCCAGTCCATCTGGCCCACCAATCATTAAAGCAACATCACGTCCATCTGTCAGCCATTGCTGCATTTGTGATGATAAGACTTCGGTACTCCAACTTTGACCGGTCACTTCCAATGCCACCACGTGCTGATTATCTGGAATCGCAGCCAGAATTCGCTGGCCTTCTTCTTTCTTCCACTGTTCTGGCTGCGCATTTTTCGTTCGGCGTGCAGGCGTGATTTCTGTCAGTTGTAACCCACATTCCCGAGGCATTCGTTTGCTGTATTCTTCATAGCCCTCAGTCACCCAGCCTGGCATTTTATTGCCAACAGCGACGAGATTTATTTTCATTCCCGCTCAGCCGATGCCTGTTCACTCTGTGCTGGTACAGTCCATAGTTTTTCGAGGTTGTAGGTCAGACGCGTTTGCGGAGTCATGATATGTGTAATCACATCCCCTAAATCTACCAGCGCCCATTCGCCTACTGTTTCCCCTTCAACCCCTAGAGGTTGTACACCTGCTGCTTTTGCTTGCATGACGACTTCATTTGCTAAGGCTTTCACCTGACGACTTGATTTACCTGTGGCAATAATCATGATGTCTGTCACATCAGTCATTTCTTTTACGTCCAGTACCTGGATATCTTCTGCTTTAATGTCTTCGAGAGCATCGATGACCAGTAATTTTAGTTGTTCTGCCTGCATTGGGCACTCCATTTAATCTATCTGTTTCATAGTGTAACGTAAGGGCTTATTAATATCCCGATTATTACGTATCAATTAGTCTTTTTTATCAACGCTTACAGTTGCTTGCGGAAACCAGCTTTGTGTTTTTCCGGTGGCGTAATAAACCACCAGGCCAAGCCATTCATGGCAGGCTGTTTCCAACACCGCCAGATGTGCTGATAAATCAAAATCCCAATAGCGATTATTGGGTTTGTCACTCCGGTAATCCACTGGGTATGGAATCACATTGATATGCTGTTGCTTAGCGACACCTACCGCTCTGGGCATATGAAAAGCTGATGTGACCAGTATGTATCTGCCAGCGGGTTTCGGAAGTAATGGTTTTATTTTTTGGAAATTCTCATAGGTATTACGCGCCTGCGTTTCAATAATTACTCGTGCTGGCTCCACCCCCGCCTGCGAAAGCAGCTTCTTAGCAACTTGTCCTTCACTATCCAGATCTTGCATCTGTACCAAATTACTACCACCAGTCACAATTATCGGCAATGTTGGATACTGTTGTGCTAACTCAGCGGTTTGTAAAATTCGTTCCGCACCATCGCCAACCTGTGGCGCTTGCCAACTGTCCGATAATTTTAATTGTTCTGCACCCCCCAGCATAATAATGCCTGCTAAGGGTTCAGGCATTTGTTCTGGTACCGAAAAACGGGTTTCCAAAGGGTGTATTAAATAATCACCGACCGGATAGCCCATCACGATAAACGACACAATACTCATCAAGAGTAGTAATTTTTTAGCCTGTCGAACGTAATTGAGCCAGAGTAGCAACGTGACAAAAACAAGCAGCCAGACCATTAAGCTTGTCGGGCTGAGTAATCCCCACACCAGTTTTGATAAAACAAAAAACAGATTATCCATCTGTTGCTGAAGCTGATGATATTTGAGAGTAAAGACCTAATTGCTCAATCAGGCTGATCACGGCATCCGGTAAAAGATAACGTACATCCCGACCTTGTTCTAATGCCTCACGAATCGCGGTTGCTGAAATCGACATTTGTGTCACAGGCACCGACCAAATTTTGCCCGCGTTTAATTCAATATCCGCCGGTTCAGCCTGATGTTTATCATAAAAAGCCTGAAGTTCATCGCTTAATAAGAACGCCTCATCGGCCCGCTGCATCACGACAATATGTGCTAAATCAATGATTTCCTGCCACCGTGACCAACTGGGTAAGCTACAAAACGCATCGGTTCCCATTAATAAAAACAGTGGTGTGTCAGGGAAGTCTTCTCGCAGACTTAACAATGTATCAACCGTATAGGAAGGCCCTTCCCTGCTCAGTTCACGATCATCAACAAGCAGTTTGGGATGGTTCTTGATCGCCAGTTCCAACATCATACGGCGCTGTTTTGCATTGGCAACGGGTTCGATACGATGCGGCGGTATGGCACACGGGATTAGGCGTAGCTGATCCAGGCTTAACTGCTCAACGACATCTAACCCAGTACGTAAATGACCAAAGTGAACAGGATCAAAAGTGCCGCCTAAAATCCCAATTGCTGGTTTATTTTCTGATCTGACCACTACCCAATACTATCCATTTTTGTGACGTCAAACCTTCAAGCCCTACTGGACCGCGAGCATGAATTTTATCTGTGGAAATACCGATTTCAGCACCAAGTCCATACTCAAATCCATCAGCAAATCGTGTCGATGCATTCACCATCACCGAGCTGGAATCCACCTCAGCCAGGAATTGTCTTGAACGCTGATAGTCCTGAGTGATAATGGACTCAGTATGACCCGAACTATGCCTGTTGATATGCGCTATTGCTTCATCAATATCATCGACAATTTTAATTGATAAGATAGGGGCCAAGTACTCAGTATCCCAATCTTCGGCTGTTGCTTTATTGATATCAGTCAAAATCTGTAAAGTGCGCTCACAGCCTCTTAACTCAACACCTTCTTCAGCGTATTTCACGGCTAAACGAGGTAAAATGGCATTCGCTTCATCAGCCGCCACAAGCAATGTTTCCATCGCATTACACACGCCATAACGATGGCATTTTGCGTTAATCGCTATGGTTTCAGCCATATCCAGATCAGCACCTTTGTCGATATAGACATGACAAATACCATCCAGATGTTTAATAACAGGCACCCTGGCATCTTGGCTGATACGTTCGATCAAGCCTTTACCACCTCTTGGTACGATAACGTCCACATATTGTGACATGGTAATCAAGGCGCCTACAGCGTCACGGTCAGTGGTTTCAACGACTTGAATAACGGTCTCAGGTAAACCAACCAGGTTCAAACCTCGTTTAATGCATGCAGCAATCGCTTGATTAGAATGAATCGCTTCACTACCACCTCGTAAAATAGTGGCATTACCTGATTTCAGACATAATGCAGCGGCATCAGCGGTTACATTCGGACGTGACTCATAAATAATGCCAACGACTCCGAGAGGCACACGCATTTTGCCTAATTGAATGCCTGAAGGGCGATACGTCATATCACTCACTTCACCGACAGGATCAGCCAAAGCGGCAATTTGCTCCAAGCCTTCAGCCATGGATTCAATGCGAGCATCCGTTAATGTCAGGCGATCTAATAAAGCAGCATCCAGTCCTTTCTCTTGCCCTGACTTCAAATCACGGGCATTTTCCTGCTTTAATAGTTCGGCATGAGCGCGAATATCTGTCGCTATCGCCAGCAGTGCTCGGTTTTTAATATCTGTACCCGCGCTCGCGAGCTTGCGACTGGCTAGCCGAGCCTGCTGACCTAATGTGTGCATGTACTCAACAACGTTCAATTAAGCACTCCTTTCCAATATATTGGTTTTTATGTCTATGCCAGAAGCACTCAAACAAAGTGTTTCCAAAAGACGCCAAGGACAGTTTTTTGTTATCCCTTTCGCAGCCTGGTCGATATCAGACATTTGCTGTAAGAAGAACTGCCAGCGACTGTGGTTATAGCGTTCGATAGCTTGTCGCATTACCGCTTTGTTTTTATCCCAAACAGGAGGTTTTTGAGAAGCAAAGACACGTTCAATCTGTTCGCCTGCAGCCACTTGAGCAGCCATATCAACCACACGCTGTAATGACCAATTTACCGCAGAAAAAACAGCCAGAATATCAACACCTTCGGCGCGTAAACGGGCTATTATACGTGGGATTCTTGCATACTGTCCTGCAAATACAGCATCCATAAGTCCAAAAGCCTCAAACTTGGCATTGTCAGCGACTGATGCCAACACCAAAGCTTCATCAATTTGACCATCAAGACTCAGCAAGGAAAGCTTTTCAATTTCTTGTGCTGCAGCAAACAAGTTACCTTCCACTCGTTCTGCAATAAGTGTAGCAATTTTAAGATCAGCCTTCAGTCCCTTTGCTTGCATTCGTTGTGCGACCCACTGTGGAAGTTGAGCCAGAGCAACAGGCCATATCGGCAGTGTCACTCCAAGATTATCCAGCTCAGTAAACCATTTTGCTTTTTGTGATCGGGCATCAATTTTGCCACTGATAATTAACAGTGTTGTATCTTGTGGTGGGTTGGCTGCAAACTTGCGTAGAGCCTCACCACCCTCCTTGCCAGGGCTTCCGGAAGGCAGACGGATTTCGATCAAACGCTGACTAGCAAATAAAGATAAGCTTTGTTCCTGCCATTTAATTTGTGCCCAATCAAAGCGACCTTCAACGCTCCATACTTCACGTTCATTGGCCCCAGCCTGACGAATATGTTGACGGATAATATCCGCCGACTCTTCGATCAGAAGCGCTTCTTCCCCGAATAATAAATAAACAGGTTTTAATGAAGCCGATAAATGATTGCTTAACTGTTCCAGTCTTATCCGCATGGTTTACTTCAGTGCTGATAAGCGTCTCAGCACATTCTGAACCATCTGTTTATTCAAATCATCGCGAATAACGGTCTGTTGTTCGTCCATAGCTAATAGTTGATTACGATCAAACTGATAGTCACGTCTGGCCTGAACTGTAATCACATCACTCATCGGTTCACCGCTTGGCGAAGAGACTTTGAAAGAAAAACGGGTTTCCAACTCATACTCTGTGACTTTGGCATCTGAACCAACAGACAGTACGTTCTGATCAAACACATTTTCCACAACGGTCATCACAGCAGCACCTTCTTTATAAGTATCCAGTACCTGGATACCATTGCGCGTCAAGGCACGTTTTAGCTGCAAGCCAAATGAATCTTGTCGTATGTTCAGACCTTGTATGTAGATGGTTTTTAACGATTCGGGCACATTGGCTTCACCTCGTAGATGAAAACCACAGGCTGTCAGTGTCAGCATCAAGATACCGGTCATCAAACTCATCAATACACGATTCATTTTCATATCCTTAAATTTAGCCGGCAACCACAATATTTAATAAACGGCCTGGTACCAGAATCACTTTACGTACTTCTTTGCCATCCGTGAACCGCTGTACATTTTCATCAGCAAAAGCCAGCGCCTCGACATCTTTTTGTTCAGCATCAGCCGCCACAGATATTTTGGCCCGTAATTTACCATTCACCTGAACCATTAGCTCAATTTTGTCTTGCTTTAAAGCTGTCTCATCTATCGTCGGCCACGAGACATTCACAATAGCTTCGTCATGCCCCAAAGTTTGCCATAAATGATGACAAATGTGCGGGGTAATCGGCGATAACATCAGTACCACCAGCTCAAGTGCTTCCTGCATTACGACATGCGCTTTTTCACTATCATCATTTAATTTAGTGAGACTATTCATCAACTCCATCACGGCGGCAATTGCTGTATTGAAAGTATGGCGACGGCCAATATCATCACTCACCTTTGCCAATGTCTGATGTGCCTGACGACGTAAAGCCTGTAATGATTCAGATAAATCGCTTAAATCACCCGCTTTAACCACGCCCTGTTCAGCATGTTCAGTCACCGCACGCCACAGACGTCTGAGGAAACGATTCGCACCATCTACCCCTTGGTCAGACCATTCCAGCGACATTTCAGGTGGTGCTGCAAACATCATAAACAAACGTGATGTATCCGCACCATACTGATCGATTAAGGCTTGCGGATCGACGGTATTGCCTTTCGATTTTGACATTTTGGCACCATCTTTCAGCACCATGCCCTGTGTTAACAGGTTCTTAAATGGCTCATCTCCTGAAATCAGCCCTTCATCTCTCATGAGTTTGTGGAAAAAGCGCGCATACAATAAATGTAAAACCGCATGCTCAATACCACCGATATATTGATCCACAGGTAACCAATAATCTGCCCTTTCATCCAGCATCGCTTCGCTATTGTCAGGACAAGCGAAACGGGCGAAATACCACGAGGATTCAAAGAAGGTATCAAAGGTATCGGTTTCACGCTGAGCAGGCTTGCCACATTTAGGACAGCTGCACTCATAAAACTCAGGCATGGATTTAATTGGTGAACCTGAACCATCCACAATCACATCTTCAGGTAAAACGACCGGTAAATCCTGTTCAGGTACGGCAACAGCTCCACAATCATCACAATTGATAATCGGAATCGGCGTTCCCCAATAACGCTGACGAGACACACCCCAGTCACGAAGTCTGTAATTAACTTGACGCTCACCTTTATTCTGACTCACTAGGAAATCAGCAATCGCATCAAAGGCTTCTTGCTCTTTTAAGCCATCAAATTGTTTAGAGTTGATCAACTCACCTTTGTCAGTGAATGCGGCTTTTGTTAAGTCAATTTCTTGCTGGTTTACTGGCTTAATGACTTGTTTTATCGGCAACTGATATTTTTGTGCGAACTCAAAGTCACGCTGATCATGAGCCGGTACAGACATTACTGCGCCAGTACCATAGCCCATCAAAACAAAATTAGCCGCCCAGACAGGTACTTGTTCTCCCGTTACCGGATGAATAGCCAGTAATCCCGTATCCACGCCTTTTTTCTCAGCGGTTTCCATCGCCGCTTCAGAAGTTTCCATTTTTCGGCATTCATCAATAAATGTTTGCAGAATAGGATTATCATTGGCGGCTCTGAGCGCCAACGGGTGTTCAGCTGCCACCGCAAGATAGCTCACTCCCATCAGGGTATCCGGGCGTGTTGTATAGACCTCAAGTGTTTCCTTGCTGCCGACCATATCAAATTGAATCTGCACACCTTCTGAACGTCCAATCCAATTCGCCTGCATGGTTTTCACCTGCTCTGGCCAACCATCAAGTTGGTCTAAATCAGCAAGTAACTGATCGGCATAGTCGGTAATTTTCATAAACCATTGTGGAATTTCACGACGTTCCACTTTGGTGTCACAGCGCCAACAGCAGCCATCAATCACTTGCTCATTGGCTAATACCGTCTGATCATGTGGGCACCAATTCACTGCTGCCGTTTTTTTGTAAACCAAGCCTTTTTCGAACAAGCGGGTAAACAACCATTGTTCCCAACGGTAATATTGTGGTGTGCAAGTGGCTAACTCACGTTGCCAGTCATAACCAAGTCCTAAACGCTGCAACTGACCACGCATATAGTCAATGTTCTGATATGTCCATGCAGCAGGCGCGACTTTATTTTTTATCGCTGCATTTTCTGCAGGTAGACCGAAAGCATCCCAGCCCATAGGTTGTAATACATTTTTCCCCTGCATACGCTGATAACGTGCAATCACATCACCAATGGTGTAGTTACGCACATGCCCCATGTGTAACTGCCCACTAGGGTATGGAAACATCGACAAACAATAGAATTTTTCTTTGGAAGTATCTTCCACAACATGGAAGCTATTATTTTCCTGCCAATATTGCTGTGCAGCCGATTCTACTTGGTCGGGACGGTATTCGTTTTGCATGGATTCTCTTTAAATCAGGGACTTGAAAAGCGCTAAGCATAACTCAGAGCATCAGTAAGGCTCAAAATAATCTATCGTTTTGTTTAGCTAAAAAATAAAGCAGCTCTTCAGCTGCTCTATTTGATGATGACATTGGGTATCAGCTTCAGCTATTTTCCTGCCGCCATCAATGTTTCATATTTTGCGTAGAGCTGATCATGTGTTTCTTCATTATCCGGGTCTTTTGGTATGCAATCGACCGGACAAACTTCAACACATTGTGGTGTATCGAAGTGGCCTACACACTCAGTACATAAGTCAGGATCTATCTCATAGATTTCAGCACCTTGAGAAATAGCTCCATTAGGACATTCTGGTTCACAGACATCACAGTTGATACATTCATCAGTGATAAACAGCGACATGGTTTACTCCAGTAAAATTCAATAATGATCTTAGCGCGGTTAGTTATGGGCAGGCAATTTGCGTTTCAAGGCTTCTTGTACACATGGGGCAACAAATTCAGAGACATCCCCACCTAATACAGCAATTTCTTTAACCAAAGTAGAAGAAACAAAACTTAAATTTTCCGCAGGCGTTAAGAACAAGGTTTCCACTTTTGACTGCATTCGGCGATTCATGGTGGCCAATTGTAATTCATACTCAAAATCTGAGACGGCTCGTAAGCCACGAATAATGACATTGGCACCCATACTGAGTGCTTCATTGACTAACAGACCTTTAAAACCGCAGACCTCCACGTTCTCGATGCCTTTGGTCGTTTCTCTGACTAATTCGACCCGCTCATCAAGACTAAACATCGGTTTCTTGCCAGGGTTAATCGCCACAGCGACAATGATGCGCTCAAATAAGGGTGAAGCACGCTTGATAAGATCAATATGCCCATAAGTGATAGGGTCAAAGGTACCCGGATATATGGCAACAGTGCTCAAGCGTCTTCTCCAGCATGAAATTCAAATAAGCAGTATTTTACATCACCTGCTTTCTTTTCTTTCAATAAATACCAAGCGGATGGTAAATCAGGCAGGTCATGCTTTGCTGGATACTCGAGATAAATCATGGCTCCATCACTCAAGAGATTATGTGACAACAATGCAAATGCCATTTTTGTCCATAAATCGGCCTGATATGGTGGGTCAATAAACACGATATCAAACGATTTATCGAGCACACCAATAGCCTGCTCAGCAGATGTATTTTCAATATGACAATTGGCTGCCTGGAGGGCTTCAGCATTCTGTTTAAGCTGTAAAAAAGCCTGACGGTCATTTTCAACCAGCACCACCTCAGCAGCCCCTCTTGATGCCGCTTCAAATCCTAATGCGCCACTGCCAGCAAACAAATCAAGACACCGACTGGCGCCAATATGAGGCTGCAACCAGTTAAATACCGTTTCTCTGGTACGGTCACTGGTTGGCCTCAAGCCTTCCACTTCAGGAAAGCCTAATTTTCTACCGCGCCAAATGCCGCCAATAATTCTAAGAGTGCCAGCGCCAGTTCTGGCTTTATTATTTTGTTTCGCCACCTACTAATACCGTTAACATTTTGTCTGCGTGAACACGCCTTTTAAAGGCGTCTTTTATACCAGCCACAGTCACGGCATTCACTTTATCGTTAAAGCTATCCAGATAATCCAGCGGCAATCCGTAAAAGCCTATCATAGAAAGGTAATCAGCGATCTTGCTATTACTATCTACTCTGAGGGCAAACCCACCTGTGATGTTTTGTTTTGCTGCTTTCAACTGTGCTTCAGTCGGTCCGTTTTTAATATAAGCATTTAGCGTATCTTTTAGTAGATGAAGTGCTTCTTCAGCTTGATCATTTCGTGTTTGCAAACCAAACACATACGGTCCTGCTTTTTGCATGGGACTGAAGTAACTATAAACACCGTAAGTCAGTCCACGTTTTTCACGTATTTCATCACTCAGCATCGAGACTAGACCGCTGCCGCCCAAGATGTGATTACCGACATACAAAGGAAAATAATCAGGGTCATCCCGACTCATACCAATTTGTCCCATCATAATCGTGGTTTGAGATGACGGGAACGGTAACACGACTTGTTGCTGTTTAGTCAGAGGTGTGACTGCAGGTAGCTCTGGTGCTGTGTTTCCACTTTTCAGGTTCTTAGTTAAGGTGGTTGCCATTTCATTGGCTTGCTGTTTACTGACATCTCCGACAATAACTACGACTGCATTTTTCGCCACATAATATTGCTGATAAAACGCTTTTAAATCATCCAGATTAATTTTTTCTACACTAACAGTATCTCCCACAGACATTCGGCTATAGGGATGCTGACCATAGAGTTTCTGAAAGAAAGTGCGGGTAGCGATGCTTTGTGGAGACTGTTTTTCAGCCTGTAACGCGGTTAATAACTGCTGTTTTATGCGAAGAAATGACGATTCAGGGAAACTCGGTTTTGCTATTACTTCAGCAAACATATTCAGTGCAGTATCAAACGCTTTTTTCTCCGTCAGCGTTCGCAGACTCAACACGGCCATATCTCGCTCAGAACTAGCACTGTAGTTTGCGCCAACCGATGAGAAAGTATCAGCGATTGCATCCGCATCCAAGTCAGCAGCCCCCTCATCAAGCATAGCGTTAGTTAGCTTTGCCAGTCCCGGATATTCACCATCACGCGCAGCACCGGCATTAAAGACAATATTCACATCAACCATGGGTAACTCGGGCGCATTCACAAAATATACTCTGGCGCCGTTATTCGTTATCCAGTGCTCAATATCAGGACTGGCAAAAAGGCTAGAACTGAACAATAAGCTGATAACGAAAATCCATTTTTTAATGGACATACTGACCTCCAGCAGATGAAACAGGATGACGACCATCAAGAGGTAATGGCACTAACTCGCCAACCGTTAATTGATCGTTTGTAAGATATTTATTTGCTACGGTCTGCACTTGCTCGGCAGTAACCGCTTTGATGTTATCGACATATTGCTCACCCACACGCCAGTCGACACCGATAGTTTCCAGCATGCCAATCTGCATTGCCTGATAGAACACGCTATCTTTTTCATACACTGCATCAGCAACAACTTGTGCTTTCACACGCTCTAACTCCTCTTGACTGACAGGCTGATTTTTAAGTTGAGTAATTTGTTCGATAATGGCTTTTTTCAGATCTTCTACTGATTTACCATTGGCGGGTGTTCCAGCAATCGTAAATAAATCGGATAATCGCGAGAATAAACTGTTACCCGCGCCAACACTCGAAGCGACTTGTTGCTCACGCACCAACTGTTTAGCAAACCTTGCACTGTTACCACCATCAAGAATATTAGCCAAGACTTCTAGCGCATATGGTTCCCATGCATTTTCTTTGGAAACAGTGGTGACCGAAGGTACCTTCCAGCCCATCATTAGATAGGGCAATTCAGCAGGAGCTTTTACTTCAATTTCACGGATGCCTTTTTGATTCACTTCAACCTGCGGTTTTAATGTCGCGACTTTTTCTGGCTTTAATGGCCCAAAATATTTCTTTGCCAAGGCCAGCACCGCTTTTGGTGAAACATCACCAACCACAACAACAGTGGCATTATTCGGTGCATACCACTTTTGATACCACACTCTTAAATCATCGACTTGATAGTGATTGATATCGCTCATCCAACCAATCACGGGGCGATGATAAGGACTACTCACAAATGCAGCGGCATCGAATCGTTCTCTTAGTAAAGCCTGCGGATTATCATCTGTCCGCATCCGACGCTCTTCCGCAACAACTTTCTGTTCTTTTTTCAACTCATCAGGATCAATAACAAGATTGCGCATTCTATCGGCTTCATTCTTAAAACTGACTTCTAATCTATCTTTATGAAGTTTCTGAAAATAAGCCGTGTAGTCTTGTCCGGTAAAAGCGTTTTGCTCTCCCCCATTTTCAGCAATAATATGAGAGAACTCATTCGGTGCCAGGTGCTTTGTTCCTTTAAACATCATGTGTTCCAGCATATGAGAAATCCCTGTTATCCCTTCATGCTCATAGCTCGCCCCTACCTTGTACCAGACTTGAGAGACGACGACAGGTGCCCGATGGTCTTCTTTCACTATAAGCTTCAGGCCGTTGTCTAATTCAAACTCACTCACATTGGCTAAAGCTAGTGTGGGTAAGAAAAAAATAAGCCCAGCTATTTTTTTTATATTCAGCATCTGCATCTCTTTTTTTGTAACGCATGATAAGATTTACCGTCGAAGTTTAACGACAAGCAGAGAATATGTTTAGTTTCCTTAAAAGAAAGTCAAAAACACCCGCGTCAGACGCCTCTATTGCTGAAGATAACACTGTTGATAATTCGCAAGAATTATCCCCTGCTGATGAACCCGCAGAGGAAAAGACAGATAACGCACCGCAACCCGGTTTTTTTAGTCGTCTGAAACAAGGCTTGAGCCGAACCAGTAGTAAACTTACTGAAGGTTTCGCCAGCTTAATTTTAGGTCGTAAAAACATTGATGATGACCTGCTGGAAGAGCTTGAAACTCAACTTCTTACAGCCGATCTTGGTGTTGAAGCAACGACACGAATTATTACTGATCTGACTCAGCGCGTGGCCCGCAAACAATTAAACGACGTAGAAGCCTTATTTGCCGCTATGCGTGAGGATATGATTTCTATCCTTGAACCGAGTAGTCAACCACTGGAAATACCAGAAAAAACTGACGGACCCTATGTGATTCTGATGGTAGGAATAAACGGTGTGGGCAAAACCACTACCATCGGCAAACTCGCTAAGCAATTCCAACAGCAAGGAAAAAAAGTCATGCTGGCAGCTGGTGATACCTTCCGTGCAGCAGCGGTAGAACAGTTACAAGTATGGGGTGAGCGTAACAATATCCCGGTTATCGCACAAAAGACCGGCGCTGACTCGGCTTCTGTCATTTTTGATGGATTACAAGCCGCTAAAGCCAGAAATATGGATATTCTGATTGCTGACACCGCTGGCCGCCTGCATACACAGTCCAACTTAATGGAAGAGTTAAAAAAAGTGAAACGTGTCATGGCTAAAGTAGATGACACAGCACCTCATGAAGTCATGCTCGTGCTGGATGCAGGTACTGGACAAAATGCACTTCAGCAAGCACAGCAATTTCAACAATCTGTTGGTGTTTCAGGCATTACATTGACCAAATTAGATGGCACAGCCAAAGGCGGTATTATTTTCGCTATTGCCAATAAAACAAAATTGCCTATCCGTTATATCGGTGTGGGTGAAAAAATCGATGATCTACGTCCATTTAATGCCACTGAATTTGTAGATGCTTTGTTGGGAAAAGAAGAGATTAAATGATCCGTTTTACTGACGTTTATAAACGTTATACTAATCAATACGAAGCTTTATCTGGCCTGAGTTTTGAACTCGAAAAAGGTGAAATGGCTTTTCTCACTGGTCATTCGGGCGCCGGTAAAAGTACCTTATTAAAACTTATTGCATTGATTGAACGCAGCACGCATGGTCAAGTCTGGGTAAATAACCAAAATCTCACCCGTCTGCCTAAATGGAAAGTCCCTTATTACCGACGCAAAATTGGCTTAGTCTTTCAGGATCATAATCTGCTTCATGACCGAACTGTTTTTGATAATGTCGCACTGCCATTGATTATAGCCGGTGAAAATCATCGGGAGATTGGACGTCGAGTTAGAGCGGCTCTGGATAAAGTCAACTTACTGGGAAAAGAACGTAATCTGCCTATTGCTTTATCTGGTGGTGAACAACAACGTGTCGGTATCGCCCGTGCGGTTGTGAACAGACCTCCAGTGCTACTTGCTGATGAGCCAACTGGTAATTTGGATCCTGAATTATCAAGAGAAATCATGCATCTCTTTGAACAGTTCAATCAGGTTGGCGTCACAGTATTCATTGCTAGCCATGACCACGAACTGATCAGCACGATGCCCTATCGCCAACTCACGCTACACCAAGGACGTCTTGCCTGACATGTTGTCATTCAATTTACCTAATTATTTTCTAAGACACTTACAGGTCATGCTCTATAGTTTAGGGCAACTCTCCAGAACGCCTGTCGCCAGTGTGATGACGGTTTTAGTTATAGGCATAGCGCTAGCACTTCCAGCCGGCTTATATGTGTTACTGAAAAATGTGGAGCAAGTGGCTGGACAATGGGATGATGCCAGTCAAATTTCACTCTTTCTGAAACCAAACACAAACGATGCGCGTGGTAAACAACTTGCTGAACAGTTACTTGCCTGGCCAGACATCAGTGCTGTTGACTATCATTCTGCCAAACAATCTTTGCAGGAGTTCCGGCAATTATCAGGGCTAGATGAGATTCTAGATAGTCTACCTAAAAATCCCTTACCGCCGGTCATTATCATTAAACCCGTTGAAACAGAGCACGAAGAAGCTATTCAGGGTTTACTCGAACGTTTACAAAACATGCAGGAAGTTGACTTAGCCCAGCTTGATATGGCTTGGCTGAAACGTCTAAAAACGATTAATCAAACAGGTGAACGAGGCATTACTATTCTTGCAACTCTATTATCTTTGAGTGTGCTGTTAGTTATTGGCAATACGATTCGTCTAGCCATTCTTAGCAGGCAAACTGAAATACGCGTGATAAAACTGGTTGGTGGTACTAACGCTTTTGTCAGAAGGCCTTTTCTATACACGGGATTTTGGTACGGCCTGTTAGGTGGAGCTATTGCCTGGTTCACTTTACTAATAGCCTTACTCGCTATTAATGGACCTATCACTAGGTTAACAGCCCTCTATGATAGCCAGTTTTCACTCCAGTGGATGCTTGGACAAATGTTTCTGTCTCTACCACTTTTTGGGCTTCTATTGGGGGTGTCGGGCGCATGGCTAGCCGTTGGCCGGCACTTGAATGATATCGAACCCACATAGTGGCAAATACAGGAACTTTTTCTAAAAATAAGCTTCTTATAGTTGATATTAATCCTTTAGTGTTATGATTAAAGGAATGACTCTCAGGAGACAAGAACAGATGACAATGAATGTAGCTCAATATGATATGGCTTTAGCACCTATTGGTAATTTAGATGCTTACACCAGTCTTGTGCATACCATTCCTGTATTAACTGAGGAAGAAGAATACGATCTTGCGAATCGCCTGCAAACTGAAGGTGATCTTAAAGCCGCCCAACGGTTGGTCTTATCTCACTTACGTTTTGTAGTTCGTATTGCCAAAGGATACAGTGGTTACGGATTACCCGTTGCCGACTTAATTCAAGAAGGCAACATCGGCCTGATGAAAGCGGTGAAACGATTTAACCCAGAAAAAGGGGTTCGTCTGGTTTCATTTGCTGTTCACTGGATTCGCGCTGAAATACACGAATATGTGATCCGTAACTGGCGCATTGTAAAAATCGCAACAACCAAAGCACAACGTAAATTATTTTTTAATCTTCGTAGCGCCAAGCAGCGTCTTGGTTGGTTAAATAAAGAAGAAGTTGAAGCCGTTGCAGAAGACCTAGGTGTGACAGCAGATAATGTGATGGAAATGGAGCGTAGATTAGCTCAACCAGACACATCTTTTGATTTACCCAACGATGTTGATGATGATGAAAATAATTACTCGCCTGTCGCCTACTTAGCGGCTAATGATAATTCAGATCCTTCTAATCAATTAGAAGATGATAATTACACAGATTATCAGCAACAAAAATTATCAAACGCATTAGCAACACTAGACGAACGTAGCCGAGATATCATTATGCAGCGTTGGTTAAATGAAGATAATAAAGCGACATTGCACACGCTGGCAGATCAGTATCAAGTTTCGGCTGAACGTATTCGCCAGATTGAAAATAATGCCATGAAAAAACTCAAACATCTTATGGTATAAAAACAAAAAAGCCCGCGAAAGCGGGCTTTTTTTATGTCATTCGATAATGCTTTTATCTTTCCAGTAAAGGTGTTTTATTAGATTTACCATCCCACTCTTCTGCATCTGGAAGTGCATCTTTCTTTTCAGAAATCACAGGCCATACCCGAGATAATTCTTCGTTGATTTGCAAAAACTCCATTTGCTCATCAGGTAAATCATCTTCAGAGAAAATAGCTTCTGCCGGACACTCTGGTTCACAAAGTGTGCAATCGATGCATTCATCAGGATCGATAACCAAGAAATTAGGACCTTCGTGAAAACAATCTACTGGGCAGACATCAACACAATCAGTATATTTACATTTAATACAGTTTTCTGTGACAACAAAGGTCATGGTGAATTCTCCAAAATCACGAGTTGATACAGGACCGACCTGTCAAAATAAAAATGTAATTCTACATGATTTCGCCTTATTCTGGGCAAGGTTCGATTTTAGGGTATGATCCCTGTTGAATAAAATTAACGAGAAAACATCAGTAATTTTAAGGAACACCGCACAATGCGAAAAATAATATTACTCCTGATATTCGGACTTATTTTCTTATTGAGTGCCGCTTTTGCCGCATTTAACATGAGCAGTGTTACGGTGAATTATTATTTCGGTGAATTAACAATTCCTCTATCAGTTCTGGTCGCGCTATCCATGCTCACTGGTGTCATCATAGGTGCTGTTATCTTGTTATTCAGTACCATGAAACTTCGTTACGAAAATCGCAGACTACAATCTAAACTTTCTGTTTCCGAACAGGAAATTAACAGTTTACGAATATTACCGATTAAAGACGCACATTAAATTGATGCTTGGCTGGTTATTTTTCTTATTACCTGTTGCCGCCCTTTCTGGCTGGATAATGGCTCGTCGTCATTACAAACGTCGATATCGTCCGCAAGAATCTTCTTTTAGTCCTGACTATTTCAAAGGCCTGAATTATTTATTAAACGAACAGCCTGATAAAGCGATTGATGTCTTTATCGGTCTATTGGAAGTCAACAGTGAAACCGTTGAAACTCACCTGGCATTAGCGAACCTATTCCGAAGACGCGGTGAAAGTGATCGCGCCATCAGGATTCACCAGAACTTAATCGCCAGACCATCACTTAGCGCGCAACAACGGCGCCAGGCTCTGGTTGAGTTGGGCTTGGATTATATGAGTGCCGGTGTATTGGACAGGGCCGAAGTATTATTTCTGGAATTATTACAACAACCAGGCACTCCACCTGAAGCCCCCAAGCAATTATTACGTATTTATCAGCAAGAAAAAAAATGGCAGCAAGCCATCGATATGGCAAAGCAAATTCCGGCAAATAATAAAACCAATACACGGGCACTCATTGCTCAATTTTATTGTGAACTGGCAGAATCACTGTTAGAAAAAGATCAACATCAGGCTTTGAATTTATTACGCAGCGCGCATCATTATGATGCTGACTGTGTCAGAGCAAGCCTGTTGGAAGGCCGGATACTAATCAAGATCGGACAATATCGAAAAGCGATTCGCGTCCTCCAGCATGTCGAAAAACAAAATCATTATTTTCTGCCCGAAGCCTTACCACTGCTCTATACCTGCTTTGACAATACAAATAACCTGGATGATTTCAAAGACTGGCTAGAATCACTACTAACAAGACATCATCACCTGACTTCCGCAAGGTTAATGCTGACAAGACTCGTTGAACAAAAACAAGGTACAGAAGCTGCTCAACGCTTTTTATATCGACAACTACATCAGCACCCATCCGTTGAAGGCTTACATCAACTTATCATGTTGGGTGAGGACAATCATCAGGCCTTAATACCTCTGATAAAAGAGGTCACCACAACGTTAATACATAAAGGTGATCGTTATACCTGTAAAAACTGTGGTTTTTCAGGTCGAACTATGCACTGGTTATGTCCAGGCTGTTCACAATGGGCCACAATTCGGCCAATCGAAATTCATTTATCCGCATTAGAAAAACTACTGGAACCCTCCCGATGAGCACTATCACAATTTTGCATAACCCGCGTTGCAGCAAATCCAGACAAACACTGAGCTTACTTGAAGAAAACGGCATTAATCCTGACGTTGTAAAATATCTGGATACACCGCCAACGTTTGATGAGTTAAAAGCGATTATTACTAAACTTGGAATCAGTCCGAGAGACTTATTACGAAAAGGGGAAGAAGAATATAAAACGCTTAATTTGAAAAATGATTCCTTAAGTGATGATGAAATCATAAAGACTATGGTTAGTCACCCTAAACTGATAGAAAGACCGATCGTTATCCACGGCAATCAAGCAAAAATTGGTCGTCCACCAGAGTCTGTTTTAGACATCCTCTAAATTATCATGACAAAAATTCTAATTCTTTATTACAGCCGAACAGGACATGTAAAAGCGATGGCCGAGCAGATAGCACGTGGCGTTGAGTCCGTCACTGGCTGTGAAGCCGTTTTTAGAACGGTTCCTCCTGTATCCACTGTCTGTGAAGCCACTCAAGATACCATTCCACACGAAGGCCATCTTTATGTCAGCCATGAAGATTTGAAACAATGTGCAGGACTGGTATTAGGCAGTCCAACGCGATTTGGCAACATGGCCGCGCCTCTTAAGTACTTTATCGACTCAACTAGCGATAGCTGGCTTTCAGGTGTTTTATCAGGAAAACCTGCAGCGGTTTTTACTTCAACAGGCAGCTTGCATGGTGGTCAGGAATCCACTTTATTGTCGATGATGTTACCGTTATTTCATCATGGTATGTTGTTAATGGGGCTTCCCTATAGTGAACCTGAGTTAATGACAACAAAAGGCGGAGGCACGCCTTATGGAGCAAGTCATTTAGCCGAACCTGATAATAAACGAAACCTAGATGACGACGAGATAAAATTGTGTAAAGCAATAGGTCGACGGATCGCAAATACAGCAAAGAAACTACATGAATCTTGAGAAATTATTCAGAGCACTGACGTTAATCAGCTTTTTTGGGTTAATGCTCACGCTACTGGCTTGGATATTCATTGCACCACATGCAGAAAATTATCCTGTCGCAGCAATGCTAATCATCGGTCTGGTCCCACTGTTATTTCCCATGCGTGGGTTGCTTTATGGTCGTCCATATACACATGCCTGGACAAGCTTTCTGATGTTATTCTATTTCAGTCATGCGGTAGGAGAACTCTACAGTGCGCCAGCGGTTTCAATTTATCCATTGCTAGCTTTAATTTGCAGTAGTATTTGTTTTTGTTCTACTATCATTTATGTCAAAGCTAACGCAAAAAACAAAAAAGCGACTTCAGTCACAAACTAGTTAGTTGGAAAATGGTATAAAGTCAACATAACTGGAGAGATTTTATGAGTAGCATTTCTGCTTTTCAATCAGGTGTAGCGGGTATTCAGAGTGGCATGTACGGTGCGGCACAAAGTAGCGCCAAAATTGCTTCTGCGGATCCCGGTTCTAACGAACAGTTAACCAAAGCGATGCTTGAACTGGATGCCAACGCAAGACAAGTTGAAGCTTCTGCAAAAGTAGTCAAAGCAAGCAATGAAATGGTTGGTAGCATCTTAGATATCAAAGTCTAACCATCACCCAATATAAAATTTATGAGGAGACTCCCGTAACTCCTCTTAGCCTGTTAAACTGCTCTTTCGTTTCACAAATCGAACACTCTTTTGAACAATCCAACTTTTTCACCGCTATCGCATGCTGCCATTGTCAGCGCTATGGAACCTCGGAATTTTAATACACTTTCTGAGATTCTTATTCTGCCTGAAGTAACATCCACCAATGACATTCTCTGGCAACGGTTTAGTCAAGGAGAATTAGGACCAGCAGCTTGTATTGCTGAAACTCAAACCGCGGGACGAGGCCGTCGTGGTGATGCCTGGCAATCACCAGCAGTGGGGAATTTATATCTTTCTCTATTTTGGCCTCACTGCGCAGAAGAAGCCCGACATGGACTTAGCATTGCTGTCGGTATCAGTTTAATAAATACCCTCAAGCAGTCTGGAATCAATCAGTTAGCGCTAAAATGGCCTAACGATGTATTACATAAAAGACAAAAGCTTGCTGGAATTCTTGTAGAATCAAGATTCAATACCAGACAATATACCGTTGTGGGCATCGGCCTTAATTTCAAGCTTCCAGAAGCCACAAAAACATTAATTCAACAACCATCTACCAGCCTCGAACAGCTTTGTGACCCGGTCCCCTGTCGTAACTGGCTGGCAGGAAAAATACTTCAGAACATGATAGAAACCATAGAACTGTTTGAACATCGAGGTCTTACTGACTTTGTCCCACTTTGGCCTCAGTATGATGCCTTACATGAGCAAGCGATTACTTTGATCGATGGCGCTCAAAAATCGACAGCAATAGCCTGTGGTATTAATGATCAGGGCGAATTACGTTATTTACAAAACAATGAAATAAAACTGCTGTCTAATAGCCACATCAGCATTAGGTTTGCCTCATGAAATTACTGGTAGATATTGGCAATAGTCGAGTTAAATGGGCCATTATGGATGATAATGGTCTTACTGAAAGCCAAAGTTTTGACCGAAACAAATCCGGTATTAAATCCTCGCTAAATAAGGCATGGAAAACATTAGCAGATATCAAGGCCATCTATGTAGCCAATGTTGCTGGAGAAAAAATAGCTGAACAACTCAGCGACTGGACACAAAAACAATGGAATCTGACACCAAAATTTATTCAAGCTGAGAAAAAACATTTTGGTGTTATCAACGCTTATGATGAGCCGGAAAAGCTCGGTGTAGACCGCTGGTTATCGCTTATTTCCGCCAGACAACATGCCCGTCTTGCTCAATGCATTATCGACTGCGGGACCGCAATCACTGTTGATATCGTAACCAAAGCTGGTCAGCACCAAGGTGGAATGATTATTCCTGGTATCAGCATTATGAAAAGCAGCTTGGTCAACAATACCGATGCACTCACTGCAGATACAGACAACCAAGAGTTCAAAACTTTAGCAACGAATACCTACAGTGCCATTCATACAGGCACACTTTATGCGGTAACCGCTACGATAGAACGTATCATCAGCGACCTAAAAGAAAGCTTTAACAATCGAATTCGTTTTATCATCACAGGTGGTGATGCAGAAGCTTTATTGCCTTTACTATCCGACGATGTGCACCACTATCCAGATATTGTGCTTAGAGGTCTCGCCTTTTACGCCAGACAGGATAAAACAAAAACATCAGTAAGAAAGAAAACAAAACCTGAACAAGATGAAGATACGGCGGCTGTCAAAGAGTCTGATACTGATGCCAAGCTAAAGAGTGAATCTGCGCCACCAGCAAAAGAAAATACACAAAATGACGCTCAACAGGTGACTGACAGTTCAACGAAAGACAAGCCGAAACCCGCACGTAAACCACGTAAAACAAGAGCAACAAAACCAAAAGCGGCCGCAAAAACAGAAACCCAAGCTTCTGATACATCATTGCCAGAAGAAGCAATCTAGGGTAATCTTTCGCTCCCTTAAGGAGAACTGGCCGAGTGGTTGAAGGCGCACGCCTGGAAAGTGTGTATAGGTTAATAGCCTATCGAGGGTTCGAATCCCTCGTTCTCCGCCATTTAAGTGATACCGCCTTACCCGTCACTTATCAATTCCAAACATATAAACTTCAAATTCAGTCACAGGTAAGGGTTTAGAATAGTAAAAACCTTGCAGACTATGGCAGCCTATATTTTTCAAAATATCAGCCTGCGTAGCTGTTTCTACGCCTTCTGCAATGACTTTTATATCTAATCGTTTAGCCATCTCCGTAATCGCTTCAACAATGGCTCTGTCATCTTCACTCTCTTCAATATCATGAATAAACGAGCGATCAATTTTTAAAAAATCAACATCCATTTCTTTCAGATACGATAGCGATGAATACCCCGTCCCAAAATCATCCACAGCGATTTTTATATCAGCATCACGTAAACGATGTAGCAACATTCGACTTTCCGATTGTTTTTGCATTAGCGTACTTTCGGTAATTTCCAGTGTAATAAGTTCACTTGAGAGCGATAGCTCCGCTAAATAAGCAAGCCAATCTAATCGTCCACGCTGTCCACCAAAATTATGTGCTGAACGATTAATAGAAATATGAGGTGTTTTAGTAGCTTTGCTCTGCCATCGTTTGAGATCTCGACAAACTCGCTTGAACACGTAATCGTCAATCTTATCAATCATCCCCATTCGTTCGGCTTGGGGTAGAAAATCTGAGGGCGGGATCATACCTCTTTCCGGATGATTCCACCGCACTAGTGCTTCAGCGTATAAATGCTCATGTTCACTCATTGAAATAATGGGCTGATAATGAACATCAAGTTCCCCATTAAGTAATGCAGACTCTAACTCATTAATGATAAATGTCCTGGCCAACCAGCTTGACTCGAGCTCTGCATTGTAGAACTTGAATGCGCTGCCCCCCATTTCTTTTGCGGCATACATTGCTCTGTCGGCATTTTGAATTAACAAACCAGGTTCTTCAGCATCATCTGGAAAAAACGTCATCCCAATACTAGTTGATACCCGGATAGATTGGCCCTTTATAATTACAGGCTTTTCTATTTCAGTAATCAGGCTTTTTGCTACAGTAATCGCATGCGCTTTGTTATTAAACTCAGATAAAATAATGGTGAATTCGTCACCGCCGAGTCGGGCCACCGTATCCATCTCCCGGATACAGCTTGAAATTCTGGTGGCCATTTCTCGAAGCAGTTCATCGCCAAAGTCGTGCCCCAACGTATCGTTGACATCTTTAAAGCGGTCTAAATCAAGAAACATCAAACAGATTCTTTCTTTTTGTCTTTCACAACGCTTAATCTCCTGATGCAAACGATCAGTAAATAAACGTCGATTCGGCAAATTGGTCAGTGTGTCAAAGTTAGCATGCCTTTCGATCTTGGCATGAGCTTCTTTGACATCAGTCATATCCGTAAAAACAGCCACCATATTAGTTAGTGATTGTTCTGCATCATAAATTGCTGATATGGCTAAATATGAAGGCAGAGAGTCACCCGATTTTGTTATCGTCCTGACCTCTCCTCTCCATGTGCCTTTCTGCTGCATGATATCCCACAGCTCATGTGTCAGTCTGATTGGTTCAGATAGTGAAACTCCCGTCACTAAAAAATCAGGATACTGATACATCACTTCTTCCTGACTGTATCCAGTAATATCAATAAATGCCTGATTGACTGCAATGATGTACTTATTAGCATCGGTGATCATCATAGCTTCACTGGTGGAATTAAACGCCACATCAGAGAGATGTAACTGCTGTTCCGTCAGCTGCATTTTCTTCAGTACATCTCTGATACGCCTTTCTGATTCCTGAGCTCGTGAGGTAGCTTTTGACAACTCACGAGTTCGTAATATGACTTCTGTTGATATCCGATATGTTCTGCCAGTAATACTGAGAAATAACAAAGTAAATAATGTCGTTATCAAAAAGCCACAAACCAATGCCAGAGATGCCAGACTGGTTGAATAGGTATTGATAAAATTTATGGTGGGATAAAATTGTAATTGCATTTTACGACCCGCCAATTCGAAATCAACGTAGTGCTTGATATCTGAGTTGCTTTCAGCGTTTTGTTGATAAAAATACTCACCGCTTTGAAAATCAAGCCAATTTATTTCGAACTCAGGCTTTCTTGCTTGCTTCAAAATATCTTCTACAAACTCTTCGACCCGAATAATCATATTCACTAGACCAATAACTTGGTTTCCCTCTTTCTCAACACTCATCTTCCCTGAGGGGGTCTGATAAATAGGGCGATAAATCACTAAAGAATTGATTTGATCTTGCCTGCGTATCATTTTCAACGGACTTCTGGCCATTGCCTGACCGGTTTCAATAGCTTGATCAATCACTTTCCTTGAAACAACGGATGAGTATGGATCAAATCCTCGTGATAGCGAATTATCAAGTTCAGGTTCAAGATAGGTAATCGGATAATAAACATCGCGTTGCTTTGCTGCTCCGAGTGTTTTTGGTGAAACAATTTCGGTAATAACAAAGTCATCACCAAAATATTTTTTTTGTTCTTCTTCATAGGCTATACGTTGTGAATGCTCTATACGAGGCAACCACTCCACGACCTGGATATGCTGATCATGATAAGTAGTCCAGTTCACAAAATTCTTAAACTCTTCTCGTGTGACTTTTTCGGAAGAAGCAAATAAACGTGATACGCCATCTTGTATCAACTCTTCCATTTTTAACGCGACTTTAAACAGCTCAGATGCTTCCTGAGTTCTTATTTTGAATTGATCAGCAAGGCGATTAACTTCAAACTGACGAATACTCCACACAACAGAACTGATAATAATCACAGAAAGCACAAAAAGCGTGCCTATAAACCAACGCCTTGTTTTCCATACAGATCGAGGTCGTCCTATAAAGCTAAGAGCCAAAGGCAGCATCACGTAGATGCCAATAATGTTGCCTCCCAACCAGGTCAACCAGACTCGGAAAAAATCTATTTCTGCTAAATTGAAAAGATAAATGATCCCGAAGCCGATGCTGGCTGTTGCTATACAAATAAGAGGAACCAGTAGCAGGAATAGAAAAATATCGCGATCACGACTAAGTGTAATTGGATATTTAATAAATCGACGGAAAATGTATTTTCCAATAACGACTTGTAAACAGACTGATAGCGAAATAGTAGATGCAATAACAATGACTTTAGAGAAGGCTAAATTTAGTTCTGGCGATACTGCCACTGCCAATAAAAATGTCCCAAAAAACAGACCGGGTAAGACATAAACAGGGCGGAATGTCAGATATGATGCCAATGCAATTCCAGCAGGAAAAAAAACCAATGCTGAAAAATGCTCAAATGTCGCTAACTGAATACTAAGCCAGCCTGTAACTACATCTGCCAGCGTAATAATAAAGTTAATAAAAGCAGCGGTAAAAAAAGTCTTTTTCATTTATTTTTCATGTTCAGTCACAGTGAAAAATGATCCACGCTGATACCTATAATCACCATTTCAATATCATTATTTATCGACCATTAACCTAGTTTCATAAACTTAAATTTGTAACCACCTTCGGTTAGTATGCGCATATCAACAAGCTTATCAATATGACATTCATGCTTTTTAATACCCTAACTGCTTGTTTGTGGTGATGATGCGGTTGTAAAACTAAAAGGGGATGGAAAAAACGGTAACAAACACATAGAATGTGTCGTTCTATGGTGGCCTGCATTGGTCTCCTCGCGACGATATGTTGGTCACCCCGTCAGGCCCGGAAGGGAGCAGCGGAGCCTTCGGACTCGGGCGCCGAGATTCGGCTGGTGTGGGTCGCCACCCTAAATATATTAAGTTAACCGGGTGTCTAATAACCGATGAGTTATCTGGTTTTAGCCCGTAAGTGGCGACCTAAAACATTTGAACAAGTGGTTGGGCAACAGCATGTATTGCGTGCGTTAATCAACGGTCTTGATCAAAACCGACTGCATCATGCCTTTCTTTTCTCAGGCACACGCGGCGTAGGTAAAACCACTCTGGCAAGAATCTTTGCCAAATCTCTCAATTGTGAACAAGGTGTCAGCTCACAGCCCTGTGGTGAATGCCAAAGTTGTGTAGAAGTAGACAGTGGCCGTTTTGTCGATTTAATCGAAGTCGACGCTGCTTCCAGAACCAAAGTCGATGATACCCGGGAACTCCTGGATAATGTGCAATATGCACCCAGCCGTGGTCGTTACAAGGTTTACCTTATCGACGAAGTGCACATGCTTTCCACTAGCAGTTTTAATGCTCTATTAAAAACGCTGGAAGAGCCACCTCCTCACGTTAAATTTTTATTTGCTACAACTGATCCGCAAAAGTTACCGGTAACGATATTATCGCGTTGCCTGCAATTTAATCTCCGACGTTTAGATGTCACTCAGATCAGTGAACACCTGTCGTTTATTTTGGGTGAAGAACAACTTTCTTTTGAACATGCCGCCCTGATGCAGCTTGCTCGCGCTGCTGATGGAAGCATGCGTGATGCACTTAGCCTGTTAGATCAGGCTATTGCCTTTGGTGCCGGCAATGTGACTGGCGATGTTGTTTTTCAAATGCTCGGAAGTATCGATCAGGATCAAATCGATCAACTGCTGAGCGCCTTGTACCAACAAGATGCAAAGGGGCTGCTGCAACAATCCGCAGAGCTAGCCGCACTTGGTCGTGACTTTGAAGTGATTTTGAATGCCATTCTGGATGGTTTACAAAAAATTGCTACACATCAATTAATCCCAGATTTAGCTTCGGAAGAACATGAGTCACCCAAGCTGAAAGAGTTAGCTAACACATTTGATGCTGAAACGGTACAACTGCTCTATCAAATTGCGCTGCATGGTAAGCGTGACCTGCCCTGGGCAGCTGATCCGAAAAGTGGCTTTGAAATGACATTACTGCGAATGCTAAGTTTTCAGCCGCTTAGTGACGCGCATAATACTACGGAGAGTCTTCCAAGAAAAAAGTCTGACACACTCCATAAACCGGCCGTCAATGTACCGCCGGTGACCGCCGTCAATGACAACACCAGTGGCCACAAAGATGTTGAAACACCAACAATCACTCCTGCCGCTACTTCAGAACAAACATCATTTAATACACATGATACGGTGGCTGAAATTCAGACAGCCTCAGCTGCATTGTCGACTGACTCAGCCAAAAAAGCTGCTGCTGACATCACTCCGGAAACGACTACACCAACGCCACACGTAGAGAAATTCGTGACCACGGAAGTGAACGAAGCCATGCCAGAGGTCAATAAGGATACGTTAATCAGTGTTGATCTTTCACCGGCAAACTGGACGCAAATTATTTCAGAATTGCAGTTATCTGCATTAACACGACAATTAGCTGAAAACAGTGCTTTTATTCGCTGTGAAGAAAGAACGCTACAACTCGCTTTATCATCGGAACTTGCCCACTTAGCAACAAGCAAATCCAAAGAACGACTTGAACAAGCCTTACAAAAGAAACTCGATCAGGATGTCAGTGTCGTATTTAATCATAATGCAGATAGTGCGCAGTCAGGCCCTACCGTAGCTGTAGAAAGAGCCGAGCAATTAGCTTTAAAACAGCAACAGGCCATTGAATCGATTCAAAATGACCCCACTATTGAAGTGATAAAAAATACATTTAATGCTCGTATAATAGAAAGCACAATAAAACCTATCGATTAATCAAAGAGGACATTCCATGAAAGGTGGATTAGGCAATCTGATGAAACAGGCCCAGCAAATGCAGGCCAATATGGAAAAAGCACAAAAAGAATTAGCATCGGTTGAAGTCATCGGACAAGCTGGCGGTGGCATGGTTAAAATCACCATGACCGGTAAACATGATGTCAAGCGTGTTCAGATTGAAGATGCGTTATTTGAAGACGACAAAGAAATGCTGGAAGACTTACTTGCTGCTGCCGTTAATGATGCAAACCGTCAGGTAGAACAAACAACACAAGAACGTATGTCAGGCATGTTGCCAGCTGGCATGAAAATGCCATTTTAGTGCGATAATATGGCAAAGCTTGGTCCCAGTATTGATGAGCTTATCAGCGCTTTACGTTGTTTACCTGGTGTTGGTCCCAAATCAGCGCAGCGCATGACCTTTCATCTGCTTGAACGCAATCGCGATGGTGCCCAGCGTCTGGTTCAAGCCCTCTCTCATGCATTAGACAATGTTAAACATTGCCAACGCTGTAGAATTCTGTCCGAAACAGAACTCTGCTCACGTTGTAATGATGACAGACGACAACAAGATATCTTGTGTATTGTCGAAATGCCGAGTGATGTATTGGCCATTGAACAAGCGACTCAATACCAGGGACAATACTTTGTGTTATCGGGACATTTATCACCGCTGGATGGCATCGGTCCCGATGCTTTAGGTATTCCAAAGCTCATTGAATGGCTGGACAAAAATACAATAGAAGAAGTTATTTTAGCCACCAATCCCACTATTGAAGGTGAAGCAACAGCTCACTTCATCGGTGAACTCGCCAGAACCCGCAATATCAAAGTCAGTCGACTCGCTCATGGAATTCCATTGGGGGGGGAGCTTGAATTTATTGACAGCAGCACCCTTTCTCACGCATTCTCAGGTAGGGAGTCGCTTTGAGGTGATGGCTAGCTTAGAGAGAGCATTTGCTTATGGCGCAGGATGTAGTTGCATTAGAACAATTAAAAACCTTCTCAGGTTTAATTCATCGTCAGCCCTTATTCATCAATGATGAACTGGATGTTGCCGGCTATCACATTAGCTTTTTCGATCAAAATGGCGAAAAGTTAGATGACGATAGTGCAGTTCCTGACTTTGTCCAACATCTGCCTGAAATCATTTTAGATATCAATCACAATCCAAACGCACTTCTCTCCATTCCCCACTCATGGCAGCAGGCATTGCTTGCGCTTCCTAAAATAAGCGCATCGTTAACGCTTGATATTAATATTAATTCACTCCCCTCTTCACAGCATAACGGTGCCATTCGATATGCCAAACGATTAAATACATCGGCAAATGGTCATGACCATCAGACCTTATTGATCGATCTCGCGTTAGATAATCTTCAACAACTCAGCGAGAGTGATATTCGAGCATGGCGACAGCACCATGACATTCTCTGCGCTATCAATGTTAATGATATTGAACAGTATCATTACTGCAAGTCTCACCGGCTGGATCTGTTAGAAGGTATTTTTTATACCAAACCAGACAAACATGCTGGGCAACCATTGCATCCTTCTACTCAGACATTAATGTCTTTATTAGTCAGGCTGCAGGAAGAGGATGTAGAAACTGAAGATTTAACCGACATTATCAATCAGGATATTAGTCTGAGCTATAAACTACTGCGTTTGATCAATTCAGCTTTTTTTGGTTTGCCAAAAAAAGTGGAAAGTACCAAGCAAGCCATTCTCATGCTGGGCTTAAATAAAATCAAAACCTGGGCAAGCTTATTATGTCTGTCAGGTATGGATGATAAACCCAATGAACTACGTAATGTAGCCATGTTTCGTGGCAGAATGTGTGAACTGCTTGCCAAATATTATAAAGGCCATTCCGATATGTTTTTCACCGTTGGTCTTTTGTCAGTACTTGATGCAATGTTGGATAGCTCACTTGCCGATATTATTGAACCCTTACCGCTGACTGCAGAACTCAAAACTGCCCTGATTGATAAACAAGGCCCTGCAGGTAGAGCATTAGCTGATACACTTAGTTACGAACAAGCTGACTGGGAAACAGTATCATCGTCTCCCATTCCCAAAGAAATATTAGTCAGAACCTATTTAGAATCTATTCAGTGGGCAAAACAACTCACCATACAATTACAAGATTAAGTTATGTCTATCACATGGTTGGCCGCCAGCCCTGAAAGTATTTTCCCACCTGTAGAAAAAGCAACAGAACATGGCCTATTGGCTGCGGGGGGAGATCTATCAGCGACACGATTATTAAAGGCTTATCAACACGGTATTTTTCCCTGGTTTAATAAAAATGATCCGATTTTATGGTGGTGTCCGGATCCTCGAATGGTGCTGTTTACCGATAAAGTACATATCAGCAAGAGCTTGAATAAAGTCATACGCAAAGGTGTTTTCAAGGTGACTATCGACCAGGCTTTTGAGCAAGTCATGAAAGCCTGTTCAGCGCCTCGCCAGAATCAGCCAACCGATCCAGATAATCGAACCTGGATACACAGCAATATGATCGACGCTTATACAGATTTACATCACCAGGGTTATGCCCATAGTATTGAGTGTTGGCAAGATGATAGGCTAGTGGGTGGGTTGTATGGTGTATCCATAGGCAAAGCGTTTTTTGGTGAATCTATGTTTAGTTTTGTGCCTGACAGCTCAAAAGTAGCGCTCATCGCATTATGTCAACAATTACAACGTTGGGATATGCCGATGATTGATTGCCAGATTTATTCCGATCATCTATCCCGTATGGGGGCAGAAGAAATTTCCCGAACTCAGTTTATAAAAAAACTTAGCCCCCTCTGCGCTAATGAAACACCACCTAAACAATGGCAGTTAGACACTGATTTACCTTACTCACTATGAGCCTGAATTTTTATCAAGATCAACCACATGCCTGTTCATATTTAAGCGGCAGACAAGCAAGAAACCTGTATCCGGATCCCAATAAACCGGCGAGCAAACATCTATACAGTCACCTTATTCAACATGGATTCAGAAGAAGTGGCGATCACATCTATCGTCCTTTCTGCGCGGAATGTGATTCCTGTGTCCCTGTGCGCATCAATATAAAAGAATTTAAACCTAACAGAAGTCAAAAACGCTGTTTAAAGCGAAATCAAGACGTACAGACTAGAATTCATCCCGCTGAATACAGCTCGGTGCATTTTGAATTATATGAGCGTTATATCGCAGGTCGTCATCTTGGCGGTGGCATGGATAACCCCACCCCATCTAGCTATACGAACTTTCTTACCAGTAGCTGGTGTGACACGGCTTTTCTTGAATTTTGGCTGGAGAATAAACTGATTGGAGTAGCCGTAACTGATTTTGTTGCCGATGGAGCTTCTGCTTTTTATACTTTTTTTGATCCTGAACTTGCCAAACGAAGTTTAGGTACATTTGCCATTCTTAAACAAATTGAATTAGCAAAAAACTATGATCTTTCATGGCTTTACCTTGGTTACTGGATAGCTGAAAGTCCTAAAATGTCATATAAAACAAACTTTTCAGGATTGGAAGGTTATTACACAGATTGGAAGAAGTTAGATAAAAAACTTTGAATAATCAGTGATTTTACGGCAAAATGGTCTTTTTAATTCAAGAACATTAGAGTTTATGGCAAAAGAAGAACATATTGAGTTTGAAGGCACCGTAATCGATACCATGCCTAACACCACTTTCCGTGTCGAACTGGAAAACGGTCATGTGGTAACAGCGCATATTTCAGGGAAAATGCGTAAAAACTATATTCGTATTCTTACTGGTGACAAAGTCACTGTCCAGCTGACACCTTACGACTTAACCAAAGGTCGTATCGTATACCGCGCTCGCTAAAACTACTCCCATAAGCCACGTCACGTGGCACAGCGAAAAAATAAACTCTGAACCCTCCATGATTTTCATCTGAATTAAATTAATTCAGATGAAGTCAGGATGTTTATGATGCCCAAATACCTGTTTTAACCCCACCAGACACATCACAATAAAAGCAATAAATGTCCAAGCTGGAATGCTCAGATTGAGGAATGTCCACAACACGTCAGCACACTCTCCAGACCCTTTCAGCACCATATCAACAGCTTGGCTCAATGGAAAATTTTCCAAAATAAAATTCAAGCCCGGACCACAACTAGGCACTTGGTCTTCGGGGAGATTCTGTATCCATACATGACGTGCAGATATTGCTGCACCGATTCCAGCAGCTAATAAGACCAAAAAGCCGTATACCCGTCGTCCCGTCGTCACGGGATTATGAATGGCGCCAATTAAAAAGAACACACCAGCGGCAAAAACCATGACTCGTTGCAATATACACAAAGGGCAAGGTTCTAAATGCTCGATAAACTGGAAATAACCGGCAATAAGCAACATACTCAAACAGGCCAGAAAACCAATGAGAAAGACGCCACGAAATGAATTCAAAACAGACTCCTTAAGTCAATTAATCTGTGTTAAGTTAACCTAAAAAACGCAAGGATAAAAGGATTACGGAGATGAATGACGAAAATTTTGAAAAAAAACTGACCGCTGCCTACGACAAAATGATGGAACGTCTGAATGACTTTCTGGATGATGCGGAACAACAGGCACTACCGACGCTTCAACGTAATCTTGATAAAGCCAAGCAACAAGCCATCGAATTAAAAGAGTTAACACATGATGAAGCAGAAAAAGTAGCGGCTTATCTGCGTCGTGACTTACATGATGCGGCTGAGTATCTTGAATCATCAGGCAAAACATTTTCAAACTGGCTGACCTTTGACTTACAACTCGTTGAAGAACGTATGCTCGAATTATTTGCTACCGTAGCTGATAAAACTCGCTTGGAATTAGAACAGCTCGCCCAGCAAGCCGAAAAATCACAGCAATATCACACGGGTGAAATTACCGGCATCGGTACGCTCTATTGTGAATCGTGTGGTTGTGAAATGCACTTTAAGAAAACAAGCCGCATCCCACCCTGTCCGAAATGTCATAAAACTATCTTTAACAGGAAAAAACTGGTCTAGTGGTTTACCCAGTACCATGCACCGTGTTCAACAAGAGAACTCAGTACCCGCTCAGCTCCTTCATGCCGCTGAAGTAATTGCCATTGTTCAGAGTTAATTGCAGAGCTGCCGGTGAGTATATCGACAACCGCCTTATACGATGGATCAACAACCAGCCTTTCTCCTGCAACAAACAGGAAAATATTTTGCTCAGCAACTGTCCAGGCTAATCGAATATATGGGTTACGCTGTAACTCTGCTCCCGCTTCAAACTGGGCAGATATTGACAGGGTATTATCATCTGTATGATATTCATCAGCCAACCATTCCAGTGAGGGTTTAGTCTGCGTGACCAAACGGCCTAACGCAGACTGTAAAAGCGCGTCAGAATGATTAATAGTATCAATCAGACTTTGTTTAAAACGTGCGATCGCTGCCCCATCAATTTGCGTCTCACTGACATTAAGACGCAAATCAGGATCACTGTAATGCCTTTCCCCAACAACTGACTCTGCTAGTTCCTGTAGATAAGCATCTAACACTTCTGTTAGTGTTGGCGCCCTGAAACCAATAGAAAACGTCATACAGTCATTCATGGCAACACCATGATGTGCAAAGTGTGGTGGTAAATAAAGCATATCGCCGGGTTCGAGCTCCCAACTTTCATCTGCATTGAACTCAGCCAAAATTTTCAGATCTAAACCATCGATTAAATCAGTATCTAATATGGGCTCAGCACCTATTTGCCAGCGCCTTGTACCTCTGGCCTGCAATAAAAATACATCATAACCATCTGTATGCGGCCCTACGCTTCCACCTACAGGCGCATAACTGATCATCAAGTCATCACGCCGCCATTCGGGAATAAAGCTGAACTGACGTGTTATATCAGCCAAAACAGGTTCATGTTTATCCATATCCTGAACCAGAAGTGTCCAATGTGACTCCGGTAATTCGGAGAAATCATCTTCGCTAAAAGGGCCATGTCGACACTTCCAGGGACCAGAGTTGGTATGTTCTTCAATAAGACGGGACTCGATATCATCCTGACAGGCAAAACCAGCCAGTTCATCAGGTGTAATCGGAGATTCAAAGTCAGGAAAAGCTTGTCTGATCAGTAATGGCTTTTTTTGCCAGTATTGATCTAAAAAAGCCTGTTGAGACAATCCGGTATTAAAAAACTCACTCATAGATGTCCTGCATGAAATAATAATCTTGCAAATTCATTTTTGCCATCAAGATAGACTTCGATTCGACTTAGACAGGCATAGGGCACATCAAGGTGAAATACGGCTTCAAGCGGCATTGATAAAATATGTGCCAACAATAAACGAATAACCCCTGCATGTGTCACAAGCAAGATATGACGTTGCTGATATTGTTGCAGCATGTCCTGCCAGGCAGTTATACACCGCTGTTGAAACACCATTAACGACTCGGCTTGTGGTGGTGTATTACGTATAGGATCCTCATAGAAAGCAAAGAACCGTTGCTGATCTGTTTTCTGTATTTCCTCAGCAGTTTTACCTTCCCATTCACCAAACCCCATTTCGATAAACCCGGGAACATACGTCAGAGAAAGTCCGGTATCACGACTCAGCTCTTCAGCAAAGCTGGCACAACGATTTAAAGGTGAAGTAATAATCTGCTGCCATGGCAAGTCATTTTTCAGATGCGCTCGCATCTGTTCAAGCCCCATGCGAGTCAGCGAATAATCCAGCTGACCACGATAAACACCCTCACCTTCCGTCTCACCATGTCGTAATAAATCAATCGTGGTCACAGACATTTCAGTCGATAGACTCCACGGTAAATACCACATTGTTTAAAGCCACAATCCTGACTTTTTTACCTACGGGACTATCAACGCCTTGTATCTTCCATGTGGAATCATCCAATTTTATTTTACCGACGCCATCAACAATAGGGGTTTGTAAAGTAATGATACGACCAATATATTGCTCGCCACGCTTGTTTAAATTAGGTTGATCACTTAACAGAGGATGATCGCGATAATACTGTCGCCAGACAAGAATGCTCACTATCGATAAGAGTGCAAATATTAATAACTGATATTGCCACGATAAGTCTGGAAAAAGTAAGAGGAATAGCCCCGTTATAAACGCAGCAATTCCCATCCATAAAGCAAAAAATGTTGGCAACAGTATTTCGATAATAATCAGGCCAACACCTAATATCCACCAATGCCAGAAATCAACAATAAAGGGCATGATTACGCTCCTTTTTTATTGAACGCTTCTTTTGCCAGTTCCGCGATACCGGCAACGGATCCAATCACATTGCTGGCTTCAAGTGGCATCATAATGATTTTATGATTATCGGCTGAAGCCATATCTTTTAAGGCTTCCACGTATTTTTGTGCGACGAAGTAGTTGATGGCTTGAACATCACCTTTCGCAATGGCTTCTGACACCATCATGGTGGCTTTTGCTTCCGCTTCGGCAAGACGTTCACGCGCTTCAGCGTCACGCATAGCGGCTTCAAGACGACCTTCCGCTTCTAATACTGCGGCCTGTTTTTCACCTTCTGCACGTAAAATTTCAGATTGACGATGCCCTTCTGCTTCCAGAATAGATGCACGTTTTGTTCTATCTGCTTTTAACTGACGGCTCATCGCCTCAACCAGTCCCTGATCCGGTTCCAGATCTTTAATTTCAATCCGCGTGACTTTGACTCCCCAAGGTGTGGTGGCGTCATCCACAACGTTGAGTAACCGCGCATTGATATCATCACGTTTTGATAACAATTCATCCAGATCCATAGAGCCCATCACGGTACGAATATTGGTCATGGTGAGATTTAAGATAGCGTTATCCAGTCCGCTGACTTCGTATGCTGCTTTAGCCGCTTCAATCACCTGAAAGAAGACCACACCATCTACGCGCACGGTGGCATTATCTTTAGTGATAATTTCCTGAGAAGGCACATCCAGCACCTGCTCCATCATATTTATCTTGGCACCGATTCGATCAATGACAGGTACAATCAAATGCAAGCCAGGCGATAATGTTCTAGTGTAACGGCCAAAACGTTCAACGGTATATTCTCGTCCCTGTTGAACTGCCTTGACGCCCATCATGATGACGACCACCATCAGCACAACAATAATTAACACAAAACTAGAAAATCCATCCATTATTACACCCTCTCGTTCATCGACATTGATCAAACATATTGTTGAAATAATAGCAGCATTGCTACTTCAGATTGTTTATCACTTGAATAATAGGTTTTATTCAGTGGACAATACATAGAAATACTTCCCGAATAGAGTCTTTATGAAAACACAAGCACAGTTTTTTTCACTGTTTATCTTATTCCTGCTTTCAATGGTAAGCACCTCTGCAGCAGCTCAACAGTGGTATAAAGCAGAATTAGTGGTTTTCGAAAGATATAGTGGTGCAAATGCTGAACACTGGCCTGAAATGCGCTCCATTAACAATGGCAGCTTAAGTCCGAGTGCTAACAACAATCTCATCAAACCGGCTGGTACCGGTTTATTATCTGGTGTTGTATCACGACTCAATAATGCGTCCAATTATCGCGTGCTCTACCACCAAGCCTGGCAACAACCGATTATGAGTAAAGGCAGTGCAAGAAGTATTCAAATTAATTCAAGTAATGGCCTGGTGGAAGGCCAAATCAAACTGTACCGGGTTAATTATCTGCATGCTGATATTGATGTCTGGTTTAAAGAAAACGGTAATCTACCCGTCAGCAGCGCAGGCACAGCGACTGAATCACAAACCTACCCCAATAACCCTCATCTGAGCCAAATTCGTCGTATTCGTAGTAAAAACTTAATTTACTTCGATCACCCTCGTCTGGCAGCCATTCTGGAGATTGTCCCGGTAGCGACACCGGCTTCAGCCGTATCAAAAACCCCGGAAACCTATTCTTTACCTGAAAACTAGCCTGATAGCTGTTTAATTACATTGGCGATGATGGTTTTCACATCATCAATGCCACCGGCAAGGGTTTGTTGAATTTCATCCATTGTCAGCACATTATTTGTAATGCCCGCTGCCCAATTAGCCACGACAGCCAGTGTTGCATAAGAAAGTTCAGCTTCTCTGGCCAGACACGCTTCCGGCATGCCTGTCATCCCGACCAAATCACAACCATCTCTCGCTAAACGACGAATTTCCGCTGCGGTTTCTAGTCTCGGGCCCTGAACCACGGCATATGTTGCACCGTCTAAAGCTGTCAGGCCGGCATCAGCCGCAGCTTTTAATAATATTTCACGCAGTTCTTGATCATAAGGCCAGGTAAAATCAATATGATTATCAGCGCGGAATTGTTCACTAAAAAAGCTTTGTTCCCGACCATGGGTGTAATCAATAATTTGATCCGGCACCGCCAATACACCCGGTGCAAACTTATCTGTAATACCGCCCACCGCGGCAACAGCCAAAATATCGGTGACACCGATGGTTTTCAATGCATGAATGTTCGCCCGGTAATTAATGCGATGCGGCGGAATATTATGCCGATCGCCATGACGTGGTAAAAAAGCCACTTGTTTACCGTTCAACGTGCCTATTTTTATCGCTGCTGAGGGATCACCATAAGGTGTTTCGACGTGTTTTTGTTCCGTTATTTCCAAACCTGGGTACTGCGTCAGACCACTTCCGCCAATGATGCCTAATAAACGCATTTACGACTCCTTCAGAGCATATACAGCGGGCAGATTACGCCAGAAACCAGCCATATCCATACCAAATCCAAATACATAGCGGTTGGGTACCGTTAAACCAATATATTCAGGACGAATGCCAACTTTATTGTTGTGGTCTTTATCAAATAAACACACACATTTCACTGAAGCAGCCCCTTCACCGACACAATATTCTCTTAGTGCAGCCAAGGTCACACCTTCATCAAAAATATCTTCAATCAGTACCACATGCCGTCCTTGTAGTTGGGTGACGGGTTTCACTTGCCAACGAATATCACCACCCACGGTTTTATCACCATAACGCGTAGCATGGATATAATCCTGTTCCAACTTGAAGTTCAGGCGAGGTAATAAATGACCCGCAGTGATAACCGAACCATTCATCACACACAGCATGACCGGTAGCTTATCGGCGTAATCCTGCTGTAACTGCTTTGCCAGACTCTCCAGTGCCGCGCTTATTTGGTCCATATCAAAAAGCAAATCCGACTTGGATAGCAGTTCGTCATACTCTGTCATTGCATACTCTCTATTGTAATTCAGGCCTTATAATGACCGATTTGTGCTTAGGATAATTTATGCGCCGTTTCTGGCCTTTAGTCATGTTTATAATGATTTTTTGCATCGTCTGGCTACTGGCAGATAATGCACAGAAGCCTTTATCTACAGTAAAAAACTATCAGCGGATCATTACCTTATCCCCTAGCCTGACAGAAACCGTGTTTGCATTAGGCCTGGGAGATCATGTTGTCGCGGTCACCGATTATTGCGATTATCCAGCACAAGCTCAAGCTTTACCAAGCGTCGGAAGTTACACCAATACCAGCCTTGAAGCCATTACCCGTCTGCAACCCGACTTGGTCATTATGTTAAACGGTCAGCAGCAGCGACAACAACAGTTGGAACAATTAGGAATAAAAACCTTAGTACTTGATAACTCGACGATTGCTGATATTAAAGAAACCATTCAAAAAATAGCGGATCTGACTGACAGGCAAAACGAAGCAGATAAATTACTTACCAGCATTCAGGCTCAGATTGACTACGTACACAACAAAGTCCGTGGCCTTGTCCCGGTCAGAACCTTGGTGGGTATCGCTCACTATGTAAATAGCGATCAACTTGATACAGTTTATATTGCCGGACAACATGACTTTTATAATGAATTACTTAAACTTGCCGGCGGTGTTAACGTATACACCGATACCACAGTTAAAGTCCCTTCCGTATCAGCAGAAGGGATTATTCGGATGAATCCGGATGCCATTATTGACGTTTTTCCGGAACAAAAAGATCATCAATCCGATATGAAACAGGTCATCAAGCAATGGCAATCCCTGCGCAATGTCAATGCAGTAAAACAGCAGCGGATTTATATCATTGAACATGATTATGCGAGCATTCCCGGCCCCCGGATTTTTAAATTATTACCTGAGATGGCGCAGTTATTACATCCAGAACTGGACTGGCAGGATCATCAGCTCAATGATTAAGGTCAAAAACCTCTCAGTACACATCCAGGACAAAATATTGCTGGAGAATATTCAACTTGATATCTCTGATGGCGATTACTGGGTCATTGTCGGTCCCAATGGCTCAGGCAAAAGTACCTTACTGAAAACCCTAATGGGTATTCAAGCTCCTCACTCCGGTCAAATTACCCTGAATCAACGTCATATCAAGCAATACAAACAACGTGAGCGGGCACAATTGATGAGTTATGTGCCGCAAAACAGTGGTCGGGAATTACCTTTCACCGTTGAAGAGTTTGTGAAGATGTCACGTTATAGCTATCACTCCCCATTATCAGAATGGTCCAAGCAAGATCAACTGGCTATTGAAGAAGCCTTGGTGATTACTGACACCCAGTCATTTCGCACACGCCTGATGAAAACCCTTAGCGGCGGTGAATGTCAGCGCGTGATGATTGCGGCCGCCTTAAGCCAACAAACACCGCTCATATTGTTGGATGAACCCACCAGCTATCTTGATCCTCACCATCAGGTAGAAATCCATCAGCTGATTAATCAGCTCAACAAAACACATCAGATGACCGTTATTGAAGTGAGTCATGATATTAATCATGCCGCACATCCTGATAAACAGGTATTAGCGTTACGCGAAGGGAAAGTCTTGTGGCAAGGCAGCGGCCCGGAATTACTCGATAAACAGCGACTGAAGCAACTCTACCAGCAAGATTTTACCTTTGTTGTACATCCGACTAATCAGCGCTTATTTGCACTGGCTGAAACATCATGACGTCATTGCATAAACTGATATTTATTACCCTGAGCAGTTTTGTCGTTGCTTTTGCTGCACCCTGGATAGGCCTCGGTGATATTAAAAATGAGATTGTTCAACAACAAATTCTGCTGGATATTCGCCTGCCACGGGTGTTGTTTGCCTTTGTTGCCGGTGCAGGCTTATCCCTCTGTGGCATGGTGTTTCAGGCCATGTTTCATAATCCTTTAGCCACGCCTTTTACACTCGGCGTCGCCAGTGGCGCTTCTTTTGGCGCAGCTTGTACAGTATTTTTGGGATTAAATGTCACATTACTTGGATTTGACGTTATTACCATAGGTGCTTTTATTGGCGCGCTGGTCGCCATTACCTTTGTCTTTTTTATCAGCCAATTACAACGTGGTTTTTCCAGTGAAACCTTACTACTCACCGGTGTAGCGACCAGTTTCTTTTTCTCCAGTCTGATTTTGTTTATTCAATACCTCAGTGATATGACCGATTCTTTTATGATCATGCGGTGGCTGATGGGAGGATTGAGTTCAGCCAGTTATCACTCGCTGTTACAGCTTATTCCGATAGTGACGATCAGTACGGCTATCATTTTATGGCTGAGCCGTGAATTAAATTTGTTAATGGCCGGTGACGATATCGCTTTAAGTCGTGGTGTTTCAGTGAAGCAGGTACGTTACCTGTTATTTTTCTCCACCTCTTTATGCGTAGGTGGCATTGTCGCCTTGTGTGGCCCAATTGGTTTTATAGGCATGATGGTACCTCATATTTGTCGATTGTTAATCGGTACCGATCATCGCTGGTTGACACCAGCAACCCTTATGTTTGGCGGTGGCTTTTTAATTTTGTGCGATGGTATTGCCAGACTGCTTATTGCTCCCGCAGAAATCCCTGTCGGCGTTATTACTACCCTGCTCGGTGGCCCTTTTTTTCTGTGGCTATTAATTAAACGTCGACAACGCTAATTCAGGATCTGCTACTCTCTGCCAAGATCTCAGAGGACAACGCTGATGCAGACATCAAGACGACAGTTTCTACAATGGGGGCTAACCTCAACATTGCTTTTACAAGCGCCTTTATCACTGGCGGAAAAGCTAAAACAGCCGCCCAGACATATTGCTTTTGATAATCTGCATACCGGTGAAAAACTTGAGCTGACTTACTGGGAAAATGGTTTTTATCAGACTGATGCATTAAAGCAGCTTAATTATATTCTGCGTGATCATCGAACCGACGAACAAATGCCTATTGATCGACATCTGATTGATTTACTTAATGTGTTACATACCAAAGTGGCTAGCAATAGTCCTTTTCAAATCATCTCTGGTTACCGCTCCAGTCAGACAAACTCGATGCTTAGAAAAACCAGTGATGGTGTGGCCAAAAAGAGTCTGCATATGGTCGGTAAAGCGATTGATGTGCGCTTAGCTGATGTGGATCTGGCTCAACTTCGTCAGGCAGCACTGGAGTTGAATGTAGGCGGTGTTGGTTATTATCCAAAATCGAATTTTATCCATCTGGATACTGGTCGTCCGCGGCACTGGCAAGGTTAATCTAACTCTTTCAGCAATCGCTCTGCCAGCTCTCTGACACGCTGCATTTGTTTCTGATAATTTCGGGAAAAGCGCTCATGCTCTTTTTTCATTTCCTCGTGCCTTAACTGCATTTTTTGATGCATTTTCTGATGTTTTTCCAGATTGATATGACTCGGGCAAGTCGTTAAACAATGTTCATCAAGGCCACACTCATAATGGACAAGTTCCGCATTATGTTCATCAATGCGTTTTTTATGTTTCTCAATACTCGATGAATGCTCTGGTAAGGATTTTTCCAGAAGGTAAATGAGCGCCACCATACGTTGTGTTGAGTGCTGCCAGTGTTCAATTTCCTGCTGCCAGCGCTGATCATCCTCCTGCCATTGCAGGTTATATTGTTTTAGCTGTTCCCTGTCCGTCATTGTGTTCACTCCAAACACCCTTTTCATTGCCTGATTTGCTTTTTGAGTGTGACAAAAATACTACCCCTAATACTGACAAACCGACACAGTAAATTCGCCCGGCTTTTTAGGAATGATTCATAGCAGGACAGCAACGTTAAATAAACGTAAAATAACGAGATTTATTTCAGTTTCAGGAAACACCATGTCCCATATTGTCGTTTGTGCGTTATATAAGTTTGTCACGCTAGACAATTACACCGAGTTAAAAGCGCCGTTACTTGATTTCATGCTCGAACACGAGGTTCGTGGCACATTATTGCTGGCACAAGAAGGTATTAACGGCACCGTTGCAGGCTCAAGAGAAGCCATCGATGCCTTGCTGGCTTATCTGCAACAGGATCCGCGACTGGACCCGATAAGTTACAAAGAATCCTTCACGGATACCGCGCCCTTCATGCGTACCCGGGTCAAACTCAAAAAAGAAATCGTCACCATGGGTGTAGAAGGTATTGATCCAAAACAAGTCGTCGGCACGTATGTAAAACCCAAACAGTGGAACGAACTGATCTCTGCCTCAGATGTGTTATTAATCGATACCCGTAATGATTATGAAGTTCAGGTGGGTACTTTCAAAAACGCAGTTAACCCACAAACAGAGAGCTTTAGAGAGTTTCCTGATTATGTGAAATCGCATCTGGATCCTGAAAAACACAAGCGTGTCGCCATGTTCTGCACCGGCGGTATTCGCTGTGAAAAATCTACCGCATTCCTCAAAGAACAAGGGTTTGAAGAGGTATACCATCTGGAAGGCGGCATTCTGAAATACCTGGAAGAAGTCCCCGCAGAAGAATCCATGTGGGAAGGTGAATGTTTTGTGTTTGATGATCGCGTCACGGTGAATCACAACTTGGAAAAGGGCGATTATGACCAATGTCACGCCTGCCGCCTGCCCATCACTGAAGAAGAAAAACAAAGCCCGCTTTATCAAAAAGGCGTGAGCTGTCCGCATTGTTACGACAAAACCACACCGGAACAAAAAGCCCGTTATGCTGAGCGCGAAAAGCAAATTCAACTAGCCAGACAACGTGGTGAAGCTCATATCGGTGTAGAAACTCAGGAAGCAGTTGAAAAACATCGTGCAGAGAAAAAACGTCGTCGCGAATTAGATCGTCAGGCAGCCAATAAAAAGGCTTGATATGTATCTACTCCGCCTTCTCTGTCTGAGCTTTTGTTTAGGGTTTAATCCAGTCTGGGCTAGCGAACATGATGTTGCTGTCGCCACTGCTCACCCATTAGCCACACAAGCAGGTATTGAAATTCTACAACAAGGCGGCAACGCTTTTGATGCCGCTGTAGCCGTTACTGCCGCCTTAGCCGTAGTCGAACCAGCAGGTTCAGGTCTGGGTGGTGGCGGTTTCTGGTTGCTGCATCAGGCAGAAACCAATAAAGATATCATGCTAGATGGACGTGAAATGGCACCGGGTAAAGCCAGTGCAGATATGTATCTCAATAAACAAGGCGAGTTTGAACAATCACGTTCACTCAATGGCCCACTTGCTGCCGGCATTCCCGGTGTGCCTGCCGGTATCGTTTATCTAAGCAAACACTATGGCAAACTGCCCCTTAAACAAAGCCTGGCACCGGCTATTCGTTATGCCTTGGAAGGCTTCGCAGCGGGTCAGCACTACACAGATATGGCGCGCTTTCGGTTGCCGGTATTAAAGCAATATGCTGCCAGCCGTCAGCAGTTTCTTAAGGATGGGCAAGTCCCCAGTGCGGGCACTATCATTAAACAGCCTGATTTAGCGAATACCCTTAATAGCATTGCCGAACAAGGCAAAGCAGGTTTTTACCAGGGCGAGATAGCCGAGCGTTTAGTGCAAGCTGTTCAGCAACATGGTGGCATCTGGACTTTAGATGATTTACAGCGTTATGAAGTCAAGCTCAGACAGCCTATAAAAGGTCACTATCAAGGTTATACCATCACCTCTGCAACACTTCCCTCTTCCGGCGGTATTGTGATGGTCAATGCATTAAATCAGCTCTCTGCTTTTGATTTGGCTGATACTGATATCACACAAAAACGTCATCTGGTGATCGAAGCTATGCGTCGGGCTTATCGAGATCGTAGTCGTTTTCTGGGTGATGCTGATTTTGTAGCTATTCCTGACTACTTAACCTCGGTCGACTATGGCAAACAACTCAGTGACACGATTGATCCTGTCCATGCTACGCCTAGTTCAGATGTCGCAGACAAAGCCATCGAAGGTGAAGACACCACTCACTTTTCCATACTGGACAGTCAGGGCAACCGGGTGGCCGCGACTTTAAGTGTGAATTACCCCTTTGGTTCAGGCTTTGTTGCACAAGGTACCGGGGTCTTATTGAATGATGAAATGGATGATTTCTCTGCCTCCTCCGGTGCTGCTAATGTCTATGGCCTGGTAGGCAATGAAGCCAATGCCATCGCACCCTATAAGCGACCATTGTCGAGTATGACACCGACCTTTGTCGAAAATGACGATGAGTTATTAATTACTGGCACACCTGGTGGCAGTCGCATTATCAGTATGGTGTTACTCAGCGTGCTTGATTTTGTCGAAGGCAAAACTGCACAAGCTATCGTTGCCGCACCGCGTTACCATCACCAATATCTGCCAGATGAAGTGCAGGTAGAAAGTGTCGGATTCAGTGAGCAGGAACTGAATGCACTGAAACAACGTGGTCATCACATCAACCCGCTGTCACGCCAGTACGGTGATATGCACATTATTATCCAAGACAAACATAACGGCACACTGAGTGCGGCCAGCGATCCTCGTGGTGAAGGTCAGGCGACGGTCACCACGCTGAAAAAATAATCACAGCCGCATTTTTTGCGGCATGATGCCTTTTCTGGCTTGCGCTAATGCGCTGGTTTCTAAAATAATCAACCCCACCACGGTGAGTGAAATCGGGATCAGACAAAACCAGCCAATAACAGCAAGCTGAATCATTCGCATATTCGGATCTTCCTGTCCTTGTAACACCGCCCAGGCGATAATAAATAAGACGAGTGAGACGACATAGGACACGATAAGAAAACGACTACGTCGCCATGCACACTGCCAGTGAGCCAACACCAGCGCTGTTTTATTGGCTGGTCTATGCGCTTGAATCCAGATCGATAAAATCATCATCAATGAACAAGCGATCGGCACAGCAAAGATCAGCCACAGATTTTCAGTGGCAAAAAGAACGGCAGGTAATAAAAAGTGAAAGATAGCGATATTAAACATCATCCGCTCATGCGGCTGACTGGCGAGATGTGCAGTGTTATCAGTTTCAGACATAAAGACTCCCCTATTGATTATTCCGCACCTTTGCGTGCATCAGATAAAGCGGTCATTTCCAACATAAATAAAACTAAAACCATCAATAAAATAGGCACAGCAGCAATTCGGCTAAACACCACAAGCATAATGGTCGCCATATTGTGATCCGGCTGAACAGACGAAAGCAGCCAAGCCACCAGCATAATCAGAGCAGACACACCGTAGCTGATGAGCAACCACTGAGCATGTCGCCAAGCCAACTGCCAATGCTGCTGAATCAACACCGTATCATATTGAGCAAACTTGGCTTTCCAGGCAATCCAGCCTATGCTGACTAAAGCGCCAATCAGTGCAACACTCAAAATCCAGGCAATATGCCCGGAGCTGAATGCAGCCACAGGAAGTAATAAATGAAACAAGGCAAGATTGATCATCATTCGTTCGTGAGGCAGGCTGGCTTGTTTTATATCATTGTTCATCATGTCATCCATTAACATTTGCTAATATAGCTTTATGATGAACCTGATAGACAGTCATTGCCACCTTGATTTTGATGCTTTTGATGAAGACAGAGAAAAAATTCTTTCTGAATGTGCTTCTTCCGGCATCAAACAGATCATCGTACCTGGCGTTACTGTATCCCAGTGGCCAAAACTTATTAAAACGTGTGCCCAGTATCCGGCGCTTAGGTTGGCTTTGGGCTTGCATCCGATGTTTATGGCAGAACATAAACCTGATCATATTGATCAGTTACGCACAGCATTAATGCAAAACAAAGCGATTGCGGTTGGTGAAATCGGTCTCGACTTTTTCATCGCTGATGCCGACAAAGAAGCACAGACCGAGCTGTTTAAAGCCCAGCTAAAGCTCGCCGCTGAGTTCAACTTACCCGTTATTCTGCATGTTCGTAAAGCGCATGATGAAGTGTTAAAACTGCTGAGAGAAATTAAGGTGTCCGGCGGCATTGTGCATGCTTTTAATGGTAGCTTGCAGCAGGCAGAGCATTATCAAAAACTGGGATTCTTATTTGGGGCTGGTGGCGCAATTACTTATCCTCGGGCCAACAAATTGAAAACGCTGTTTACTCAATTGCCAGAAAAACATATCGTGCTGGAAACGGATGCGCCGGATATGCCTCTGGCAGGTTATCAAGGCCAGAGAAATACGCCAGTACGACTTCCCATGATTTTAAGCATGTTGGCGGAGCTTCGTGGGGTATCAGAACAATCGCTGGCAGCGGCTACCACAGCCAACTGCCAGAGAGTGTTTCATCTGTCTTAATCGTGATGACCAATTTCACCTTCCGTGAATAAATAGTCTTTCAACTCATCATTAAACTTAGGATCACGACGGCGAATCCATTCCAAAGTCATCGCTGCATGTTCTTTTTCTTCATCACGATTATGTTCCAGAATCTTTTTCAATTCAGGATCATGACAGGCATCTACCCGTTGGTTGTACCAGTCAACAGCTTCAAGTTCTTCCATCAATGAAACAATGGCACGATGCATATCGCGAGTTTCATTGGATAATTCTTCAATAGGTTCGTGATAGCCTTCACTTGAACCGGCCATAAAAAGCTCCTCTCTCTTAATAGTTGGTTGTATACGACGTTCTTGTGAACGATGCTAAAACTAGCATGTAGTAGGATAAGTTGGCACTATCAGAGGTTAAAAAACACCATAAATAATTCTCAGGACCATCATGGCAAATAAAGATATTTCGCTGATTCTAGATACTGTTAACGACATTATTATTGGAAAACAACGACCTATAAAACTGGCACTGGCCTGTCTGTTAGCCAGAGGCCATTTGCTGATTGAAGATCAGCCCGGTGTAGGCAAAACCACGCTCGCTCACACGCTTGCGGCCACCATGGGGCTGACTTTTCAGCGCATTCAATTTACCAGCGATATGTTGCCAGCTGATATTATTGGTATCAGTGTCTATGATCGTGAATCGTCCAGATTTCATTTTCATCCCGGACCGATTTTTACTCAGTTTATTCTGGCTGATGAAGTGAACCGCGCCTCACCGCGCACACAAAGTGCGCTGCTTGAAGCCATGGAAGAACAGCAAGTCACTGTAGATAACGAAACCTTAAATCTGCCTGAGCCATTTTTTGTGATTGCCACGCAAAACCCCAGCCATCAGATTGGCACCTTTCCCTTACCTGAGTCCCAGCTGGATCGTTTCCTGATGAGGATTGAGCTGGGATATCCCGATGCTAAAGCGGAACGACAATTACTGATGGGCTCAGATCGTCGTCAGCTGTTAAAACAGCTTCAGGCGGTCACTTCAGCGGAATCATTACTGGCACTGCAACAGCAAGCAAGCCAGGTTATTGTGTCTGATGCGCTGGTTGATTATCTGCAAAAAATTCTGCAGCACACGCGTGAGTCCGGTCATTATCACCATGGACTGTCTCCCAGAGCCGGCTTAGGTTTACTCAGTGCAGCAAAAGCCTGGGCGTTTATTGCAGGTCGCGATCATGTTTTGCCCGAAGATGTACAAGCCGTTTTACCTAGTGTGGTCAATCATCGTTTGCAATTAATTGATGAAACACAAAAGCCAGACTGGATAGACCGTTTAATTCAACACGTCCCTATTCCTTAACGATGGTTAACAGCATGACTCAGCTCTGGCAGAAATGGCAGCAGCGTCAAAGGCAACGAATTTTTATCATGCCGTCAGCGTATGGTTATGCCTATGTCGTATTACTGCTAATCATGTTGCTGGGAGCGATTAACTACAATAACAGCTTGGGGTATTTACTGTGTTTTTTACTGGTCGGTCTGGGTCAGGTTGCCATGCACCACAGTCACCGCAATATCAAAGGGCTGAACGTCAATGTACAAGGGCTCGATCCTGTTTTTAGCGGCCAGCCAGCACAGTTTCGATTGACTACCACCAACCACAAACCTTATCCCAGTTATCAGCTTGAGGTGCGGCATAAAAGCAGTGCCAAGAAGTCACGTTGGCCATTTATCAAACGCTATCAATCACTGCAGTTATTAGATCTCGTTGATGGTAATAATAACCAGTCATCAACCCTGAGCATTCCAACGCAAAAGCGGGGTTGGCAGTCATTAAATACCCTCAGTCTTGTCAGTTTTTACCCTTTGGGTCTGTTTCAGTGCTGGACATTATATGAAACCACGGCTCAGGTGCTGGTTTACCCTAGCCCTAAAGGTCAAAAGCCACTTCCGATAACAAATCAGACTGGCCAGGAGTCACATCACAAAGAACAGCATGGCGAAGATGATTTTGCTGGTTTAAGACCTTATCGTGAAGGTGAAGCCCTGCATCGAGTCGCCTGGAAAGCGATGGCACGTGATGATCAGATGCGCAGTAAACAATTCTCCTCTCCACAAGGGCGAGAGCTGTTATTTCGCTGGGAGGATGTGACGGATCTGAAAGACACTGAACAAAAATTATCTCAGCTCTGCCAGTGGATTTGTCAGGCAGAACAACAAGGCGATCGTTATGGTTTGATCTTACCTCAAACCAAAGTATCGCCTTCACATGGCCCATCACATCAGCAGCATTGTTTAAAACAGTTGGCATTGTTTGATGAAAAAAGCTGATTTGTCGCCACCGCAATCTACGATAAACGCATTAATTATCGCCTTATCCATTGGTGCGATTCCGCACATCATCTACCAACCGGCGTGGGTAGGCATGATGTTTGTCATCATGATCAGCTGGCGCTTATTACATCACTGGAAAAGTTGGCCACTGCCGACAGCCAGTCGCTGGTTAAAAGTATTACATAACGGTATCGCCTTACTCACCATTGCCATACTTATCGCTCAATTTGGACTCACAATTGGTCGTGATGCAGGCGCTGCTTTGCTGACCATGATGCTGGCGTTTAAGGTCGTCGAAATACGCTCTCTACGTGACTTTTACCTCAGCTGTTTCCTGGGTTTCTTTTTAGTTATCACCAACTTTTTTTATAGCCAAAGTGTATTTATGGTGATGTTAATGCTGATTGTTGTCATCGCTCTGGGGTATTGCTTACTCAGTGTGAACAGTCAGGCAAGCGCACTCAATATCAAGCAGCGCTTATGGTTATCCAGCAAACTGGTGTTACAAGCCACACCAATGATGCTGTTTTTGTTTGTGTTATTCCCGCGAATCTCTGGCCCAATCTGGGGTTTACCACAAGATGCTAATGCAAGTCAGTCTGCTCAAATGACAGAGCAACTGACCTTAGGTGATTTACCGCCATCACAGGGAATGTCAGGCATTAATGATCAGATCCAAATGGGTAAAATCAGTCAGCTTATTCAGTCTGACGCCATCGCGTTTCGGGTGAAGTTTACTGACAATGAGCTTCCGCCAAGTGCAAAACTGTATTGGCGTGGTCCCGTTTTGTGGACAACAGATGGCACCGTCTGGTCGCCAATGACAGAAAAACAATTACAGTCACAACAACCCCATATTCAGATTTCAGGATCGTCATACCGCTATCAGATGACCTTGGAACCACACAATAAAACCTGGTTATTCGCCCTCGACTTTCCAACAGAACAGCCACAAACCCTGGCAAGCCACCTCACCAGCGATGGGCAATTAAACAGTGATAAACCGATAAAACAACGCACGCAATATTCGCTGACATCCAGCCCGTTTTATACCTTTAATGTAGCGGCAGAACCAAACCTTCATGCAGCATTACAATTACCTGAAGGCAAACATCCCCAAACACTCGCTCTGGCAAAACAATGGCAACAACAGACCGACACGCCTCAGCAGTACATCAACACTGCTTTAGCATTTTTTAAAAACGATGGGTTTGTTTATTCATTAAGCCCGCCAAGATTAAATGGCGACACTGTCGATCAGTTTTTATTCAACACCAAAGAGGGTTTCTGCGAACACTACGCTGCCAGCTTTACCGTGTTGATGCGGGCAGCAGGCATTCCAGCTCGGATTGTCACCGGCTATTTAGGCGGCGATGTTAACCCTGTAGATGATGTACTGACTGTCAGACAGCGTGATGCTCACGCCTGGACAGAAGTCTGGTTGCCGCAGCAAGGTTGGCTACGCATTGACCCTACGTCCGCAGTATCTCAACAACGAATTGAACAAGGCATTGGCCGGCTGTTACCTCCAGGCAGACAATCCCCGGCTATGCTGGGTGACAATAACCAACTCGTCGCCGCTTGGAATAGTCTGAAAAATAACTGGAATGCGTTTAATACCGCCTGGGATATGTGGGTCGTGTCATTCGGGCCAGAACGTCAGCTTGAGCTGTTATCAAAACTCGGTATGTCCAATCCCAACTGGCAAAAAATGACTGTTGTGTTGACGCTCTTATTTGTTCTGACCGGATTGGTCATGATGCTCAGCGTCTGGTTTAAACGACCGCATCACGATCCAGGGGTAGCCTTGTATCAGCGATTTTGTAAAAAGCTTGCCAGACTAGGTATAGAAAAAGCAGACCATGAGGGACCACAAGATTTCGCTCGGCGCGCGCAAGCGGCTTTACCCGAATATCACCATCAAATCGATAAAATTACCTCACTGTTTACAGCATGGCGTTACCGCCAGCAGGATCAACAGACGCTGTCTTCCTTACGTGAACAGATAAAGGCTTTTACTCCCAAGCGCTAAGTCACTTTGCCAAGCCGCGTGATTTTGCGGAAAATAGGCAGCCCTGATTCGTTGGTTTTAAGGAACACGCATGGCACATTCCAATCCCCTGTTCGAACGTACTCACATTTTGATTGGTGATGAAGGTATCGAAAAGCTGCAAAACAGCCATATTTTTCTTGCCGGTATTGGTGGTGTCGGTTCATACACAGCGGAAGCGTTAGCCAGAATGGGTGTGGGTAAAATGACACTCGTTGATCATGATGTGGTGTCAGGTTCCAATATGAATCGCCAGCTTGTTGCGCTGCGTTCTACAGTGGATGTATTAAAAGCAGACGTCATCGCGGATCGTATTAAAGATATTAACCCGGACTGCCAGGTCACCTTAATCACCGACTTTTTAACACCCGAATCTATTCCGACTGTTTTATCTCAAGGTTATGACGTCGTCATTGACGCCATCGACAGCTTGAGCAGTAAAGCCGCATTACTGGAAACTGCATGGCGTAATGAAATGACCGTATTTGCCAGCATGGGTGCCGGCGGAAAACTCGATCCCACCCAGGTCAAAACCGGTGATTTAATGGACACCTCCATTTGTAAACTCGCCAAACACCTGCGTGGACAACTACGCAAACGTGGTGTTGGCAGAGGTATTCAAACGGTTTACTCACTGGAAGCCCCTCTTCCTCCGCTACCACCGGAACCGGTTAGTCGTGGTCGGGCGCGAGCAGTGAATGGCACGGTGAGTTATATGCCATCTATCTTTGGGTTAACGCTGGCAGGCCTTGTTATCAATCACATCATCGGTGACTCACGACGTGTCTGATCCGACTGATGTGATTAACTGCAACGAGTTTATGTTGCAGCAACTACAGAATTTACTCAGCCAATACGGCTTGAAAATAGAAAAAATCTCAGCCGACGAAGCGATTCCTGGCAGCTTTTTTGGTGAACGTGAAGCGGGTTTAATTGGCAATAAACTTATCGTCCGTTCAGATACACCGGTTCATTCTGTCTTGCATGAAGCGGGGCACTATATCTGTATGGACCCAGAGCGTCGAGCCAACTTACATACTGATGCTGAAGGTGACTACGACGAAGAAAACGGCGTCTGTTATCTGCAAATTCTGTTAGCCGGTCATATCCAGCAAATGGGCCGGGCTCGTATGCTCAGAGATATGGATCGCTGGGGTTACAGCTTTCGTCTAGGCAGTGCCAAAGCCTGGTTTGAACAAGATGCTGATGATGCACGGCAATGGTTACAACACTTCAATATTATTGATTCAGAGCAACAACTCACCGGGCTCGTTCGTAACAGATAATCATTGAACCCCTCCCTGTTTTCTTTTTATATATCAGTCCTTTTCGCCAAGACATAGAGTTGAACAACTTTCTGTACATGTATTACATTGCCACCCATACTTGTCCAATAAGTTGTACATCTTAAGGTGTGATATGAAAGTTGTTTCTTTTACCGAAGCACGTAATAGCTTGAAGGCTGTTTTAGATCGGGTTATCAATGACGCCGACACCACAGTTATTACACGTCGAGACTCTCAGGATGCGGTGGTGATGTCATTAGATTATTACAATAGCCTAATGGAAACCGTTCATTTACTTCGTTCACCCGCAAACGTTGAGCATCTGAATAAATCCATTGCCCAGTATAGACAGGGAAAAGCGATACAACGGGAACTACTGGATGAGTAAACGACTGCTGACATGGACAGATGAAGCATCGAGTGGCTATTTGTATTGGCAGACACAAGACAAAAAAACACTGAAACGAATCAATAATTTGATTGCTTATATTAAACGCTCCCCATTTGAAGGTATCGGTAAACCTGAGGCGTTAAAAGAAAATTTATCTGGCTTTTGGTCACGGCGAATTGATGACATAAATAGATTAGTCTATGCCGTGGATGACGACGCAATCATCATTATTTCCTGCCGTTATCATTATTAAGGTCATATCGAAAAGAAAATCATGCATCGTTGGGTTTCGCTAGCGCTCTACCCAACCTACACAATAAAAAAATTCTCTTTCGTAGGTTGGGTTGAAGCATGAAACCCAACAAATACAACTACTTCAAAAATCTCATTTTCACTGTACACTGACCACTAAAATCAAAACTTAATTAAGGCTTTTACAGGAGGCACAATGAGTACGCCGATTTCTTCTCCCGTCACTGATTTACTTGAAGCTCAAGGTATTACGTTTGAAGTGATTGAAATCCCCTTAACCGAAGATAAAAAACCAGTGCGTAATCTGGAAGAACTGTTAAGCAGTCAGGGACATGATCCGAAGTCTGTGGTGCGTAGTCTGCTGTTTAAAACCGGTTCTGATAATTATGTGCTGCTGGCCGTCGCCGGAGGTGGTCGTGCAGATTGGGGCATATTAAGAAAACACCTGGAAGAACGAAAACTGCGTATGGCCGAGTTTGATGAAGTGCCAGAAGCGACTGGCTACGTGGTGGGTGCTGTGCCACCGATTGCTTTACCTGATAGCGTGACAGTGTTACTCGATGAGAGCGTGACTCAGTTTGATAATGTGGTGATTGGCAGTGGCGTATTAGGTTACGCTTTAGGCTTAACTTCAGCCTACTTACAAAAAGTCATGGCCGATGTCGATCGCGGCACCTTTGTTAAAGAATAAATACGTGTATCGATAAAGAAAAAGGGCTGGCATCTTTCAATGTCAGCCCTTTTTTATGGCTTAAACCTTAAACTCAATCTGCGTCGTCAAAGTCCCCTTTCCGGGTGGGATTGGGTTTAGCCGACTTTGAACGTTTCTCGGCTTTTTCATGATGCGAGTCTGAATGCTGTTGATGATCAGATTCATCATTAAACAGCTCTTTCACTTCCACCTCATTCACCATACGCAGTGGCGCCGCAGGCGCTTTACCCTGTTTGTCCTCACCAAAGTATAGAGTGAGATGTGGGAATGGAATTTCGATACCCGCCGCATCCAGATGACGTTTCACCAAACGGTTATAGGCACGACCGATACTCCACTGACTGCCCGGTAAGGTTTTGATTCTGACACGCACATTGACTGAACTATCTGCCAGAGCAGTGACCCCATGTACTTCCAGTTCTTCTGTCAGGATTTGTGAACGATTAGCATCATCCGACATCAACTCAGCAAAGGCTTCACGTAATTTAACGATCACTTCATCCGTATCTTCACGATAGGCCACACCATACTCACCCACATGGTATGCAAACTCACGCATATAGTTAGATACCGTGCCGACAGATGAGAACGGAATAATATGGAAAGTGCCCGACAAATCACGTAAGCCTAAAGAACGAATGGTCAGTTTTTCTGCTACACCGGTAATACCATCAGCAGTGACCACATCTCCGGTATTTATCGCATTCTCTAACTGGATAAATATTCCGGTAATCACATCCTGCACCAGCTTCTGGGCACCAAAGCCAATCGCTAAGCCCATTACACCTGCACCAGCAATCAAAGGACCGATATTGATACCAATTTCAGACAGCACAATCATCGTCGTCATCACAATAATGGTGATAGCAATGGCATTTCTGAAAATGGTAAGTAAGGTTTTCTCTCTGGCGCTCGGCATGCGACCGCTTTCTTCCGGATTCAAGCGGTGTTCTATCCAGCTTGCCAACACGATCCAGGTCAACATGGCCACCGCAATAATGAAGAAAATCGAAATGGCTGAGGTAATCACGTGCATACCAACTGGTGAGGCAAGCCATGCAGCTAAATTAACGATGCCCCACGCATCCAGAATTGTGCTGATAATGAGCAGTACAACAATCAGTTTGAACACTTTGAATACCCGAGGCAGTTGCTCGTTTATTCGTGCCTCTGCATTGGCTAAGTGCTGGTTGAGGATATAAGGCAGTCTGATGCTATAGCTCGCTGCCATATCCAGTAAAGCGATAATCCCCATACCTACTAATGCAGCGATCACCGTTTTCAGTGTGGCTAATAATATGATGGGTAAGGCTTCTTCAGAATTAACGAGTAAACCTGCACCCAGCACTAAAAAGTAGGCAATGGCAAACCAATGCCAAGTTTTCGCCAACACGCGGAGGGTGACATCATTCACGCCAAAATGACTATGTTTTGCTGTAGCAATCAACTGCTCTCTCACTCTGTTTTTATTACGCAAAACCACACTTAATGCAAAAATCACCGTAAACAGAACAATAAACAAATTCGCTAATTGACTCAGGCTTTCTGAAATTGACATGGCAAGGAATGGCACGATAAACAACGTGCCATAACCCACCAATGAGACGATTGTTGAAAAGAAGCTAGACCAGTAACGCGCTGTTTCCGAGGACAGACTTAGTAAACGTAACCCTTCGTTTCTGGACGCAAAGATCGCTCTGATAACAACTTTGGTTAATTCCACTGCCAGGAAAATATTCAAGAATAAGGTTTCAGAAACCGCGATTTCACCCATTTTTCCGACACCCAACAGAGCCACGCCGTATCCGGCAAGCCACGCAAATGCAACTACGGCGACATCCACTACGGTAGCGATGATGACCGCGGTGACTTTGATAACCAGCGCATGGGTATTGTGTTCACGTAAGGCAAATTGATTGGTACTACGGAAGATGATTCGGGCCAGTAAGCGAAACAAAATAAAACTGGCAATGGTGGCAGCCGCGACAATCGCCACTGAGATTAAATCCGAGAACCAGCCTTTAGTGGTTTTATCTGTGCCATGCCAGATTGAAGTCAGTGCCTGCCAACTTCCTGTTAACGTCGACATCATGGTTTGCACAACGGTCTGACTTTTTTCAGCGATGGCTGCAGCAAACGAATCATCTACTTTCTTTTCAGATGCTTTTGCTTTCTCAGCAGATGAAGTTTCAGTGCTCGTTTTATCCGCATTTTCGGATAAACCTTTTAGCTCTTTGATCAACTTATCGCGAGAATCAGGATTTTCGATAATATTCGCTAAACTTCGATATACATCTGCTTGAGATTCACTGCCAGATGAAGCTTGTGCTTCCTGTGCTGCGGTATTTGCCATTGTGATGGCAGGTAATGAAACCGCTATCGTGAAAATAAAAAGAAATAAGAATTTTGTTAGAGAATTCGTTATTAAAACGTTTGGCACAAAGCACTCCCAAATTAGGCCAGATTAAATATTGTGAAAAAGATAATGGTACGCAACCATACCAAGTTAGCAAAGCACACACAAATTACTACATATGAATGACAGTGAATAAATCGTGATGATTCCATCGCCTGTCACACTGGTAGAATAACCCTACTCTTTGTCAAAGACCATGACTAACCAGACGCATTTCAAATAGGAATTATTATGGATTCTGATATCCGACTCAGCTACGCCGGATTGTTAAAAAATCATTTTGGATTGATTGCAGCAGCCTACCTGGCGGTTTTTACCGGTAATCTGGGACAAAGCTTTTTTATTGGCCTGTTCAGGACCGATATCAGTGAATATCTCAATATCTCTGCCGGTGAATTTGGATCACTCTATGCTGTCATTACCATGATAAGTGGTTTTCTGGTGATGCATTTTGGTCCCAAGATTGACTGGATAGCTCCCCGGCGTTACGTGCTGAGCGTACTTACTGCACTGACCATAGGCGTATTAATGCTCACCCTTTCTCCCTGGTGGGGCTTATGTATTTTCGGGCTGGGTCTACAACGTTTATGTGGTCAGGGCTTAATGACTCACTTTGGCAGCACCCTTGCCGGACGCGAATTTAAAACCAATCGTGGTAAAGCCCTAGGACTTGTCACTTTAGGCATGCCTACCGGTGAAATTATCTTACCGCCCATTATCGCTTTGATGGCCGTCAGCTACAGCTGGCAACAAGTCTGGTGGAGTATTCTAGCTGTGCTAATTGTGCTGTGGGTGTTACTGATTCTATTTGTTGACTGGCCACCAGCTCCGCGTCAAAAGCATGAAAACAAACAACATAAAGACGCTGGGCCCAGCCCGACTCGCGATCTGCGTTTCTGGTTATTGCTACCGATGCTGATGGTATTGCCTATTACCCTGACCGGTATTTTTATCTATCAGGCTCAGATGACTCTCGACTTATTAGCCAGCCCAACCACTTATGCACTGGCGTTAACTGGTCTCGGTATTGCTCGATTCCCAGGTGCATTATTAGGTGGTCGCTGGATTGATGAATACGGTGCCACCACACTCGCCAAACTTTATTTAGTGCCATTTGCTTTGGCCTTATTATTTGCAGCGACCATCGGAGGTGATATCGGGATCTGGGTATTAATGCTCGGTGCGGGCACCGCTCTGGGTATGTCCTCCCCTATCGGTGATACCTTATTAGTTCGGCTGTGGGGACGTGATCACCTGGGTCAGGTACGATCATTAAAATCCGCCTTTTTAGTGTTTTCTACCGGTATCGCACCGGCATTTTTGGGTTTTATGATCGATGCCGGCGTGACCTTTCAGAGCATCCTATTGGGCATGCTGACTTTCTTAGTCATCGCCTGGGTACTGGCACAAGGGCCCATTAGAGAAGCGCATCAGATTACTGAGATATAATTTTTTTCATTCTACAGATTTTCCGTTATTATCAAATCAACCTTAAATTACTTACGTTATATAAGGTTATTTTTCCATTTAAATTTAAAAACAAGGAAAGTAGATGAAAAAAGTATTATTTGCTGCTGTTTTGGTAGCAGTAACATTCCTATCTGGTTGCGCTTCTGTTCCAATGGAAAGCAAAGAAAATACAGAACTGGCAAAACAATTCAACACTCCCTCAGAAGGTAATTCAGGCTTGTATGTTTATCGCTCAGGCAGCTTTGGTGGTGCACTTAAAAAAGATGTTTGGGTAGATGGAGATTGTCTGGGTGAGACTGCACCAGATATGTTCTTTTACAAAGAAGTAAAAGGTAATGAGCAGCATAAAATTGCTACCGAATCAGAGTTTTCACCTAACGACTTGTTGTTGGATACAGAAACCGGTAAAAATTATTTCATTAGACAATATATGAAAATAGGTGTTTTTGTGGGTGGTGCCGGTGTAGAACTTGTTGATGAAGAAAAGGGCAAAAAAGACATTAGCTCTTTAAACATGGCAAAAACAGGAACATGCAGTAAATAATATTAAAAACCAATGAGAGATATCACTTCTCTCATTGGTTTGACTATTACTTCTTTCTAAGGGCAGGTATAACCACCATCAATCACCAAGTCTGTGCCAGTCATAAATGATGATTCATCAGAGGCCAGAAAAATCGTGCCGTAAGCGATTTCCTGAGGTTTACCAAAGCGTTTCATCGGCACCATTGAGATAAGCGGTTCCCATTCCTCTTTTGGCACACTGCTTTCAAATAAGTTGGTGTCAAACATCCCCGGACAAATCGCATTGACGCGGATATTGTCACCGACAAACTCCATTGCCGCGGATTTAGTCATTAAACGCACAGCACCTTTTGTGCTCTGGTAAGCGGTTGAAACACCGGCCCCAGCAATACCGTAAATGGAAGCAAAGTTGACTATCGAACCACCACCAGCACGTTTCATCGCTGGTACGGCGGCTTTCATGCCTAATAAAACACCTAGCTGATTGATATTCACTATCTGGTAAAACTTCTCGACGGTGTGTTCTAATAAGCCCGCGTGATAATAAATCCCGGCATTATTCACCAGCACATCCAGACGACCAAAGTACTTTTCGGTTTCAGCTACTGCATCAATCCAGTCTTGCTCCTGAGTAACATCAAGTGCGACAGCAATCGCTTCACCGCCATTCTGGTTTATTTCTTCAACCAGATTAACGGTCTTTTTCCAGAGGGCATCAGCAGGTTGTTCATCAGCAATGATCGGATCTTGCTTTAAGTTAGCAGCAACAATTTTTGCCCCTTCTTTTGCCATCATCCGAACCTGCTCACTACCCAGCCCACCACCCGCACCTGTGATTAAAATGACTTTATTGTCTAATCTACCCGCCATTATCGTTTCCTCTAATCTTTTTAAATAATGAAAAACAATGGAATTACATTGCTTGTTGGAAACATGGTATGAGCGAAAAAAAAGTGCCGCAAGACGGCACTTTTCAGAGACTTAGTTACTTAAAAGTAACCTATGGAATCGATTCAGAACGAGTTTTTTATCTAAGCCAAGAAAAAGACTGATGTGGCAGATAAATTAATCCGCATCAAACACCCTGACTAATAATTGGCGTATTGCTTCCGGTTCAAAGGGTTTATCACAAATGGCGGTGACACCTGCGGCTTTCACTTCACCCAAACGGGCAGCATCGTCATCACTGGTGACCATGATAATGGGAATAAACGCATTATTAAGTTCGTTACGCACATATTCCACTAATTGTTTGCCATCCATATTGGGCATATTCAAGTCGGTAAAAATAAGATCAAACTCATTATTTTTAACGGCTTCTGCCCCCTGCTTGCCATCATTCGCCTTGGAGATATCACTCATCCCCAGATTTTTTAACACACGAGTAATGTGGTTTCGGGCAGTCAGGCTATCGTCAACGACCAGCACTTTAAGTGCTGTAATATCATAGTTATCTAACTCAAGCCTGGCAGGTTCCATGAAGTCAATGGTGGTTGCCAGGGCTTTTTCTAAATCATGACTATCGAAAGGTTTTGGCAGCAGTGCCACAATTCCAGCTTGGCGAACATCGTCTAATTCTTCAAAACGGGTTTCACTAGAGACCAGCATAAAGTGAATATTGGTTTCACTTTTGATCTTACGAGCTAATGCAATCAGTTTTGCTGCATCCATATCCGGTAAATGCAAAGCACTAATCACCAGATCTGGCGGGTATTGCATCATGATTTTTAACGCTTCCATACCGGAAGCCACACCCTCAATGTTATATACACCGGCCTGTTGCAGGTGGGTGACAATAATTTTCCGTTGGGTTGAAGATGGCTCTACTAGAACAATCGACAAATCCGACAAACTCACTGAAGCCATAGTCCAACTCCGTTGTTATAAAACAGGCTAAGCCTAATATAGCAAGAAGAAACAAAGCTTCATAATCTAAAGTCGCGATTGTGCTTGTAGATTAATAGCAGTCAACTTTAATACTTTTCTCCTAACTATTAGCTAGTTAGCTTTGGATTAACAAAACTCATCATTAAATTACTAAATTTTCATTTTTTAAGGTCGTTAAGGATTAAAGGTAGTTATGAACCATGTCTTGCCAACTGCAGACGTTTTCTCGAGGAGTAAATATGAGCATAGGAAACATTTATCACAATGCATCAGTGATGAAAAAATCGATGATTCCACCTGCTGTCATGACTGTGATGCTCACTATCCTACTCATCGTCATCACAACAAACCTCAAAACTGTCTCTAATAACATTGATAATGTTGTTTACAACTTAGCACCGGATACGGATTTAGCTGCCCAAATCATGAACAAAGTGAATGAGAAAAGGCTGCAGGTGAAAAACTATATCAAGACTTCCGATAACAGTAATGTAGAAAAATTTAAGACGATAGCTGACGAATTACAACAGCTTATTACTACGGCTCAGGCAGAGATTAAAGCACCAGATCGCGTCAAGCTGATTAATGAAATTGATGAATTAAACAGTCGTTATGATGAGGCTTTTCATAATGATGTTGTCGCTAACATGTCCATCAGAAATAACATCGTTTATGACAACTTAAATAAAAATGGGAAGTTAGCTGAAAAAAGTTTAGATGGCATACTGAATTCTGCCCACGATAACTATGATATCGAAGCCACTTTTTATGCAGGGGAAACACTTAAGTCTTTTTTATTATCTCGACTCTATGTCTTCAAATATTTAGATACCAATAGTATTGATGATAACAACCTGGCTCAAAAAGAACTTGAATCCACCCAACAATGGTTAGAAGAATTACTCGCCAACACAATAGACAATCAAAGCTTGCAGTCTGCCCGTGAAGCAGCCATAAAAATCGAAGCGTATAAAAACGGTTTTATCGAATTAGTGGCAGCTATTACAAAAAGAAACAATGCTATCAATAATGTGTTGGACACAAATGGCCCTATCATTTCCAGTAAAACGCAGGCTCTGAAAGACAGTGTGTTTAAGTCAATGATTGAGCAGGGAGAACAGGCAAAAACCAATATCATCAAAACAGAGCGCTTTAGCTACCTTGTCTATGCCATTGCGGCTATCGCTGGCATATTTATTTCTTTCAAACTCGCGCAGGGCATCGTTAACCCCATTGAAAAAATGAAAGGCGTTATGGACAAAGTGGCTGATGGTAACCTGACCCTACGTATCGATATTGATAACAAGGATGAGCTGGGTCAGTTTGCGGATAATTTCAATCAATTTGTCGCCCAATTAGAACAACTGATAAGAGAAATTGCACTGGCAACTGAACATCTATCTACTGCTGCTGAAGAAACCTCCAGTGTGACAAGAGATTCCACACAAAACATCCTTAAACAGCAAAATGAAACCAGTCTGGTCGCCACCGCCATTAATGAAATGACAGCCACTGTTCGTGAAGTCGCCACCAATACGGAACAGGCTTCTCTAGCCGCATCCAATGGTGATCGCGAAGTTCGCTCAGGTCAGCTGGTTATCAAACAGATGGTGGAATCTATCGGGCGTTTAGTGAATGAAATTGAGGATTCATCGGGGGTTATTCAAACGCTCAAAACAGGTAGTGTCAACATTGAAACAGTGTTAGACGTGATTAAAAGCATCGCCGAACAAACGAATTTACTGGCATTGAATGCCGCTATAGAAGCTGCTCGTGCTGGAGAACAAGGCAGAGGCTTTGCTGTTGTTGCAGATGAGGTTCGCTCACTGGCACAAAAGACACAAGAATCAACATTGGAAATTGAACAGCTTATCGCCACATTACAGTCCAATGCTGACGACGCAGTTAACTCAATGAATTCCAATAAGCTCAGCGTCAGTGCTTTGGCTGAGAAAACCAGCCAGGCAACCGAATCATTGAATAGCATCACTTCTGTCGTTTCATCCATCACTGAAATGAATGCTCAAATCGCCACAGCAGCTGAAGAGCAAAGCTACGTTGTCGAGGAAGTGAACAACAACGTCCACAATATTCAGATTATTTCAGAGAGTAATGCCACGGCTTCTCAACAAATATCATCAGCCAATAATGAAATTGCAGACTTAAGTGCCAAACTCAAAATTCAGGTAATGCGATTCCAGGTTTCCTAACTTATAAAGATGATCCAGCCAGTCTCTTTAAAGAGGCTGGCTATTTTTTTACTTTCCAACCCCTCATTTTCCTGTCAAATTTTTCACACTGACTTTTATATTATTAGTGACTCACCTATGCTGTATGTGTCAACTGATAAAGGAACCTTATGCCTGAAGATCTGCACATCAAGATTCGTAACTTGGAAAAATCCGATTATCCCCAACTCAAATTATTGATGGATAAAATTTACGATGATATTGGTGGCGCCTGGCCAGAACATACTATTTTCAAACTGATTGATGACTTACCTGAAGGCCAGATTTGTATTATCGATCACGACACCATTATCGGTGTGGCCTTGTCGGTACAAGTGAACTATCAACGTTTCAGTAATCCGCATACCTACGATGATTTAATCAGTAAAAAAGAAACCATTCTGAATAATAAAAATGGTGACGCTCTATATGGGCTGGATGTACTAATTCATCCAGATTATCGGGGTTACCGCCTAGGCCGTCGTTTATACGAAGCAAGAAAAGAGCTGTGTCGCCAACATAATCTTAGAGCCATTCTGGCCGGTGGCCGTATTCCAAATTATCACCAGTATGCTGACGAAATGACGCCTGCCGAGTATTTTGAGGCCGTCAAAAACAAACGTATTTATGATCCCATTCTCACCTTTCAGTTATCGAATGACTTTCAGGTGACGCGTTTATTAAAGCAATACCTGCCTGAAGACGAAAAATCTCAGGGTTACGCGACGTTACTGGAGTGGCGCAACATTTTTTATGAACCGGAAAGTACCGTTATTGAGACCCGGAAAACTCAGGTTCGTATCGGCGCGATTCAGTGGCAGATGCGTGAAGTCGAGTCTGTTGAAGAATTGTTAAGTCAGGTCGAATATTTCATTGATGCCTTATCCAGCTATAAAAGCGACTTTGCCCTGTTTCCTGAGTTTTTCAACTCTCCATTAATGGGACTTAGCCCCGATCAACGCAATCAAACCGAAGCGATTCGTTTTTTAGCCAGCTTTACTGAACGTTTTAAAACAGAAATGTCGCAAATGGCAGTGAGCTATAACATCAATATCATCACCGGCTCCATGCCATTATTGGAGGACGATGTTCTCTATAATGTTAGCTATCTGTGCCGTCGCGATGGCACGATTGAACGACAAACCAAAGTTCATATCACCCCACATGAACGTCGTGACTGGGTGATTGAAGGCGGTGATCAATTACAAGTCTTTGAAACCGATGCAGGTCGTGTTGGCATATTGATTTGTTATGACGTCGAATTTCCTGAGCTGGCTCGTTTATTGGCACAACAGGATATGGATATTCTTTTTGTACCGTATTGGACTGATACCAAAAATGGTTATCTTCGGGTACGTCACTGTGCCCAGGCTCGCGCCATTGAAAATGAATGTTATGTAGTCATTTGTGGCAGTTGCGGCAACTTGCCTCAGGTAGAAAATTTGGATGTGCAATATTCTCAGGCGGCGGTGTTCTCCCCTTCTGATTTTTCCTATCCTCACGATGCCGTGATGGCTGAAACAACTCCAAATACCGAGATGATTATGTTCTCTGATCTGGACTTGGATAAACTCAAACTGACTCGCAGTGAGGGCTCAGTAAATAACCTAAAAGACCGACGAACTGAACTCTACACACTAAAGTGGAACGGCAAAACTAAATGACAGAGCATCCAATCATCAGTCAGATCAAAGCAGCAGACGAAGCCATCATCGCAGAAGACTTCGATACATTATTAGATATTTACACTGACGATGCGCTGCTAGTGGTACAACCCGGCATGAATGCGATCGGCAAAGCTCAGATCCGTCAGGCATTTGAGAAGATTGTTGTTTATTTTCAACATGGTTTACAGATAAAACAGGCGGCATTAGAAATTTTAGAAACCGGTGATAGCGCTCTGGTACTAGCCAATACCATTATCTCTGCACCTGGTGCTGAACCGACCACAAGACAAGCGACATATGTCTTTGTCAAAAACAGCGATGATATCTGGCGATGTGCTATTGATAACTCTTATGGACATGCCATTCTTCAGAACAAATAAAAACAGTGTTAATCATGAATACGAGGCTAAAATGGAATTAGAAACACAAACAGCTCATATCGCTATGGAAACGGATATTGACCCTGCTGCTGGAGATCAAGCCTACTTTTCTGTATCCACCACCAAGCTGAAATGGCTTTATCTCGCCACATTTGGTTTATATGGTATCTATTGGTTTTATAAAAACTGGAAACTTCAGCAGCCTTTTATCGATGGCAAAATTATGCCGGTGATGCGTGGCATATTTTCTATTTTTTTCACTCATGCATTAACTAAACGCATCAAACAGAGTATGTTGCGCCAAGACATTCCGGAGAATAAACATTTAGGTTTTCTCGCAACCATGTTTGTCTTACTGGTCATTCTTGGCAACCTCGCAAGCACCTTAGCTGATAATCATGTGGTACCTGAATATTTCAATATTATCTGGCTGGTATTGTTTTACCTGAGTGTTTACCCATTGATTGAGCTACAAGACAAAATCAATATGCTTAAGGACGACCCGATTGGCGCCATTAACTCACGCTACGACTGGCGAGGCTATGCCGCCTTATTCATAGGGGGGCGTACTGTGGCTGTTGGCTATCCTTGGTGCAGTTGCCTTAATCGCACAAAACTAAAAGGAGACATATTGTGACATTAGAAAACGTATACCACATCGCATTTACCGGTTTATTTATCATCTTGTTAACGCTGTTAGTGCAATGGTTTATTGCCAGTAAGACCAAAGCCTCACAACCGGGTGCCATTCCAGGAAAAATTGATGAACACTTGAGTCATTCCTCATTTGTGTTCCGTGCCCACCGCACCTTTATGAACTCACTGGAAAACCTGCCTTTGATGCTTGGAACATCATTTATGGCAATTCTTATTGGCGCCAATGCTCTATGGACGGGGATTTTTATCTGGGTATTTGCCATCGCACGAATTATCCATATGGCCTTATATTACAAAATTGCCACTGAAAAAAACCCCAGCCCAAGAACAGTATTTTTCATGATTGGTTTACTGGCAAATATCGCACTATTAGTCCTGTGCGCCATCACACTTTTATAATGTTGTGTTGATTTAAAAAATCCAAAATTAACCAAAGTTAAAAACACCATTCTCGACAAAATATAAAATATTGGTAATCATTTAACGACAATACCAAGGCAGGCCAATAGTAGATGGATAACATGGTAATGCGAGAGACCATCCTCAAAGGATTAGAAAACGAATTATCCTTAACAGAAGCAACAGAAATAACTGATAACTTAAGCTATATTTTGTCTGTTATCCGTAAACATCTGGAGATGGATGTTGCTTTTACCTCCGAGTTCACCGATCAAATACGAAAAATTGAAGTGGTCGATTCAGCAGAACGAGACATTTCTCTAAAACCCGGACACGCTGACCCTACTGAACTGACTTACTGTCGCAAGATTGTTGATGGTGAGCTGGATGAAATCATTGCTGATACTTCAGAAAATCCATTGACTAAATCGATGCCGATTACACAAGAGCTGGATATTGGTAGCTACTTAGGTGTGCCCATCGTACTTAATGATGATGAAGTCTATGGTACTTTCTGTTGTTTCAGTCATACGCCTGACACAACGCTAAGCGAACGAGACTTAGCGCTAATGAAAATTTTTGCTGACATAGCTGCCCGTCAAATTGATAAGCAACTGATCAAGAGTCAGGAAGAAAATCAAATCAAAAGACGAGTCAGCAAAGTCTTATCAAATAAACACATCAAAACTGTTTTCCAACCGATATATCACGTCGACGAAAAAAGAGTGATTGGTTATGAGTGTTTATCCCGTTTTCTCAACACACCATATCGCACGCCAGATATCTGGTTTGAAGAAGCTCAATTTGCCGGCCTGGGAGAGGAGCTTGAAATAATGGCTATTACAGCGGCCCTTGATAAGATGAATCTTTTCCCAGCCGACATCAATTTTTCTCTAAACATATCACCTGAGTACGTGATAAATGGTGCCGTTGAAAGAGCTTTAGACCAGCATATATTTAATAAAAAAATTATTCTTGAAGTCACTGAACATGCCCATATAACAGACTATCATGCCTTTCGTAAAGCTATACAGTCACTGCGAAAACAAGGTGTGCGTCTTGCCATTGACGATGTTGGTGCTGGTTATTCCAGCCTTCATCATATCTTGGAACTGGGTGCAGATATAATCAAATTGGACATCAGCCTAATCAGAAATATTGATACTGATACATCCAGAAAAGCACTAACCGCTGCGTTACTTGCTTATGCCAAAGAAACCTCATGCGAAGTTTTAGCCGAAGGCGTAGAAACAGAGCAAGAATTCCAAGAGCTGGTTCGGCTCGGCATCAAAAAAATACAAGGCTATTTCATTAGCCAGCCGCTGGAGTTAGAAGAGGCAGTGAATTTTGTCTGCCCTATATAACAAATAACAGGCATGCCATTACTGGTATGCCTGTTAATTTTTTAACTCATTAGACTTTAAATTGTTTCACCAGATCATTGAGTGTAATTGCCAAACGAGCGAGATCTTTACTGGCAATAGACGTTTGCACCGTCCCCTCAGCGGTTTGGCTGATCATATCATTGATCGACACAATATTACGATTAATTTCTTCGGCCACCGCCCCCTGCTCTTCTGCTGCTGTGGCGATTTGGCGACTCATATCATTAATATGTGAGATAACTTCAGAAATCATTCTTAATGCCTCCTTGGTTGAATTCGCCTGAGTCAAAGCTTCATTGACTTGTTTCTGACTTTTTTCCATTGAATCCACGGCATTATTCGAACCTTGTTGCAGCATCTCGATCATATTGGTTATTTCACCAATTGAAGCGGTGGTTTTACTTGCCAGTGTCCTAACCTCTTCAGCCACCACAGCAAAACCACGACCATGCTCCCCGGCACGTGCCGCCTCAATAGCCGCATTTAATGCTAATAAATTCGTTTGTTCTGCAATATTGTTAATCACATCCAAAACGGTAGAAATATCCATACTGCGTTTTTTCAGTTGATTAATAGAATCCACTGCCGTCTCAGTCACATCAGCTAGCTGTTGAACAAGTGAGGCTGTTTTATCCATCGCCACAATGCCTGTATCCACCTGCTCAGCGGCTTTATCTGTAGCCATTGATGTATCACTGGTATTTCTTGCTACTTCTTGTACTGTAGCCGTCATCTCATTCATTGCTGAGGCAACCAGAGTGGTTTCACTCTGCTGTTTCTGAACTGCCTGACTGGTTTGCTCAGTGATCACAGAGGTTTCTTCTGATGCTGCTGCAATTTCGCTACTTGCATCCGTTACATTGTTCATGGTTTTCTGCATCGTGATGAGCATATTATTGAGGGCCTTGCTGGCATCACCAATTTCATCAGTACGTTTCATATCCAGTCTTGCAGTCAGATCCAGATCCTTTGCCACGCCAGAAATAAAATTTGATATTTGCAGAATTGGAGTGGAAATAAGATTGGATGCTTTAACAGAAAACAGCACAGCTAATAAGGCGATAACAACAAGAATCGATAATCCATACAACCATAAACTGTTTGATAACTGATTAGCTGGTGCAAACGCTTCTGCTTCATCAATCTCCGCTAAGATTGCCCAGTTCAAACCCGCAATATCCAAAGGAGCGTATGCGGACAACACATGGGTGCCACGATAATCTGTAATGATGTCAAATCCTGACTTACCAGCCAATGCATCCTCAACACCATGACTGTTGACCGGTAAAATACCCAAAGCTGACCCCTTACGTTCAATCAAATTTCTGCTTTTTTCATCGATAACCTGAGTCTTTGTCAGCATCTCCAGGTAAGCGGCTTTATCCTCAACTAAAAACCGGCTTTCACTACGTAAACGTTTATCAGGGCCGACCAGATAAGTTTCACCTGAATCGCCCAACCCTGCTTCCATCCATTTTTTCTCAAAGGTCATAATCTGATTAATTCGATCCACAGGCATTTGGAAAATCAGTACCCCTTTTTTACTGCCATTCAGGGAAATAGGTGCTGCCATGAAACTGGCAGGGCTCTCATAGGAAGGCAGATATGGCGCATAATCAACCACCGCTACTTGTTCATCTGGTCCCATTTCTAGTGCTTTGTTAAATGCCTGACCAAGAGCAGTGTTGGCATAAGGCCCATTTTTCAGCGATGTGGCGTAATCAAGTTCTTTGAATACGCTATACACCACCATTCCAGTATCGGCATCCACCAAGAAAATATCGTAATAACCAAACTTCTCTAAAAAATCTTTCAGATATGGATGGTATTTAGCATGATAGCTTGCATAGCTACTGCCATCATCTGCCTGAACCAGATCATCTTTTTTACCTAATGGTGCCAGATTATCAACAATATACGTTTGTTGCAGCGCTAATCCATTCACATCAAGTTTGGACAACACATCGTCCATATTCACAGGAGGCTTTACACCGTTCAGGGACTCGTAACGTTGAGAAAACGTCGTGTCATAATAAGTCTTCACATGTTGGCGAAGGCTGGCTTTGTTGTATTCTCCAATATCATTCGCATAGTTCTGTGCGGCTGTATTCAGATCACCTAAGGCCTGAGTAATCAAGCTAGAATTTGCCAGATTAGTCAGTTGATTTTTAATCGTCGCGAAATAGTCTCTAATCTGGTTTTTCTTAACATTACGAAGGGAAATCAGACGCTCTTGAGATAATTCACGTAGTGCAATACTCGATTCATTAGTCGCGATATAGTTGGTAAGCGCGGTAGAAATAAGGATTGGCGTAAGAGCGATAATAATCGCAGCCAAGGTAATTTTTTGTTTTATTTTCATCTCAAGTGCTCGTAATAATGAGGATAGCTAAGGTGGTGTTACTGATATCGTCCTCGATGAAAGTTTATTTAATCCATTGCATCCTTAACTATTGTCCACATTTATTTTACGAGCAAATGAAAAATAACCAACAACCGAAAGTATTGTTGATTTTATTTAAAGATATGTTTTGTCCTGTTTGCCAGAGCCACCAATGACAACATCACTGGCACTTCAACCAAAACACCAACCACCGTGGCTAATGCAGCGCCCGAATTCAATCCAAACAGGCTAATGGCAACAGCAACCGCCAGTTCAAAGAAATTAGACGTGCCAATAAGTGCAGCAGGTGCAGCAACATTAAACGGCACTTTCCACAAATAAGCCCAACCATAAGCAATGGCAAAAATACCGTAACTTTGAATCAGTAATGGAATCGCAATCAAAACAATAACTAACGGTTTAGCCAGAATGGTTTCTGCCTGGAAACCAAACAATAAAACCACCATCGCTAACAAACCAAGAATTGAATAAGGCTTAACTTTTTGCGTAAAGCGAGCAATTTCATGGTGGTCCTGACTATTATCAAGACGTTTCCGTGTGATATAGCCGGCCAGTAATGGAATCACCACATACAGTACAACTGATAGAAATAAGGTTTCCCATGGCACGATAATATTGGTCATACCGAGTAGAAAGGCTGTAATCGGAGCAAAAGCAAACACCATGATTAAATCGTTTATTGATACTTGCACCAGTGTGTAGTTTGCATCACCTTTAACCAACTGACTCCAGACAAATACCATGGCTGTACAGGGCGCAACCCCCAATAAAATCATACCGGCAATGTATTCTTTTGCTGATTGAGGATCGACCCAGCCGGCAAACAGAATCTCAAAAAATAAAATGCCCAGCCCGGCCATAGTAAAAGGTTTGATCAGCCAGTTCACCACCAGCGTGAGGCACAATCCTTTTGGTTTTTTACCAACATCTTTGATCGAGGCAAAATCCACATTGACCATCATCGGGTAAATCATCAACCAGATAAATACGGCGACAGCCAGATTCACATTGGCATATTGCCAAGCGGCCACCATTTGAAACACTGATGGAAACAAGGCCCCCAAAGCCACACCAGCAACAATACAAAGGCCAACCCAAACCGACAAATAACGTTCAAAAAAGCCTATTGCTGAACTAGAAGACGAGTTCATACTAATTCCTCTTCAATACGTGTTTTTAGTAACTGAAACGCTTCATCAAAAGCAGCTTCAATTTCCGCCTCCGTTCCCTCCGCTTTAGCAGGATCAGGAGTGCTCCAATGCAGTTTTTTATACTCACCATAAAAAATCGGACAAACTTCGTTGGCGGCTTGGTCACAGACGGTAATCACATAATCAAAAGCTTGACCCGCAAACTCATCCCATGACTTGCTGACCGGATGACCAGGATCGATGCCATGGCGTTTTAATGTTTCTATTGATTTAGGATGAACATAACCCGCAGGCTGACTGCCAGCACTCACAGCCTGATATTCAGCTCCTTTAAGCTGATTAATCAAAGCCTCTGCCATCACTGAACGGCAAGAGTTACCCGTGCATAAAACCAGTATTCTTTTCATTTCAACTCTCTGTATTAACGGATTGAGGTTTACAACAATCAACAAATTCCACAACAGCACAATCGGCGTTCTCAGCCTGATGCAATCGCGCTAAATCACTACTGCAGCAATCCTGAACCATAAAGGCAATTAAATCTCTCATCTGTTCAAAATTAGCCATGTAGATAATGGAGCGACCTTCTTTACGCGATGTCACCAACTTGGCCTGACTCAAATGGGTCAGATGAAATGACAAGGTATTATGCGGAATACCCAGCGCATCACTGATGGCACCGGCTGCCAACCCTTGCGGACCGGCTTCCACCAGTAATCTAAAGGCCTGAAGACGTGTTTCCTGAGACAAGGCATCAAAGGCGGTGAGTGCATTTTGTAGTTTCATATGTCGATAATAGTCGACATATATTTTATATGTCAATAATTATGGACATATAAGCAGAAAGCGTAGCCATGTTAAAGTGATCGACAAGTATGAAAATAATCGTAGGGAGATAAACGATGAGTAAAACATTAGTCATTGGAGCCAACGGCCAGATTGGAAAACAACTTATAAAGTTACTCTGTGCTGATGACAATCAGGTGAAAGCGATGATCCGAGACTCCCGGCAAGCTGCCTACTTTCAGGAATTAGGTGCTGAAACCATTATTGCCGATTTGGAATCCCCACTACCGGAAACAGCATTTGAGGATTGTGACAAAGTCGTCTTTACCGCAGGCTCAGGTGGAAAAACCGGCGCTGACAAAACCATCCTGATTGATCTATGGGGTGCGGTGAAAGCTATTGATATGGCCAAGAAACATAATATCAAACAATTTGTCATGGTCAGCGCCAGAGATGCTGGCAATCCTGAAACAGGCACTGAGGCCATCAAACACTACAATATTTGTAAACACTTTGCCGACGAGTATTTATTAGCTAGTGGCGTCCCTTACACCATCCTACGTCCTGGCAAACTGATTGATGACAAAGCCACAGGCCATATTTCCACACAACGAACAGGCGAAGCTGATAAGGATGTGATTACCCGTGCTGACGTCGCTGCTTGTATTCACTATTGCCTGAACCATACCGAGTCCATTAACCAGATAGATGAGCTTTACAATGGTAATGAAACTATTCCGCAGGCATTTATCAACAGTGTGTCGGGACGATTGGGTTAAATTTACCAACCTGTCAGACAACGACTGTAATGGCCGGCACCGCGTTTTATCAGATAAGCTACGGCTAGGCTGATAATGATAGTGAGCGGAAAGGTAACAACAAACTGTACCAATCCGCTCATCTCTTCAACATAAGGCAACCACTTATACCCCACCAGCGCTATCAACACCCAGGGATGAATAAAATAAATAGCAAAACTCGCGTCGGCTAATAACCTCAGTGCAGGAATTTCAGGATAACGTTCGCTTAACTTTTGCAGTAGAGACAAAAAGAAAAAACATAAAACGATTTTCTGCAAAATCAGGATATCCAGACCATCAAAGGTGAATGCATGTAATTTATGTAGATTACCGAATCCGGGATAAATCAGCGCCTGTAATATCGCCAGAAAGATAACGCCTGCTGCCAGCACAACAGTTTTGTTCGCAATGTAGGACTGAACAAAATCACGATGCATGGATACCAGAATGCCTAATAAATACATAGGCAAAAAATACAAAACAGCGTGCCAGGGCGACAGATTACCCGCTGGGCGATGGACAATCATCGCCACCACTAAGGCGATGATAAAAATCGTTACACGTGTTTTTACACCCAAGCGGATGTAGCTAATAAACAATGGCGACATCAGAAATATCAGCATAATAAACGGGATATACCAATAGGCAAACGAGGTTCGGCCAGTCCATAAATACAGGCCAAACATGGTTAAATAATCTTGCCAGTGACTGAGCGACGTGACTCCCAACTCTTTGGCATCGGGTAAAGAAATACCTGAACTTAAATAATAAATCAGTGCTAACGACGATAAAAACAGATAAGGCAGCAAGACATTTTTAACTTTCTTCAGCATAAACTGGCTGTATGCAAATTGCCTGTAAAAAATATGATGGAAGAAAAAACCGGAAATAAAGACGAATAACGGTGAGCCCCCCTGAATTAAGTTGGCAATCACTCTTTCGTCAAAACTGGTGATGGATTTATAGCTAATACAATGTCCGGCAACGATGCTTAATATGGCAATGGCCCTGAAATAATCAAAGGCAATCAACCTCATTTAAGCAACTACCACAGATATCAACCAGCGCATCGGCTTATCACTCTTCTAGAGACAAAACTGGCGAACAATACACCAAAATCACACTTTTTATCATATTTATAAAAGCTTCGTATAAAACGGATTTAAGTGACTATTCAGACCTTTGTCATCTTCTGTTCAGCCAATATATTTATTACCAATATTTTTCAATACTGATCTGCCCTGGATCACGTCGGGAGTGTTTTTTCAGGCCATGGGTATTGATTAACACATCCATGGTTTCATGCACCATTTCAGGGTTACCGCACAACATCACCTGACTGTCTTCTGCATTGATTTTCAGACCAGTGCGTTGCTCCAGACGACCATCTTCAACAGCTTGAGGAATACGTCCTGTTAAGGCATCAGGTGCTTGTTCACGGCTGACAAAAGGCACATAAATAAACTGCCCCGCTCGTGTTTGTTTTATCGCATCAATATTGTCCTGATAGGTCAGTTCGTTTTGATATCTGACTGCATGTACCAAAACCACTTTTTCAAACTGCTGCCAAACTTCCTGCGTATTTAAAATAGACAGAAAAGGGCCAATACCCGTGCCGGTGGATAGCAAATAGAGATGCTTGCCCTCAGGTAATTGATCCAAGGTCATTAAGCCGGCTGCTTTGGGTGCGACCAAAATAGTATCACCGGCTTTAAGTTTGGCTAGTCGGGTAGAAAGCAAACCATCAAGCACCTCAATAAAATAAAAATCGAGCGGTCTTGTGTCTGGACTGTTCACCAAGGAAAAAGGTCGACTGACAAGTTCACCCTCAATTTCCAAAGCTAAACGCGTAAACTGCCCAGCTTTGAACGTTGGATAATCGACATCCAGCCTTAATGAATGCAAACGATCATTCCATTGTTTATTTTCAACTACTGTAGCCGTCAGCCAATCAGCCATTATGCTGTCTCCTTTTTTGTCGGGTTGATATCACTTTCTGGTTTATGGTCATGCTACTATCATTCCATTTTTAATACGACGTACAAAGCCGACATCACCTGAGCTCAAGGATTAACGCTAAATGACCAATCACATCATTGCCGAAGCGACATTAACCGATCTTAATGCCATTACCCAGTTGCTGACCGTGCTGTTTACTCAGGAAGCTGACTTTGAACCACAACCAGAAAAACAAATGCACGCTGTCAGTGATATTCTCAGGCATCCCGACAAAGGCCATTTTTTACTTATCAAACACCAGTCTAAAGTCGTCGGCGTAGTAAGTTTGTTATATCTAACCTCAACCGCCATGGGTGGTAAAGTCGCTTTATTAGAAGATATGGTGATTGCTGAACAACATCGTGGCAAAGGCTTCGGCTCGGCTTTGTTAAGTGCTGCGGTCAACTTTGCCAGACAACAAGGTTGTCTGCGTATTACCTTATTAACAGATGCCGATAATGCTATTGCCCAGAAAATGTATCAGGACGAGGGGTTTACTCACTCTGCCATGATTCCGATGCGATTAATTTTAGACACATAAACAAACTCGCCATGGACGCCATTAACCCCAAATTATTATGGGAAATTTTTAAACATATACAACGTTGGTTAGCGAATCTTAATCGCGCAGGCGAACAGCGTCAGCAACAATCCAGAACAGCGCTGAGAAATGTCATTATCGCTGCCCGGGAAACCAGTGTATACGTCAGACAGATACAGGATACCCAACAAGCCGATCATGCGACTGAGCGGCATCTGGCAAAATGCTGGACTCAACTGGGGTTTGATTTAGACGATTTGGGACTGAGTAAACTGGCGAAACGCTGCCACATAACGGGTAAACATTGGGCTGACCCTAAGTTTTACACCAATGATTTTCTGCAAAAAGCCGATATCAGTCTGGATAGAATGGAAACATTAGCAAAACAGATTTTATTGGATATTGATAAACTCTAAATCATGAAAAAAATCATCTCATTTAGTCTATTCGTTTTATTCAGTCCATTGGCTCAGGCTCAATCGCTGTGCCCAATGACAAATGCTGATGCCATGCAAGCTTGTCTCGATGGGAAACTACAATCAGCGATTGATGAAATGGTCAGTGACTTAACGATAATCAAACAACGCCATGCTGAAAACGATGCATTGCTAAAGTCACTTGAGTTATCGCAGCAAACATGGGATGCCTACCGGAAAACGCAATGCCTGAATGTCTATCAGACCTGGCAAAACAATGCGCAGCAACAAGCTGTAACCGCCAGTTGCGCCATTGAGCTGACCAGACAACGTAATCAGTTTTTACAAGACTATTATCTAAAATAAACCTCATTCAGACTTGTGAAAAATAATGGCGCGCCTGATCGGCATCCTTGTGAATCTGGCTGATCAGCTGATCCAGACTGTCAAAACGCTGCTCATCACGAATCTTATGTAAGAAAAACACCTGAACATGCTCGCCATAGATCTCTCTCTTAAAATCAAACAGATGCACTTCCAGCAAGGCCTTGTTACCACCAATAGTCGGTCGAATACCAATATTTGCCACACCATTAACCGGTTCTTCATCAATACCAAATAACTGCACAGCAAACACTCCTGTCAGTGGAATTTTATGCCGATGAAGATGAATATTTGCCGTGGGGAATCCCATCTTGCGACCACGCTTATCACCATGCGCGACCCGACCACTCATCCGATAAGGACGTCCTAATAACTTCTCAGCTAAGAGTAAGTCACCACTGCTTAGTGCATTTCTGATACGGGTGCTGCTTACCCGGTCTTGGTCGATAGCAAAGGTGTGCATGTTCACCACCTGAAAGCCATATTGCCGTCCGGCTTGCTGTAATAACGCAAAATCGCCTTTTCGTTCACAGCCAAAGCGGAAGTCATCCCCCACCACCAGATATTTAACGTTTAATCCTTCCACTAATAATTTTTGGATAAAGAGTTCAGCCGACATCTCTGCCAGCTGTTGATTAAACCGTAAAACACATAATTGCTGGATGGAATAACAGCGCAAAGCCTCCACTTTTTCACGAAACCGCGTCAATCTGGCTGGCGCTTTTTCCGGAACAAAATATTCAAATGGCTGCGGTTCAAACGTAATCACTACGGCGGGTAATTTCAGCGTATCGCCTTTCATGGCTAATTGTGTCAATACCGCTTGATGGCCTAAGTGGACACCGTCAAAATTACCGATGGTGGCAACACACCCTTGAGGTGAAGCAGGTAAATTATGAAAACCGCGAATGATTTTCGGCATAAGACGTTGTCTACCAAAAAAATAACTAAACACAACAGAGTAACGGCAAATAAAAAAACAATCCAGCAGGCAAGCCCACGCCTATTACCTTATAATAGGCGCAAAATTATTTCGGTCAGAGGCAAGAATGGCAGCGAAACAAAAAAAACTGGATTATGAAGCTGCAGTTAAAGAGCTGGAAGCATTAGTTGAACGCCTGGAAGAAGGCGATATCAGCCTGGAAGAATCACTCAAACTCTATGAACGTGGCGTACTACTAACTCGTGATTGTCAGGAATCGTTGCAAGCGGCAGAACAAAAAGTGCAAATGCTGTTACAACAATCTGGCCAAAATAATCTGGTAGATTTTGATCCGGAAACTGGTGACGCGTGAACGTAAAGTTTCCTCTGCAGGACTGGATGTTAAAGCACCAGTCTCAAATCGAATTTGTTCTGGAAAAACGTCTTCAACAGGCACAAAAGCCAGGTTCAGCGCGTTTATTTGAAGCGATGCGCTATGCCACATTAGGTGGTGGCAAACGCTTACGCGCCCTGCTCGTCTATGCTACTGGTCAGGCATTAGGTGCAAAACAATCTGCTATGGATGTCGCGGCGGCGGCAGTTGAAATGATTCACGCCTACTCACTTGTGCATGATGATATGCCAATCATGGATGATGATGATCTGCGCAGAGGTCGTCCGACCTGTCACAAAGCCTATGATGATGCGACTGCACTTTTAGTCGGTGATGCCTTACAAACGCTGGCTTTCGAAACCTTGTGCGATGATATTCTGACCGAGAAACAACAAAGTCGCATGGTCAAAACACTGACTCAGGCTTCTGGTGCAGCAGGTATGGCAGGTGGTCAGGCCATTGATCTGGAATCTGTTGGCAAAAAACTGGACATTGATGCACTACAGGCAATGCATAAATTAAAAACTGGCGCTCTCATCCGTGCCAGTGTTGTGCTCGGTGCACTCGCTGCCGAACACTATGATGAAGTGACGCTGGAACATCTTGATCGTTATGCAGACTGCATTGGACTAGCGTTTCAGGTTCAGGATGATGTGCTGGATGTCATCACTGACACTCAAACACTTGGAAAGACCCAAGGTGCCGATATTGCATTGAATAAACCCACATATCCTGCTTTACTAGGTCTTGAAAAAGCACAACAAAAAGCGGTTGCTCTGATTGAAAAAGCACTGACTCACCTTGATGAGTGCCCATTTAATACAGAAGTGCTGGCCGAATTAGCTCAGTTTGTTGTGAAACGCTCACATTAAGAAATCGACAGAATGGATACTATACTCACTCATATCAACAGCCCAGAAGATCTGCGTCAACTGGACAAAAAACAGTTGCCCCAGCTGGCAGAAGAGTTGAGAACACTCATTATCGATAGTGTGCAACAAACTGGCGGGCATATTTCATCCAACCTAGGTGTTATCGAGCTCACCATCGCCTTGCATTATGTGTTTGATACCCCCACTGACCGCTTAGTCTGGGATGTGGGTCACCAAAGCTATGTTCATAAAATCCTCACTGGTCGCCGGGATCAGATGAATACTATGCGTCAGCCCCGTGGTTTATCAGGTTTTCCTAAACGCAGTGAAAGTGAATATGACACGTTTGGTGTGGGTCATTCGAGTACCTCCATCAGTGCCGCTCTTGGCATGGCACTCGCTGCACAAGCCAACAATGATCCACGTCATGCTGTCGCCATTATTGGTGATGGCGCCCTCACCGCCGGACAGGCGTTTGAGGCGTTGGCACATGCCGGTGACTTGAGCGCGAATTTATTAGTCATACTTAACGACAATGAAATGTCGATTTCAAAAAATGTCGGCGGCATGGCAAATTATCTCGCCAAATTATTATCAGGCAGCTTTTACGCCAGTGCTCGTGAAGGTAGTAAGCGTGTACTGGAAAAGATTCCACCCGCTTGGGAAATTGCCAAACGCGCAGAAGAGCATGTCAAAGGCATGATGGTTCCTGGCACTTTATTCGAAGAAATGGGCTTTAATTATATTGGCCCCATCGATGGTCACGATATCGATACGCTCATTGCGACTATGACCAATTTGAAAAAACGTAAGGGTCCGCAATTTCTTCATATCGTCACCAAAAAAGGCAAAGGCTATGAGCCTGCCGAATTACATCCCTGCAAATATCATGGTGTCAGTCCGGCCAATAGTAAATCTTCTGGGCCGACATATACCCAAGTGTTTGGCCGTTGGTTATGCGATATGGCTCGTCTGGATCCGGACTTATTCGGCATCACACCTGCCATGTGTGAAGGCTCGGGGTTGAACCGCTTTGCTGAAGACTTTCCAGAGCGTTATTTTGATGTCGGCATCGCTGAACAACATTCTGTGACCTTAGCTGCAGGCTTGGCCTGTGAAGGCAAAAAACCGGTTGTGGCAATTTACTCGACCTTCTTACAAAGAGCCTACGATCAATTAATTCACGATGTGGCTATTCAGAATCTGAATGTACTGTTTGCTATTGATCGCGCTGGCTTGGTTGGCGCTGATGGTCCGACACATGCGGGTAGCTTTGATTTAAGCTTTTTGCGCTGCATTCCTAATATGATCATCATGGCACCGGCTGATGAAAATGAATGTCGGCAAATGTTAACCACCGGTTTCCGTTATAACGGACCGGCAGCAGTGCGTTATCCGCGGGGCAGTGGCAATGGCACCCCTGTTGAGCCAGCTTTAACTTCATTAGAAATAGGAAAAGCCCAATTAAAACGTCAGGGTGAAAAAGTCGCGATTCTGGCCTTTGGCAGCATGGTCACTGCAGCTGAACAAGCCGCAGAACAAATGAATGCCACGGTGGTGAATATGCGCTTTGTCAAACCCTTAGATACAGACATCATCAATCACATTGCTAACTCGCACGATTTAATCATCACCATTGAAGAAAATGCTGTGATGGGTGGCGCAGGTAGCGCTGTAAATGAATATTTAAGAGAAATAAACCATCCTGTCGCCATAAAATTGATGGGATTGCCCGATACATTTATCGAGCATGGCGTTCATAGCAGCATGTTAAGTGGATGTGGTCTGGATGCTGCAGGTATTTTGCATACCATTAATCAGCACTTTGCGGCATAATACGCTGTCTTCGTGAACGATTCCTGAGTATAATAGTCAACATTATGAGCGCAACGTATACCCTGAAAATTCTGGCCGATTTTGCCTCGGCACACACCTTAAGAGATTATCCAGGTGATTGCCGTCGTATGCATGGTCACAACTGGAAGCTGGAAGTCGAAGTCACTGCTATTGATCTAAATGAACATGGCATGGGTATGGACTTCAAAACCATTAAAACAGCTACTCGCGAGTTGGCTAAAACGCTGGACCACCGTTATCTGAATGACATCCCACCATTCGATACCATTAATCCAACGGCTGAAAATATTGCCAGATTTTTTTACCAAAAGCTCAGTGATACGTTAAATAATGATATCGCTAAAGTTTCCGGTGTCACCTTGTGGGAAACAGATCGCGCTTGCGTTAAATACAGCGAGGACAATTGAATGAGCACAACCCCAGCTAGCACTGAGATCAAAGACGAAATCGAAGACGTACAGAACATTGCTGATCAGCGTAAAATCGCTATTGATAAAGTCGGTATTAAAGATATTAAACACCCGGTTAAAGTCAGTGACCGTACCACCGGTGAACAGCACACCATTGCTAACTTTAATATGTATGTGAACCTGCCTCATCAGTTTAAAGGCACACATATGTCTCGTTTTGTTGAGATTTTGAATCAGCATGAACGTGAGATCACTGTTAAATCTTTCCGTGAAATGCTGGGTCAAATGACTGAGCGTCTTGATGCGGAATCAGGCTATATTGAAATGAACTTCCCTTATTTTGTGAATAAGGAAGCACCTGTTTCAAAAGTGAAAAGTCTAATGGATTATGACGTCACCTTTATCGGTGAAATCACTGGTACTAAAACCATGATGACGGTTAAGGTCATCGTTCCTGTTACAAGCTTATGCCCATGTTCAAAGAATATCTCAGATTATGGCGCGCATAACCAACGTTCACACGTCACTTTGACTGTTCGCGTTGATAGCTTTGTCTGGATTGAAGATTTAATCGATCTGGTAGAAAAAGAAGCCTCTTGCGAAATCTTTGGTTTATTAAAACGTCCGGATGAAAAATTCGTCACCGAACGTGCGTACGATAATCCGAAATTTGTTGAAGATATGGTGCGTGACATTGCAGCCAGATTAAATGATGATTCTCGTATCACCGCTTACACAGTCGAATCAGAAAACTTCGAATCTATTCATAACCACTCTGCATACGCATTGATTACCAAAGGTTTTGATTGATATATCATCAATCACAAATAAAAAAAGCCCGGTTTAACCGGGCTTTTTTATGCTCAATATTTTTGTCTTAAATCGAGACGCTCACCATTATGTTGAATATCCAGTTGACCAAGAAAAGACATGCCCAGTAGCGTCACTGAAGGTTCTTCACCATCCAAAACCACAGCATCGACATTGTGTAGCTTTATTTGTTCAAGTTGCACAAAATCCAGCTTCACCTTGTATCCGACACTACTGCCTGATGCCGTTCTTATGCCAACTTGCTGACCACGAAGATAATCAATACCAAGGCGGGATGCCGTCGCGGCATTCATAGCGATGGTGCTGGCGCCGGTATCAACTAAGAAACTTATCGTATAACCATTGATATTACCGGTAGCAGTATACATACCATTGGTCGGCCACAACGTCACTGCTGTTTTTTTCTCGGCTTCTATGTAATTGCTATTAATCCGATCGCCCAATGGAAAGATCTGTTTTTCGCCATTGATTTCAAACGTTGCGCTATTACTGTTAGCAGCAATTAACTTCAGGCCCTCTGGGCTGGTTTCTCCGACATTTAAAAAATGCTGCTGACCATCTACTTCAACCACAGCTTTGTCTTTAAACAGGCCAACCACCATAATGTTAACAACGACAGCCTCTGCTCGACTGCTAATTAACAGTATAATAAGCCACATTAATATGACTTTAGCCATAACGTTTCTTTTTAATCAGGTTTACCACTAACACCATCATGAGTGCATTCTCCCCTATTACAGTATCTGGTGTACTGCTGGCTGGCGGCCAATCCCGCCGGATGGGTGGTCAGGACAAAGGTTTGCTCCCCTATCAGGGTCGCTCGATGGCTAGCCACGTCATTAGTGCCATATTACCGCAAGTTGATGATTTTTATATCAGTGCAAATCAACATATTGAAGAATATCGATCATTTTCTTACCCTGTCATCACGGATGGACTTGATAATTTTCAGGGTCCTCTCGCCGGTATCCTGGCTGTGATGGAGCAAATCGATTCTGACTATCTGCTGACAGTGCCTTGTGATAATCCTGTTATCAGCCCTCAACTGCGACAGCGTTTACTGGAAGCTTTGTTAACGACTGGAAGTGATATTGCGGTAGCGCATGATGGGACTCAATTACAACCCGTATTTTCATTAATTCCTCGACGCTTACAATCATCATTAACTGACTTTTTAGCCTCTGGTCAGCGCAAAACCCGTGACTGGTTATTCCAGCATAAGGTTGTTGAAGTCGACTTTTCTGATCAGGCTGACTGTTTTATCAATATCAATACGGCTGATGACTTACAAAAAAAACCAAAGATACGTTCAGCTATACCGGTCCTTGGCTTTGCTGCATTTAGTGGAACAGGTAAAACAACATTACTCACCAAACTCATTCCTGCGCTGAAAAATAAAGAGATACATGTTGCTGTGATAAAACATGCACATCACAATTTTGATATCGATAAACCGGGTAAGGACAGCTATCAAATCCGTGAGGCAGGTGCCGAGGAAATCATTATTGCCTCAGCAAAAATGATGGCGCTAATGAGAAAACATCACGATGGACTGATTGAACCTGAATTACAGCCATTAATCCAACGCCTCGATACCAGTAATATCGATCTCATTCTTGTTGAGGGATTCAAACACGAAAATTTCCCCAAAATAGAATTAAACCGTGCGGAACTGGGTCCACCGACTTTGTTCAAGGAGGATCCGCATATCATTGCAATCGCCTCTGATAAAACCGATAGTCATGCTGACATGCCTTTGGTATTAGATATCAATAATATCCCCGCCATGGTCGAGTTTATTGAACAGTTTATTTTTTCATGGAACAGCTAAATATGGCCGAATTTACCCCACAGCCCAGTTGTGCTGATGATGTTGATCACAATAATCTGACTGTTAAACAGGCTAGTCAGCGAATTCATGATTTACTCTCGCCAATATCAAGCTGGCAGAAAGTCTCCTTAAGACAGGCTTTGGGCCAGATCCTACACCAAAGTGTTGTGTCTCCCCGTCAGGTGCCTCCCTATAATAATTCAGCCATGGACGGTTATGCCTTACGCAGTGCTGACATTCAAAATGCCCCCTTTTCACTCACTAATATCGGTGTGGCTTTTGCAGGGAAACCTTACCAAGGTCGGGTCGAAGACGGGCAATGTATTCGTATTATGACTGGCGCAAAAATTCCTGATGACTGTGACACGGTGGTGATGCAGGAACAGGTGCAATCAAATGAAGATATGGTCACCGTCCACACTGACCTAAAAGCGGGACAAAATGTCAGACTTGCCGGAGAAGATATTGACAGCGGTGATACGGTTCTACCTGCTGGACGAAGATTAACAGCGGCCGATTTAGGTCTACTGGCATCGCTTGGCATCGCAGAAGTCGTCACTTACCGGCCTCTTCGTGTCGCTTTTTTTTCTACTGGCGATGAATTATGTGGCCTTGGTGAACACCTGGCTGATGGACAAATCTACGACAGCAATCGTTACACCCTCTATGGCATGCTCAGTCAGCTCAATATTGATGTCATTGATATGGGGGTCATTCCTGATAACAGACCCGCATTAAGAATTGCTTTACAGCAAGCGGCGACAGATGCGGATGTCATCATTTCCTCTGGCGGTGTGTCCGTAGGTGATGCTGATTATGTCAAAGATATGTTGGCAGAATTAGGTGAAGTCAATTTCTGGAAAATTGCGATGCGTCCAGGACGCCCTTTAGCCTTTGGCCAAATAGGCGAAGCGATGTTCTTTGGTTTGCCCGGTAATCCGGTGTCAGTAATGGTCACTTTCTACCAATTTGTACAACCTGCGTTAAAACGTCTGGCAGGTGAAACTGACTCCGATCCCATCATATTCAAAGTACCATGCGATAATGTAATTAAAAAACGTGCTGGTCGCTTTGAATTTCAGCGCGGCATTTTATTCAGAAACAATGAAGGCCAACTCAGAGTCAGCACAACCGGGGCGCAAGGATCGGGTATCCTTCGCTCAATGAGTATGGCGAATTGTTTTATTTTACTTGAAGAAAACTGTGACGGACTTAGTGCCGGCAGTCTTGTTAACGTTCAACCCTTTGCAGGTCTGGTATGACAGAATCCACAACCGAACACACTTTGGTCAAACAACAACGCGAGTTTAATAAACTGCGTAAACGATTACGTCGCAACGTCGGTCAGGCAATTGCCGATTACAATATGATTCAGGACGGCGATAAAGTGATGGTCTGTTTATCTGGTGGTAAAGACAGTTATACCATGCTCGATATTCTGATTAATCTGAGAGACCATGCCCCGATTAAGTTTGATCTTATCGCTGTTAATCTCGATCAAAAGCAGCCGGGCTTCCCTGAGCATGTATTACCCGAATATTTGTCATCAATTGGTGTGCCATTCCATATCATTGAAAAAGACACATACAGCATCGTTAAAGAAGTGGTGCCAGAGGGTAAAACCACCTGCGGCATATGCTCACGTCTGCGCCGTGGCTCTTTATATGGTTACGCACGGCAAAATGGCATCACCAAAATAGCATTAGGTCATCACCGTGATGACATTATTGAAACGCTGTTTCTGAATATGTTTTATGGCAGCAAAATAAAAGCGATGCCGCCGAAATTATTAAGTGATGATAAAACCAATATTGTGATAAGACCCTTAGCCTATGCGCAAGAGTCTGATATTGCCCGTTATGCAGAAGCCATGAAGTTTCCCATTATTCCTTGCAATTTATGTGGCTCGCAGGAAAATCTGCAACGTCAGGCGATCAAAGCCATGTTGCAAGGCTGGGAAAAACAGTTTCCGGGCAGATTGGAAAATATTTTCCGCAGTATTCAGAATATTTCGCCATCACAAATGGGCGATCTTGATTTATTTAACTTCACCGATCTTGAGCAGTTAAGACAGGAACCAACAGGAGAAGAAGATCGCTTCCAGGATGATATTCAACAGCCTGCACTGGCAAGATAGCCACAGACTTATCACCAGTTATGACAAGTATTACAAAACCAATACAAGTATCATCGCTAAGTCATTGAATCTGATTAATTCTATCGTAAAGCATTGATATATATAGCTTTAATAAAATGGTCATTTTTTAACCAAAACCGTCAGCCTTGTTACGTAAGAATGACTTAGCGATTTTCACAGAAGTTAATCACAGAGTTATCCACAGAAAATGTGAGTAACTCTGTAAGTCATTGATCGCTTCTCTAAGTCCTTATTTTTCGATTCGCTTGGGCGTAAAATCTTCAGCAAATTCCAGAGCATTACCATCCGGATCACGACAGAAAAACGCAGCTCTGCCCGACTTGCTTCGAGAAAATTCATACCCCGCATTTTCCAGGCGCTCACCTAAGGCTTCTAAATCGTCTACGACAAGTGCCAGATGGCGATCACGTCCACCATGAGCTGGACGGCCTTCTGTTGAGTCCGGATTTGGTAATACCATCAGATGTATCATTTGTCCGGTATCGGCAATATCCAGCCAGGCACCATCGTATGCAAACTCAGGTCTGTTGGGATTAAGTGGTAACTGCAATACATCGCAGTAAAAACGTAAAGAATCATCTAAGTCTTTCACCAGAAAACTGGCATGTGCTATCGATTTGATCATATTTCACCTGGATAAATAACATCTAAGCCCTGCTAACATTCTAACGTGAAGCAATCCATGCTCCCAAGTATTGTTCAGGCTTTACCTTGCTTAGCCATACCATAAGCGGCGATAAAAATAAGCGCACCACCTAACCACTCCGTCTGGCTCATTTGTTCATTGGTCAACCACCAGGCAGAAATGGCAGCGACGACAAGTTCAGATAACATCAAAATAGCTGAACGAAACACGGGCATCCTTGCTAGGCCATACAATACTGCTACTGTCATAGCAGTAAAACATAAGCCACCAAAAACCATCACCGCAACCCATAGATTAAGACTGATATCAGGAACACTTGATTGCTGCAGAACCAATACAAGCCCTGCCACCATAACGACACCCCAGTACACTATCGTCGTTTTGACTTCCATAGCCACATCAGCAAGCTTACGACTTAACACGTTATTTACTGAAAACATAAACCCTGCAAACAGCGCTAACCAATCTGCCATATCATTGGGCCAAGGCATGCCAATTTCTGGGTGCCATAACATAATCATCGTGCCCGACATCGCCACAATGATCATCAACATAGACAGTCGGGAAATTTTTTCGCCTAACCACCAGCGACTCAACAGTACTGACCATAAAGGTGATAAATAGAACAGCAACATGACCCGCATCACCTCGCCCTGAGTAAGAGCCACTAAAAAGGCAATATTGGTGACACCCGCGGCAACAGCTAAGGCCCATAAACTAAGCGGCCAATGTCCGGCAAAATCTTTTATCTGTTTAAACAACATCACACTGGCTACGATTGCCGCAGCAAAATACATCAGCAGTGTTGACCAAACGACGGGAAGCCCTTGTTGTTCCAGTATTCGCATCGGATACCAAATCAATCCCCACATGGTTGAGGAAAATAAGATGCCGAGCACGGCCAGATTAAATTGTTTGTTATTGCTATTTGTCATGGCTCACCTTATAACACGAGATTGCTTCAACCCGTTATAATGGTCTGATTTTTTCACTCATCGTTTGGAATTATGAATCCAGAACTGGCAAAACTTCACCCTTACCCTTTCGAGAAGCTGGCACAGCTTAAACAAGGCTGCGTGCCACCGGAAGATAAAGCACATATTGCTCTATCGATTGGTGAACCGAAACATCCAACGCCAGGTTTTATTACTGAAGCTGTGATCGCTCATCTGCATGGATTGTCGACCTACCCCACCACCGCGGGTAGTAATGAACTGCGTCATGCTATTTCCACTTGGCTTGATACTCGATTCAAGTTAGACGGCCATATCAATGCCATGACACAAGTGCTGCCGGTCAATGGCACGCGTGAAGCCTTATTTGCCTTTGCTCAGGCGGTTATTGATCGTGATAAAGACCCATTAGTATTAATGCCTAACCCGTTTTATCAGATCTACGAAGGTGCAGCGATTTTGGCTGGCGCAGAGCCTTATTATATGAATTGCTCTGTCCAAAATGACTTTATTCCCGATTTTGATGCCATTAGTGAAGATGTCTGGCGACGCTGTCAGTTGATCTATATTTGCAGTCCTGGTAACCCAACGGGTGCTGTTATTGATCAGGCAACGTTAACGCGTTTAATTGAGCTGGCACATCAATATGATTTTGTGATTGCGGCTGATGAATGTTATTCCGAAATCTATCCGGATGAAACCAATCCACCCGTCGGTTTATTGGAAGCCGCCTACGCAGCAGGTTATACCGATATGAGTCGTTGTGTGGTTTTCCATAGCCTATCGAAGCGTTCCAATGCACCAGGATTGCGTAGTGGTTTTGTGGCTGGCGATGCCGACATTCTGAAGCAGTTTCTGCGTTACCGTACCTACCATGGCTGTTCAATGCCACCAGCGACTCAGGCGGCATCCATTACCGCCTGGAATGACGAAGATCATGTTGTCCATAATCGTGAGCTGTATCTGGAAAAATTCAATGCGGTATTAGAAATATTATCGCCAGTGATGTCTGTGTCGATGCCACAAGCAGGCTTCTACCTCTGGGCTGAAACGCCGATTGCTGATACCGCATTTGCCAGACAGTTATTCGAACAACAAAATGTCACCGTTTTACCAGGCACCTATCTGGGCCGTGATACCACTGCAGGCAACCCTGGTTCAAACCATATTCGTATGGCTTTGGTTGCCCCACTGGAAGAATGTATTGAAGCTGCACATCGTATTCGCAGCCTTATTGAAAGTTTATAATTAAATCAATGGAGTAGACACCAATGAGTGATATTCAACAAATTATTGAAGAGGCGTTTGAACGTCGCGCTGATATTAATCCTGCCAATGCTGACAGTGATGTCAGAAATGCGGTCAATGAAGCATTAGCGATGCTGGATAACGGCACTGCTCGTGTTGCTGAAAAACAAAATGGTGACTGGGTCGTCAACCAATGGCTGAAAAAAGCGGTTTTATTATCATTCCGTCTGAATGACAACAAAATCATGCCTGGTGCAGAAACCAACTATTTCGATAAAGTGGATCCTAAATTTGCCAGCTTTAATGAAGATGATTTCAATAAAGCCGGTGTCCGTGTTGTGCCACCAGCAGCCGTTCGTCGTGGTTCTTATATCGCACCAGGCGTTGTATTGATGCCTTCTTATGTCAATATCGGTGCATACGTCGATTCTGGCACCATGGTCGATACCTGGGCAACCGTAGGTAGCTGTGCTCAAATCGGTAAAAATGTTCACCTTTCTGGTGGTGTTGGTATCGGTGGTGTATTAGAACCTTTACAAGCTGGTCCAACCATTATTGAAGACAACTGTTTCATCGGTGCACGTTCTGAAGTAGTTGAAGGCGTAATAGTCGAAGAAGGCTCAGTCATTTCAATGGGTGTTTACATTGGCCAGAGCACAAAAATCTTCAACCGTCTGACAGGTGAAATCACCTACGGTCGCATCCCTGCCGGTTCAGTCGTGGTTTCAGGTAATCTACCGTCTAAAGATGGTTCATACAGCTTGTACTGTGCGGTTATCGTCAAACAAGTTGATGAAAAAACACGTGGCAAAGTTGGTATCAACGAATTATTACGTGATATCTAATATCCGCGTAGATAAGTAAAATGAAGGGGATGAGACGCATGAGTGACTCATCCCCTTTTGTTTATGGCCTGATAACAGGTAAGCAATGATGATTCTCTACGGTATAAAAAACTGCGATACAGTCAAAAAAGCCAAGCGTTGGCTTGATTCACACTCTATTGATTATCAGTTTCACGATTTTCGCCAGCAAGGTCTGGATGAAAACACCATCAGACAATGGCTTCAATCCGTTGATTGGGAGACCTTATTGAATAAACGAGGAACAACCTGGCGCAAGCTTGATGATCCTCGTAAAGAGAGTCTGGATGAAAACACCGCTGTAGAACTAATGCTGGAAAACCCGACTCTGATTAAGCGACCAGTTGCAGTGAGCAATTCAACAACCATAGTGGGGTTTAATGATGATGTGTATCAACAATTTATTTAAATTAAGTGTTCGCAATAACATTTTTGCCCTGTTATTGCTGTGTGCCCCAATGGCAGGTTTTGCAGATGATGCAAAACATCAAGATGATTTTTTTGATCATTATTATCTGCAGGGTGGCACTTATATGCATTACACCGATAGTGATGACTATACCGGCTCAAAAATATTTACTTCAATTGAAGGCGTTAAATCTAATGACTGGCTATACGGTCTTGCCTTGTTTGATAACTCCTTTGGTCAGTTTTCTCAATATATCTACACTGGTACCAGTTGGAACTACCATGGCAAATTTGAAGGTTTCCATACCAAACTGACAGCAGGTTTTATCCACGGCTACCGTGGCGACTATAAAGATAAAATCCCCCTGAATAACTTAGGTATCGGGCCAGCGATCATCCCTGGTATCGGTTATGATAATGGCAAATATAGCGCAGATATCATTATGCTAGGTGGTGCAGGATTGTTATTCACCGTCGGTACCCATTTATAACTTCACAACAAGAACTTTTCATGTCCGAAACCATACAACTGACCCAAGAATTAATTCGTCGCGACAGCGTCACACCTGAAGATAAAGGCTGTCAGATCATGATAGCTGATCGTCTGGCACCTTCTGGTTTTCATGCAGAACATATGTGTTTTGATGATGTCGATAACCTGTGGTTAAGACGCGGTAATAAAGGCCCGGTCATTGCCTTTGCTGGTCATACTGATGTGGTGCCAACTGGCCCACTTGAAAATTGGAGCCATCCACCTTTTTCAGCGAATATCATTGATGGCATGATGTATGGCCGTGGTACAGCCGACATGAAAGGCAGTATTGCTGCATTCATCACTGCGTGTGAGCGTTTTGTAGAAAAACATCCGGACCATGAGGGTAGCATTGCGTTTTTGATTACCAGTGATGAGGAAGGTCCGGCCATCAACGGGACTGTTAAAGTCGTCGAAACATTACAAAGCCGCGGCGAACATATCGACTGGTGCTTGGTTGGCGAACCATCCAGTACAGAAAAAGTCGGTGATATCGTCAAAAATGGTCGTCGTGGATCGCTTAATGGTCGTCTCAGCGTAAAAGGTAAACAAGGCCATATTGCCTATCCGCACCTGGCGAAAAACCCGATTCACTTGTTAAGCCCTGCCCTCACTGAATTATGTGAAATTGAGTGGGATCAAGGTAACGAAGACTTTCCACCTACCAGCTTTCAGGTATCTAATCTGAACTCTGGCACAGGTGCCACCAATGTCATCCCTGGCACGGCTGAAGTGGTCTTTAATTTCCGTTATTCAACAGAAGTCACTCACGACGAATTAAAACAGCGCGTGCACGCCATTTTAGATAAACACGAACTCAATTATGAATTGAACTGGGAGCTATCTGGCCAGCCATTTCGGACAGCTAGCGGACAGTTATTAGAAGCCGTTCAGCGTGCTATTTTTGATGTGACAGGCTACCAGACAACACTTTCCACCTCGGGTGGTACTTCTGATGGGCGCTTTATTGCACCGACAGGCACTCAAGTCATCGAACTCGGGCCATTAAATGCCACCATCCACCAAATTGATGAGTGTGTTTCTACAGCAGATCTTGACACCTTGTCTGAAATTTATGAGACTCTGCTGACTTATTTGCTGGTTAGCTAGGCGATTTCCCTTGTATCAAAGACATTACAAACGACACTACATCTATGTGTTAGCAGCGATTGTGCTGCTATTGCAGTCGTTTGCTGTCTGGCATGATGCTGAACATCCTTTCCATAAAGCGGAAGCGCAATGTGAGCGCCTCAATGCGATTGGTCATTTCCCACTTGCCGATGTAGCTGCCGATGTCAGCATTTATCTGCAACAAGCCGTTATTAGTCTCGAAGTAGACTCTGCTGTAACCACTCTGCCATTCGCGCAGCGTCAATCCTATCTTATCCGCGCCCCACCCATTTTTTCATAATCTCTCCAACTTAATCTATTTTTAATCACACTACAGATCCGTCGTTTACAGATTGAACTGTAGCTATAGCTTATGGCTATGAGGAAAGTTTATGAAAAGCAAAAAACTGCTTGTGCTGCTGATGACAGCTGCACTGAGCCCGATATCACCTGCGTTCGCCGGCGATATTGATGATTTGAAACAAGAAATCGCAAAAATGCGTGCCGATTATGAGCAACGTATTCAACAACTTGAGCAACGTTTATCTGAAGCAGAAGCCACTACCCAGGCTGTTGCTGATGAAGTAGCAACAGCGCCAGAATCTCCGGCTCCCGTTGCATCAGCCAACAGTAGTAATACCTTTAACCCAGCGATCAGCATGGTGTTAAATGGCTCATTTAATCAATATCAAAACCACGCGGATGATTACGCATTAGACGGCTTTAATGTTCAAGGTGAAGGTGGGCTGGATTCAGAAGGTTTCTCTCTCGGTGAGAGTGAGCTAACAGTCAGCTCAAATATCGATCAACTGTTTTATGGTCAGGCCACCTTAGCCGTTCACGATCATGATGATGAAACTGAGCTGGAAGTCGAAGAAGCCTTCATCGAAACCTTAGGTTTAGGCAATGGCTTAACTGTCCGAGCGGGTCGTTATTTTGCCCCTATTGGTTATTTGAACGAACGTCATGCTCATGCCTGGAATTTTGCTGATGCACCACTGATTTACCGGGGTTTATTTGGTAATCAGCTTTCTACTGACGGTGTGAAACTCTCCTATCTATTACCAACTGATTATATGTTTGAAGTCGGTACCAGTGTCGGTAATGGTGATAGTTACCCTGGCAGTGGCGATCATAGTGGTATTGGTGATTGGCTGGTCTATGCCAAAACCGGTAGTGATATTGGTATAGAAAGCAGCTGGCAAGCAGGCATTTCACACTGGCGTTCAAGCCCGGATGATCGCTCATACAGTAGCGGACACAGTCATGGTGATGAAGAGGAAAGTTCAGCACTATTCAATGGAGACACAGATATCACGAACCTCTCTCTGGTCTACAAATGGGCACCTAATGGTAATTTCCGTCAGGAAAATCTGACCTTGATCGGTGAATTTATGTATCTGCATGACGACGGCAATATCAGTCATGGCAGTGATGAATTTGCTAATTACGATGGCAAACAATACGGCGGTTATCTGGAAGGTGTTTATCAATTCAATCCACAATGGCGTTCTGGTCTGCGTTATGACTGGCTGGGCAGTAAACATCGTGCATCGGATGATGAGTTGCTGGCAGATGCGGGGCTTGAAGGTGGCAGAAGCCATCCACAACGTACCAGTGCCATGGTGGAATACTTACCGAGTGAGTTTAGCCGTATTCGCGCGCAAATTAATCATGATCAATCGTACAGCGATGATGATTGGCAAATGATTCTGCAATATACCGTCAGCCTGGGTGCTCACGGTGCGCACCAATACTAGGAGTTTATAATGAAAACGCTTATTTTCACTGTTTTAATTTTATTGAGCTCACCTAGCTGGGCTCAACTGTCGGTGTTCGCTTGTGAACCTGAGTGGGCATCACTGACTGAAGAGTTAGGGGGCGATGATGTTTCGGTGTTCAGTGCAACCAGTGGTTTACAGGATCCGCATTACATTCAAGCACGTCCGAGTCTGATTGCCAAAGCCCGTAAAACGGATTTATTGGTTTGCACAGGCGCTGAGTTAGAAGTGGGTTGGTTGCCATTACTTCAACGTAAGGCCGGTAATCCCAATATCCAGATTGGTGCTGAAGGCTATTTCATGGCGGCCGATTATGTCCGTTTACTGGAAAAACCTGTCACGGTCGATCGTAGTCAAGGGCATGTGCATGCGGCTGGTAATCCGCATATTCAAACCAGCCCGGAGAATATTTTTAAGGTGGCTGAAGCGCTGGCTGAAAGACTAAAACAACGTGATCCTGAAAATGCCAACAACTATGAACAACGCTGGCAAGATTTCCAGCAGCGCTGGCAAACAGCCATGAAACAATGGCAGGAAAAAGCAGCTCCACTGAAAGGTGTGCCCATTGTTGTGCAGCATAAAAACTGGATTTACCTGACCAAATGGTTAGGTCTGAACGAAGTGGCTGTGCTGGAAGCAAAACCTGCTGTACCGCCAACGGTAAAACAGTTGCAATCAGTAGTTGAAAAGCTAAAACAAACACCGGCAAAAATGGTGATTCTGGCCGCTTATCAATCGCCAAGAGCCACTGATTGGTTGGTGGATAAAACAGGCATCAAAAAAGTGGTACTGCCATTCACCGTGGGTGGTGATAACAACAGTAACAACTTGTTTGAGCTCTATGATGACACCATCAACTTATTACTGGATGGCGCTAAATGAACCTGATCAATCTTGATTGGTCGCTAATATTGCCTGCCCTTGTGGCAGGCATATTAGTTCTGACAACACATGTGCCTCTGGGTCAAGAAGTATTGAAACGAGGGATTATTTTTATTGATCTCGCCATTGCGCAAATGGCGGCACTTGGCGTAATGGCTGCCACCATTTTTATTGGTGATATGCATGGTCCCTGGTTACAAGTGAGTGCCGCAGCCAGTGCCCTTTCCGCCTCGGTTCTCGTACTTTGGTTAGAAAAACGTTATCCACATATTGTGGAGGCGTTAATTGGTTTACTATTTATTCTGGCCGCCAGTGGTGGGATTTTGCTGGTGAGCCATGCTCCACATAGTGATGAATTACTGCATGATTTATTAGTGGGGCAGATTTTGTGGGTGACACCGTCTCATCTGTTATGGGTAGGTTTACTCTACGCCGCGTTGTTATTGATCTGGTTCACCATGCAATCACAGCGTAGCTGGCTTTTTTATATTGTGTTTTCACTCACTGTGACCGCTTCGGTGCAGTTAGTCGGTGTGTATTTAGTCTTTGCCAGTTTAATCTTGCCTGCTTTAGCCAGCCGTGGATTTGAGAAAACCAGTCATAAGCTGTTGCTTGGTTATGGCATAGGCTTTCTGGGTTATTTCTTTGGCCTGATCTTGGCGTTATTACTTGATGTACCCATGGGCGCTATGACCGTTTGGACATTATTTGTGTTAGTCGTAATAAGCCGTTTTATGCTGCAATGGCTAAAGCAGCGATAAATTTGGTAGATTATGTGAATACATTTACCGGAAAAGATGCATGAGCGAATCAACACAGGCCAGTCAACAAACAGTCAAACTCGTTTATTTATTATTTATCGCCAATATTATTATTCAGTTTTTAGGTTTTGTTGCAGTCGTCATTGCTTATATACATAAAGACGATGCAACAGCCTGGTTACAGTCGCACTATCAGTTTCAGATCCGAACATTCTGGATGGGTCTTCTATATTTATTTATCGGCGTGTTATTTGCCTTCTTTTTAGTTGGCTATTTGGTGTTAGTGTTTTGGGTTATCTGGGTAGTCGTGCGCTGTGTCAAAGGTATGAAATATTTGGATCAACAGCAGCCTCATCCGAATCCAACAAGCTGGCTCTTTGGCTAAAACTGAAAAGACCGGGTAAGCCGGTCTTTTATATTTTATTGGCGATGAAAAGCCATCGGCCCATTCGCTTCCTGGGTGGGCATTACTTCGATCGTGGTCACATTCACATGCTCAGGGGTATTCACCAGCCACCAGACCGTATTGGCAATATCTTCGGCATCCAGTGCTCTGGTGCCTTCATAGACTTTATCTGCACGGGCCTCATCGGCTTTAAAACGTACCTTAGAAAATTCGGTTTCGGCATTACCCGGTTCCACATTAGTGACACGGACATTCGTGCCTAATAAATCAGCCCGTGTCGCCAGTGAGAACTGCCTGACAAAGGCTTTGGTACCACAGTAGACATTACCCCCAGGATAAGGCCAGTTACCCGCTACAGAGCCGATATTAATCACATATCCTGACTTTCTCTCTGTCATCATCGGTAGGATAGTCCGAGTACAGTAAAGCAAGCCTTTAATGTTGGTATCTACCATTTTTTCCCAATCATCTAAATTTGTTTCCTGAGCGGGTTCCAGCCCTAATGCCAAGCCAGCATTATTCAGTAACACATCAATTTTTTTGAAAGGTTCGGCTAAACCATGAATAGCAGCTTCAACTGCTTTTCTGTCTGTCACATCAAAACAGCAGGTAGCCACTTTATCTTTGCCCCCCAGCTCCTGCTGTAAATCATCTAGTCGTTGCTGGCGTCGTCCCGTCAGAATTAATTGCCAGCCATTGTTTGCAAATACTCTGGCGCAAGCTTCCCCAAACCCTGAGGTAGCTCCGGTAATCATGATGGTTTTATTCGTCATGCAATCGACTCCTTATTTAGATTATTCAGGCACCTTCAGAAAACACAATGGTACGGCGACCATTGATAATAATTCGATGCTCAATATGTGCTTTTACTGCTCTCGCCAGCACAATACGTTCAATATCTTTTCCCATCATCACCAGATCTTGCGGGCTGTTATCGTGCTGAACATGTTGCACATCCTGGGCGATAATCGGTCCCTCATCTAACTCAGCTGTCGCATAGTGGGCTGTGGCACCAATAATTTTAACGCCACGCTCATAAGCCTGATGATAGGGTTTAGCGCCTTGGAAGGCAGGTAAGAATCCGTGATGAATATTAATAATCCGACCAGAAAACTCGGTCACAAATTCCTCTGACAAGATTTGCATGTAACGCGCCATCACGATCAGATCAATATCAAACTCGGCCAGCAGGCGCTTTATCTCCGCTTCTTGTGCCTGCTTGGTTTCTGCCGTGATGGGTAAGTGATAAAACGGCTTATCGAACTGACGAGCCATACCCTCTAAATCGCGATGATTACCTATAATAAGAGGAATATCGCATTTCAGTTCACCCTCTAACTCTCTCAGTAGTAAGTCGTATGGGCAGTGTGAAGCTCTTGTCACCAGTAAAGCTACTCTATAAGGCTGCTCACTGTAGCGAACAGACCAGTTTAAGTCGATAGTGGCGGCAAACTGGCTAAACTCAGCTTCAAGCTGTTGATGATTGAAGCTACCATCATCTTCAAGCTTAATTCGCATGAAATACTGACCAACTTCAGTGTCCGTATATTGCTGGCAGTGCAGAATATTAAACTGTCTTTCAGCAAAAAAGCTGGTGATTCCCGCGACTAGACCTTTTTGGTCTTTACACTGAATCAGGAAAACAATGGCGCTCATGAGGATTTCCTAAGAAATAGAATAAAAAAGCTAAATCCTAGCACTGTAATTCGGCTTTATGAATATTCATCGTACTTATCATTACGACCTTTGACTTTATCTCGTGGATATTTAGCCGCATTCTTCTGCATTTTATTTTTGATGGCCTGATTTAAATCAATGTTTAAGTCATGACAAAGATAAGCAAGATAAACGGCGACATCAGCTATTTCATCTTCCAGCTCTTCACGTTTATCGGAGGCCAGCCGTTGCTGTACTTGCTCAGCACTCTTCCATTGAAACCACTCCAGTAACTCTGAAGCTTCTATAGATAAAGAAATCGCCACATCTTTAGGATTGTGAAACTGTTCCCAGTCCCTCTCCCGGCGAAATTCAATAAGTTGTTTCAGGAGTTCTGTCTCAATCATCGTGTAAAAACGCCTCTACAACCTGCTTAAATTGTTGTGGGCGTTCAGCCTGAACCCAGTGCCCTGCTTTTTCAATGCAATTAAATTCCGCATGCGTAAACTGTGCTGAAATTTGTTGACGATCCTGCTCAGTGACATAGTCTGATAACTCACCATAAACAAATAAGCTCGGCATAGTTAACACCTCGCTATCAAAGATAGACGCCATTAATTCTTTAAAGTTGGCTTTAAGCGCTGTCAGGTTAATTCGCCATTTATAGCGCTCATGCTCAGAGACCAAATTCATCAATAAAAACTGACGAACAGCCTGATCAGGAATAGATTGAGCTAAAGCAGCATCGACCTCTGTTCGGCTAGTAAACTCAGATAAATTCAGTGCCATCATCGCATCCATCAATGGTGTGTGTGCACTAAAGTATTGGCGAGGAGCAATATCCACGACCACCAATTTTGCAACCATCTCCGGATACATTGCAGCAAATTTCATCGCTACTTTACCACCGAGTGAATGTCCTAAGATATTCATCTGGTCCAATCGCAAGTCTTCACATAACTCATGGATATCTTCGGCCATGACTGTAAAATTCTGCTCATCACTATGTGGGGAACGACCATGATTGCGTAAATCAACACTAATAACACGATAAAAACGTGAAAAATACTTCGCCATGCTGCGCCAATTATCGGCTGAGCCAAATAAGCCGTGGATAATAATTAAAGGTATCCCTTCACCACTTTCTTGATAATGCAATTTCATTGATAGCTTGTTGAAACGTTATAATTAAACAATTTAAATAATCTGGAGCCCGATGTGGAAGACGAAACAATCCTAGTAATGCTGGTGAAACAATATGCCGATAAATTTGGTATTACGTTCAGCTCAAAATATCTTGATGATCCTGATAAAAAGCAATTACTGATCACACTGATTCAGGAAGCCAACGCCGGCAAACGCGGCCCAGTCACTGACGACGATCTACAATAAAAAAAGCCACCGAAAGGTGGCTTTTTTCTTTAATCATCGAGCTTTTCAAACACCAGACAGGCATTGGTTCCACCAAAGCCGAAACTGTTCGACATGACTGTTGTGAGTCCAGCGTTATCGACACGTTCCCGCAGAATAGGCATGCCTTCCGCTTCAGGATCAAGTGTTTCAATATTAGCCGAGGCGGCAAGAAAATCATTTTCCAGCATCAAAAGACTATAAATCGCTTCTTGAACACCGGCAGCGCCTAAAGAATGACCTGATAATGATTTTGTTGATCCTACGGCAGGCATATCTGCGCCGAATGTCTTTTTAATAGCACCTAATTCAGCCAAATCACCTACCGGTGTGCTGGTGCCATGAGCATTAATATACTGGACTTTGCCACGAATCGTTGACATGGCAAGTTGCATACAACGCATCGCACCTTCACCAGATGGCGCCACCATATCGTAACCATCTGATGTAGCACCGTAACCGGTCAATTCTGCATAGATTTTAGCGCCACGGGCTTTTGCATGCTCATACTCTTCAAGTACTAACACACCGCCGCCGCCAGCGATCACAAAACCATCACGGTCAGCATCATAAGCACGAGACGCTTTTTCTGGCGTATCGTTATATTTGGTTGATAGAGCGCCCATCGCATCAAATAAAGAGCTCATTGACCAATGCTCTTCTTCACCGCCACCAGCAAACACAATATCCTGCTTGCCGAGTTGAATCTGCTCCATTGCTGTACCGATACAATGTGCACTAGTTGCACAAGCGGATGACATGGAATAGTTCACCCCTTTGATTTTAAACGGTGTGGCGAGACAGGCTGAGGTTGTGCTGCCCATAACCTGGGTAACACGATAAGGCCCAATACGTTTTAAACCTTTTTCGCGCAGGATATCAGCCGCTTCAACCTGATTCGAAGATGAAGCGCCACCCGATCCCATAATAAGCCCAGTTCGGATATTAGAAACCTGCTCTTCGCTTAAGCCTGCGTCAGCAATCGCTTGCTCCATAGCAATATAGGCATAGGCAGCAGCATCGCCCATAAAACGTAATGTTTTACGATCGATATATTCTTTGAAATCAATATCAATAGTGCCTGCAACATGGCTACGAAACCCCATATCCGCATAGTCTTGTTTAAAGCGAATACCTGAGCGGCCATGGCGAAGAGACTCTGTCACTGTTTGGGCATCAAGACCTAAGCAAGACGTGATACCTAACCCTGTAACGACAACACGTTTCATTATGAAATCCTAAAAATCATCGGTTGATGTAAACAGACCAACGCGTAAATCTTTTGCAGTATAGATATCGCGCCCATCCACAGATACCGTGCCATCCGCAATAGCCAAAACCAGCTTGCGTGCGATAACACGTTTTAAATCAATACGGTAAGTAACTTTCTTCGCTGTTGGTAATACTTGTCCGGTAAATTTGACCTCACCTGAGCCTAATGCTCGGCCACGGCCTGGATTACCATCCCAAGCCAGGAAAAATCCGACGAGTTGCCACATCGCATCCAAGCCTAAACAACCAGGCATAACAGGATCACCCGGGAAATGGCAATCAAAAAACCAAAGATCCGGATGTATATCCAATTCTGCAATGATTTCGCCTTTACCGTAAGCACCACCTGTATTTGCAATATGAGTAATGCGATCCATCATCAGCATATTGGGAACAGGGAGTTGTGCATTGCCAGGACCAAACATTTCGCCGTGTCCACACTGCAATAATTCTTCGTATGTAAATGATGATTGCTTACTCATGAATTCTCTTAATTATCCCGCCAATTGGGCTCCGTATAATACCACGATCGTTTCTAAACCAGAAAAAAACGTCATTCCCATATATATAAAAAAGCCACGGGCTTTCCCGTGGCTATGAAACTGTTGAAATAGTGATTTACTGTTTTATAGCAATAGTCTCTGCAGCCTCAGGTGCTTTAATATTTAAGCCTTGAAGCAATAGTCCCATACTATTCAAAATACGATACTGCGCATACAGTTCGTCATACTCAGTGTTAACCAGAGCCGTCTGTGCTCTGAAAACTTCATTCTCAGAATCCAATAAGTCTAATAAGGTGCGCTGTCCAAGACTGAATTGTTGTCTGTAGGCATCACGTGACTTTTGACTTGAGTCAACATGTTGTTCGCGATATGACATCTGGCTTTTGACCGTTTCCCATGCATTCCAGGAAAGCCTCGTTCCTTCTTCCACTTCACGATAAGTATTATTTCGAATCTCTGCTGCTTGATTAATTAAATAGGCAGTCTCTTCACGTCGGGCTGAATCACGGCCGCCATTCAATAGGTTATAGCGTAAACGCAACATGGCCGTGATGTCTTTATCCGTACCCACCTGACCATCGATATTATGATCAGCACGCGTACCTACTTCCAGATGTAGATCGGGATAAAAAGGTGCTTTTGCGGTGGCGTGCTGTGCACGGGCTGATTCCAGATCAAAGTTGGCTAATCTTAAAGTTGGATGATTATCAACGGCTTTTGCTATTGCAGCATCCAAGCTATCAGGAATCAGGTTTTCGGGAATTTCAGGCTCTTCTAATGATTCAGGTGGCTCGCCAACAACGCGGATAAAAGTTGTTTCTGCATCACGCAATTTACTTTCTTCTTCCATCAGGTTGGCTTCAGCTAAGGCAAGCCTACCCAGACTTTGGTCCATATCTGCACCACGACCAACACCACGCTCACTGCGAAGAACAATTTGATCATGTGTCCGTTGGTGCGCTTCAAGGTTGGTTTGGGCTAATTCAACAATTTTCTGCTGTCTCAGCACATTGAGATAAGCGTCAACAGCTTCCAACCCGGTATTTTCTGCAGCACTGTACACCGCTGATGCACGGGAATTTGTTCTAAATTCTTGTCTTAGAACTTCGTTTTTAGTTTCCATGCCATCAAACAACATTTGACGCAGCTGTAAGCTTGCCTCATCCCTGTTCAGTCTGACTTCGCCACGCCCTGCTGAACGTGTATTCGGGTTATCAGTCATTTCCCAGCCCGTACCCAAAGCTAAATCCAGAGTTGGATAATATCCGGCCTTTGCCTGATCTATTTCTTTAGAAACAGCTTGTCGTTCACTCGCAGCAGCAAGGATATCGGGATTTGACTCAATAGTATGCATTACTGCACTTTCCAACGTTTGAGCAGAAACACTAGATACCATTACCCATAAAGGTAAGCTTAAAACTAAACTTTTCTTCATCACTTCAAATCCCAATTCCCCCCCAGCCTGAATGTTTTACATTCAATGACTGAATATAAGCCTCATTCCATTGTGCTTAAAATGGCACGGTGTATTAAAACATAACATACTGTTGTTTGATATAACTAACGTAAATCCCTGAAAAATATAGCAAGTGAAAGTCTATCCGGAATATTCATTTTCTGGAATATCGCTGTTAAATGTGCTTTTACAGTTCTTTCCGTAATATTCATTGTCCTGGCAATCATTTTATTTGTCGCACCATGACTTACCAACTCAGCGACTTCCAACTCCTTACGCGACAAACTGTCCAATTTTGCTTGTTGCTCATTTGAAAGTTGAGGTGTGTGATTTAATTCATCAATTAACCCAGCAATAACATGCCGTTCTACCCACACTTCTCCCCGCTGAATCAAATCGAGCGCAATCAGTAACTTATCATCAACAAGTTCTTCTTGAAAATATCCACGTGCGCCCTGTTTAAGAATCGAAATCTGCTCAATAACAGAAAGTTTAGGTCCGATAATAAGTACACGAGCACGGGTCACAGCATTTTCCATGATGCTGAATAAAGAGCTTGCATCACCATTCAAACAAGATAGATGACACAGAATGAGATTTGGGTTTTTTCCATTAAGCTCAGCTTGCGCGTCTTCGATACAGGAAAACTCACACAGCTCATATTGGTCTGCCAAAAGGTGCTTGATATGCACAAGTTGTTGGGCATCCGTCCCGATGCAATAAAGCATTGACTTATTTGCCATATCCGGCATATTTGGTATGGTTTGATTAATCAACGTTCTCTCATCGCCTCATTTTTAGCTTTGAGTATCGGTTTGAATAAATAATCCAGCACCGTTTTTTTGCCAGTCAAAATATCAACCGTTACAGTCATACCTGGAATAATCTCTAATGGACCTTTACTACTATCAATATAGTTTTTATCTGTTCTTAAGTAGATAAGATAAAAACTCTCTCCCTCATCATTTGTAATTGTATCAGCACTTATTCGTTCTAATGTAGCAGGAAGTCCACCATAAATGGAAAAATCGTAAGCGGTTAATTTCACCATCGCTTGTTGTCCAGGACTCAAAAACGCAATATCAGACGGCCGAATATTTGCCTCAATTAACAGATTATCTTCAACAGGAACAATTTCAACTAAATCCATCCCAGGTTGAATAACGCCACCTACCGTATTTATTTTTAGCTGTTTTATTTTACCTTTAACGGGCGAGCGTACTAATGTACGCCTCACTCTATCTTCTTGAGAAGTGGTTGTTTCTTTAGTAATGGCTAACTCTGACTGTACCTCGCTCAGTTGTGAGGCAGCATCAGATTTAAAACGCAACGTTGTATCTTTAATTTTTTGTTTCGCTTCATTGAGTGTCGAGCGAATTCGGGGAATGGCTAATCGTGTAGTTTCCATTTCTCCACGTAAATCATTGGTTGCACGTTTAAGTCTTAATAATTCAACTTCAGATATCACACCCACTGAAACTAAGGGTTCAGACATTTCCAGCTCTTGACGACTTAAATCATAACTTGTGCTCAGTTTATTCAGTTTAGCCTGATTCTCCAGTAACTCTTGTTCACGCTGTTTTACTTGCTGCTCAAGCACATTGATACTGCTCTGTAACTCTAGCTGCCTGGATTGATATAAGGAACGTTCACTGGCTGCCAATGAGGGCTGTTGCTTAATGATTTCCTCAGGTAATTCCAATGGTTTACCCTCAACCTCAGCTGTTAAACGTGCTTTGCGAGCCAACAATTCCCAATATTTCAGTTGTGTCTCGCGGAAAGAAGATGAAAAACGTGTGTCATCAATTCGAAGCAGCACATCGCCTTTGTCAACTAAGTCACCCTCATTAACCAAAACCTCAGAGAGAATCCCCCCCTCCAGATTTTGAATAACTTGCACTTTACTTGAGGGAATCACCTTACCCTGCCCGCGTGTCACTTCATCCAACTCGGTCACACTGGCCCACCAAAAGGCACAAATAAAAAATAAGGTAATTAGCAGTAACAATGAATGACCAAGTCGGGGCGAGCTTTCCAGCGAAGCGGCACTGACTTCTGACATAAACTCAAGATCGTCTGAATTCGTTTTGTTAAACCATGCCATATTTAGCCCTTGTTCACTTTTATATGGCCATTTTTAAGTGCTGTCAGAATTTGTTCTCTTGGCCCATCGGCCACAATGTGACCCTGGTCCATCACAATCACTCTATCCACCAAGCTTAATAAAGAGGCTTTATGCGTGACTAGCAATAAAGTTTTATTCTCAATATTTTCAGCCAGTTTTGCTTTGAAACGTTCTTCAGTACTGTTATCCATGGCATTGGTGGGTTCATCCAGCATGATGACAGGAGAGTCTAACAATAACGCTCTGGCAACGGCCACACTTTGACGTTGTCCGCCCGACAAACCTTCACCACGCTCACCTACTGGCATATCAAAACCTGAAGGATGGCGATTAACAAATTCAGTGACGCCTGCTATGTCGGCCGCTTTGAGTACTTCATGATCTTCAGCGAATGGTGCCACCATGGTGATGTTTTCACGAATACTGCCATAAAACAGCACAACGTCTTGAGGTGCATAACCAACATTCTTTCTTAAATCGACAGGATCAACCTGTCGAATATCGGTCCCATCGAGCAAAATAGAACCTTCTTCTGGCTCATACAAGCCAAGCATGAGTTTTTCTATGGTACTTTTGCCAGAGCCAATACGGCCGATAAAAGCCACTTTTTCACCAGCATTAATTTTAAAAGACACGTCAGTTAAGGCATCTATAGGCTGCTCTGGATATCGGAAACTGACTTTTTTAAACTCGATCCCGCCTTTAAATTCGGGACGATGCAGAAACTCTCGTCCTGAGGGTCTCTCGACAGGTAAGGCCATAAGGCTGTTCAATGAGCTTAATGCCGCTTTGGACTGGTGGTAACGTGTTAGCAGCCCGGCCAGTGCTGCCATGGGCGCTAATGCTCGTCCGGTTAAAATAGTACTGGCAATTAAGGCGCCCATCGTAATTTCATTTTCAGTAATCAGATAGACACCAAAAACAACAACGGTAATGGATGCCATTTGCTGAAGGAAAGAGGAAAAATTAATCGCGGTAGCAGATAAAATTCGGGCGCGTTGACTGTATTTCGTCATAAAACCGATTGTCTGTTCCCATTTCCGCTGTATTGGCGTCTCGGCGCCAATGCTTTTGATCGTTTCTAAGCCAGTTAAAGTCTCAATCAAAGTAGAACTTCTTTGGCCTGAATGCCTGAATAAATGTTGAATGGTTTTTGATAAAGGAAACTGAATAATCAGACTGACTAGTATTGTCAGTGGAATCACGGCCAGTGGAATGAAAGCAACAGGACCAGCCACTAACCAGATAACAGTTATAAATAATAACGAAAAGGGCAAATCCACTAACGTAGTTAAGGTAGCCGAGGTAAAAAACTCTCTGAAAGACTCAAACTCCTGCATGCTATTAGCAAATGAGCCTACTGAGTTGGACCGGGCAGACATTTTCACTGCCATGACCTTCTCAAAAATAGTGGCAGACAGTATGACATCCGCTTTTTTACTGGCAATATCAATAAAATAAGCGCGCAACGTTCGTAAAAGTAATTCAAAGACAAATACTGTTGCGACACCGATAGCCAGTACCCAGAGTGTTTCGGTGGCATTATTTGGCACCACCCGGTCATACACATTCATCACAAATAACGGTGAAGCTAGTGCAAAACTGTTTACTAATATAGATGCGATAAAAACCTGACCATAAATTGGCCAAAAACGCAGAATCGTCCCCCAGAACCAATGGTTCGCCCTTGGTATAGCTGAAAACTCCGTACGCTTATCAAATTGGTGAACGGGTTTGATAAAAATACTGTATCCAGAGTACTGAGCATTTAGCTCCTCTAATGGAATTTCTGCTTCCCCTTCCCCTGTTTCCGGGAAAATGACTCGGGCCTTGTTGTTACTCAATTCCAGAACAATACAAGCATTGGCATCATTGAGTAATAAAACAGCGGGCAGAACAAGATTCGGAATTTTCGTTAACTTTCTCTTCACAATACGTGAAGATAAACCAGCGCGATTAGCGGCACGACTAAACAGGGATGGTGAGAGTTTATTATTAACTAATGGAAGACCAGCAACCAGAGATTCTGGACTATGCGGCTTATTCAAAATTTTAGCCAGCAGTGTCAAACAGGACAATAATGGATCATCATGCGTACGGTAGCTATCCTGAGCATCCCATTGCTCATTTTTACTCGTATTGATGACAGGCTCCGTACGCATCTTTATTACTTGTAGTTATTAATAAAACTTGATGAGTTTCACAGTTTTTTAGTTTACTGTAAAGCACTGCTTATCGTAATGTGCTACAGGCATGGGTTTATGGGGTACTAATATAATGGTTTATGTGAAAAGAGACGAGTCAGGAAAAATCACTGCTGTCTATGACAGGCCTCAGGATGAGGCTACAGAAAAATTGTCAATAAACTCTGCTGAATTAGTCGATTATTTAATACAATCGGAAAAAAAAGAAGATAGCCTTTCTGCGCTAAGTGCATCGGACTTATCATTGATCAGGGTATTGGAAGATTTGATCAACACCCTAATAGATAAACAAGTTATTTTATTTACAGATTTACCGATAGCGGCAAGAGAAAAATTAGCCAACCGTGAAAAAGTCAGGGATCAACTCAATAGCCTTGAAAACCTGATGAGTGATGATCCCGGCCTTCTCTAATCACTAACTTTTACGACTCTTTCTTGGTGGGCGCTGTTTTTTTTGTGGCGTATTCTGACTAGCACTTTTTATTGCTTTATCACGATATGGGTTATCACTGGTTTTAAACTCAATCATCACCGGTGTTCCCTGTAATTTCAGCGCCTCTCTGAATGTATTCTCCAGATAACGCTTATAACTGTTCGGGGTAGACTCCGTCTGATTACCGTGAATAATAATTCTGGGTGGATTTTTCCCTCCCAGATGGGCATAACGAAACTTAATACGACGACCTCTAACTAACGGTGGCGGATGATCAGCAATCGCATCTTCCAGCACACGTGTTAATCGTGACGTTGGTACTTTAGTCATGGCAGATTGGAATGCTTGTCTGACTGATTTAAATAACAAACCGACCCCACTACCATGCAGTGCCGAAATAAAGTGTGTCTTGGCAAAATTCAGGAAAGGTAAACGTCGTTCGATATTGGTAGTAACCCACTCTCGTTCACTTTTTTCCAGACCATCCCATTTATTCACAGCAATGACAACGGCACGTCCACTTTCAACTATCAGTCCGGCCAGATGCAGGTCCTGCTCAACAATACCTTCATGAGCATCAAGCACCAACATCACAACATTCGCATCTTCCAGGGCCTGCAACGTTTTTAAAACACTAAACTTCTCAAGTTTTTCAGAGACTTTCGACCGACGTCTGACACCTGCCGTGTCAATTAATGTGTAATTAACACCGTCTTTCTCAAAAGGAATGTGAATACTATCGCGTGTAGTTCCTGGTTCATCAAAGGCCACTACACGCTCTTCACCAAGTAATCGGTTAATTAATGTTGATTTACCAACATTAGGCCTTCCCAAGACAGCCAGCCGGATTTCATTTTCATCAAAGACTTCGGCTTCATCTGCTTCAATTTTCTCAACCGCCGGAATGCGTTGTTTAATTTCAGCTAATAAACTATCAATCCCTCTGCCTTGAGTCGCAGAAATGACTTGTGGCTCACCCAAACCTAATGCATAAAATTCGGCAGATATAATTTCACGACGTTCACCCTCTGTTTTGTTAATAACAAGACAAACAGGTTTTCCATCATTGCGTAGTTGTTGGGCCACATCTGAATCTGTTGGCATCAGGCCTGCTCGACCATCAACAATAAACAAAATAAGATCCGCTTCATCAATCGCTAGCTTAGCTTGCTTGCGCATCAAATCTGACATATTGTCAGTCTGATCGGTGAGTCCACCGGTATCGATTAATATAAAATCAAAGCCGGGTTCTTTCACCTTGCCATAAATACGATCACGGGTCAGACCGGCATAATCAGCGACTAGTGCATCACGACTTCGTGTTAGCCGATTAAATATTGTTGACTTGCCAACATTAGGGCGGCCAACCAGCGCGATTACAGGTTTCAATTTTCGGGTACTCTCAGAGCGGTAATACTGCCATCAGCGGCAGTAATATAAACAACACCATTAATAACTAATGGTTTACAGTAGATTGGTCCGTCACTCACTTGTTGACGTGAAACAAAACGTCCATCGTCGCGGGCGATCCAGTGGATATATCCTTCAAAATCGCCAACAACAATATAGTTACCAGCAATCGCGGGCGCTGTGGCTTGGCGACGTAATAATCTTGTCTGACGCCATAATGCGTCACCACTACCATCCTGCACAGCCCAGACATAGCCTTCATCATCGGTCACATAAACTGCATCATGGTAAGCGGCGTCTAGCCCTATTTGTGAAGACATATCACGTGACCATAAGACACGGCCAGAATTAATATCAACGGCAGCAAGCTGTCCTTGATAAGTCACTACATAAACCGTATCGTCTATCACAACAGGATCAGCATCGATATCAACCAAACGTTCCAACTCAGTACGCCCACGTGGGATAGCGATACTATTTTCCCACAAAACTTTACCGTCATTTAACGATAATGCCACCAACTTACCATTGTCATAACCAGCAATAACTTCATTACCAGTAATAACGGGTCGGCCAGCACCACGCAAACTTAACAACGGTACAGCACGTTGGTATGACCAGAGTACTTTGCCATCTTGAGCTGAAATACCGCTGACCCGTCCATCGGATGTCCGGCTGACAACAACATCATTTGCAGATGTCACTGGCGCTAAGACTTCACTGGTCAATTGGGTACGCCATAACTCTTTGCCATCGGCCTCGTTCAGAGCAACTACCACACCCTTGTCTGAACCAACGTAGACCATATTCATGCCGCCACCAATTCCGGTCACCACATTCAAATCAAGGTCAGCATCCCAAATTTCACGACCCGTTTCAGCATTTAATGCCGTTACCTCACCTTCATGATCAACGGCAAAGATTTTATTATTCTGCCACCATGATGACAGCTCCACTTTCTTGTCACCGGCGCCGTCACCAACACTTTTATCCCACAAAATCTTGGGGCTAATTTCGCTGGTAAACTCTGTTAGTGGTTCTGGTGGTTCTTCATAGGACTCATCAGCAAACCAATCACCCACGGTGCTACATGCTGATAAAAATATACTTAGTAATAAACCTATCGTCAGTAAACGCAAATTAACTTTCATGTGCAGCTGCCACGTCATCTAATTTCATTTCAATTAAGGTATGTCTTGGCTCACCTGAATTGAGGCCAACTAATGCTTTTTGATAAGCGGCATGGGCTTCTCCGGCTTGTCCTTGTGCTGTTTTGATGTCGCCTTCCAACTCAGCGAATAATGAATCAAACGCTGCAGCATCGTTAGATGTCACTTGCTTCAATGCTTCATCTAACTGGCCGTTATCGAATTCGACCTTTGCCAGTCTAAGTTTTGCTAATGCTCTGTGTCCGGATAACTCTGCATTAGCAATTACCCATGAAAGGTAATCTTTTGCTTTATCAACCTCTCCCGCTTCACTGGCTTTCTCAGCCATTTGTAAGGCCGCAAATACTGAATATGCACTCTTTTTATTATCCTGCATTAACTTTTCAGTACTTATTTCCGCAGCTTCGCTGTCTTGGTTACTTACCGAAACGATGGCCTGCTGATAAGTTAAAGCGGCTTGTTGGTCCTGAACCTGTTGATAGTTTATCCAATAACGGACACCAAAAATACACGCGATCCCCAACACCACGCCTACAAATACAGAGCGACCATTTTCACGCCACCACTGCTTTATTGCTTCTGCTTTTTCTTCATCAGATGCATAGATATCCATGCGGTCTCCTCAACATCAGTTTTATCATCAATATAAAGCGCTTGATTATACGTTTTTATCAGCAGCTTGTGGATCAACAATTCAATGAACACTAACCATATACTTCTTTGATGGCACCAATTTAGTGCTTAACATAATGGGTTCGCACCAAAATAAATCACCACATAGTCCAATATTGCACACATTTATCTGTATACAATTGATTTAACTTAACTTTTATTTTTGGTGCGAGTCTTGCTATTTTGGTGCTTTATATCTAAACCAACGAGGGGATAAGATAGTGCATAATGCAAATGATGTTTTATTTATATTACTAGGCGCCATAATGGTGCTTGCCATGCACGCCGGCTTTGCGTTTCTCGAAGTCGGAACAGTTCGCAAAAAGAATCAGGTCAATGCGCTTGTTAAAATTATTGTTGATTTTGCAATATCGACAATCGCTTATTTCTTTATTGGTTATGGCATCGCCTACAATTTACATTTTTTTGATGCTGCTCCCACACTCAACGAAAACTATGGCTACGGCCTGGTAAAATTCTTTTTCTTGCTGACGTTTGCTGCTGCTATACCTGCCATTGTTTCAGGAGGCATCGCAGAAAGATCAAAATTTTATCCTCAATTAATTGCTACTTTTTTTATCGCCGGCTTTATTTATCCTTTTTTTGAAGGAATCAGCTGGAACGGTGCCTATGGTATTCAGGACTGGTTAAATTCTTCCTTTGGTGCCAGCTTTCACGACTTTGCAGGTTCAATTGTCGTACATGCTGTGGGTGGCTGGATTGCGCTAGCAGCTGTTTTACATTTAGGTCCCCGGCACGGTCGTTACGGGAAGAAAGGAGAGATTTTTGCTCACCCTCCTTCCAATATACCTTTTCTAGCTCTCGGTGCATGGATTTTGACCGTTGGTTGGTTTGGCTTTAATGTTATGTCAGCACAAGCCATTGACGGTATAAGTGGTTTAGTGGCTATCAATTCATTAATGGCAATGGTGGGCGGTATACTAGCATCCTGCCTGGTTGGTAAAAATGATCCAGGCTTCGTACACAATGGGCCATTAGCCGGTCTTGTCGCTGTCTGTGCCGGTTCTGACATTATGCATCCATTAGGCGCACTCATGACAGGCCTGGTTGCAGGGGCATTATTTGTTTTTACATTCACCCTGACACAAAATAAATGGAAAATAGACGATGTATTAGGTGTCTGGCCACTTCATGGCTTGTGTGGCGTTTGGGGTGGTATCGCAGCGGGTATATTCGGTCAGGTTGCGCTTGGCGGCATGGGCGGAGTCAGCTTAATATCTCAGCTTATCGGCACTGGACTTGGCATTTTGATAGCTTTTGTCGGCGGGTTTGCAGTTTACGGTTTACTAAAAGTCGTGCTTGGACTGAGATTATCTCAAGAACAAGAGTATGAAGGCGCGGACTTAAGCATTCACAAAATTACAGCAACACCCAATAATGATTAGATATAACGGGAAAACGCATAATCCGATATTATCGGATTATGCCGCCTTCCTGCTTCTTGAGAAAATCCGCTAATAAAGAAATCTCATCTGATTCTTGTTCTATGCCATCAATACGCAGCTCTGCTTCTTCAAGTTTTAGCCCTGAGCGGTATAAAACTTTATAGGCTTGGCGAATATTTTTAATTTGAATATCGCTGAAATTACGTCTGCGCAGACCTTCGACATTAATACCAAAAGGTTTTGCCATATGCCCAGAAACAAGAATATATGGTGGGACATTTCTCGAAATAACACTGCCCATCGCACTAAAAGAGTGTGATCCCATATAATTGAATTGGCTGATTAGCGTAAAGCCACCCAAAATAACGAAGTCGTCAATGATGACATGTCCCGCCAAAGAAGCATTGTTAGCAAAAATATTATCATTACCGATAATACAATCATGTGCGATATGCACATACGCCATAATCCAGTTATTACTGCCTAGACGGGTTATTCCACCACCCTGAACAGTTCCCCGATTAATCGTCACTGACTCGCGGATAAGGTTGTTATCACCAATTTCAAGTAGTGTATCTTCACCGTGAAATTTTTTATCCTGAGGTTCCTCACCTATTGAGGCGAACTGGAATATGCGGTTATTTTTACCAATTTTTGTTGGTCCATTAATCACCACGTGCGATGCAATTTCAGTGCCTTCACCGATCTCGACCTTTGGGCCAATGACTGAAAAGGGACCAATCTTGACGTTATCAGCAATAACCGCTGTTGGATCAATAATAGCTGTCTGATGAATCACTTTGGCATTTCTTGGTTAACACACATGATATCTGCGCTGACAACGACTTCGCCATCAACACTCGCTTCACCCGTAAATTTCCATAAGTTACGTTTATTTTTAACCAGCTTCACTTCGAGTCTTAGCTGATCGCCTGGCTCAACTGGCTTTTTGAAACGGGCATTATCAATACCTGCTAAATAATATAACGCTTCATCAGACCGAATCTCATCAGCTGTTTTAAACGCTAACAAACCTGTTGCTTGAGCAAGGGATTCAAGGATTAACACACCTGGCATGATAACACGCTGAGGAAAATGACCTGTAAAGTGTGGTTCATTGAATGTAACATTTTTGATGCCGACTAAATGCTCGCCAGGTGTAAATTCAATGACTCTATCGATGAGTAAAAAAGGGTATCGATGAGGTAACAGGCGTTGAATTTCATGTATGTCAATCGTGTTCAAGCTAATATCCCTTGACTATTATTATATTAATAAAGACCGACAATCTTACTTTGAGTCGCCATTTTGGTAAAGCGAAACAACACTCGAATCAATCTTTTGTTTTTTCTTCAAGCTGTTTAACACGATCAAATAATTTATCCATTTGGCGGTATCTAATCACGTTTTTATGCCACTGTTTAGCAGGTTCAACAGGAATACCTGAAGAATAGATACCTGCCTCATTAATAGACTTAGTGACCATACTCATCCCGGTTAATTGCACACCGCTGGCAATATTAATATGTCCTGCCATGCCAGTACCGCCACCAATGGCACAATATTCACCAATAGAAGTACTTCCTGCAATCCCTGTACAACCGGCTATAACAGAATGTTTACCAATTGTGACATTGTGTCCGATCTGTATTTGATTATCTAGCTTCACGCCATCAGCAATAACCGTGTCATCAATGGCACCTCTATCAATTGTAGTATTGGCACCAATCTCAACATCATTACCAATATTGACAGATCCAACCTGAGGCACTTTTATCCAGTGGCCATTATCGTTAGCAATACCAAAACCATCCGCACCAATGACTACCCCAGGATGAATAATCGTCCTTTCACCAATCATGACTCCAAAGCATAATGTCACATTAGGTCTGAGGTTTGCCGCTTTGCGAATAATCACATCATGTTCGATAACACATCCCGGCCCAATCACCACGTCATCTTCTATGATGACTGCTTGCTCAATAACGACATTCGCACCAATGCAAACATTAGCACCTATCTTTGCTGATGGGTCAATTGATGCTGACGGATGGATGCCAGGAAGCTTTTTTTCAGTGGGGTGAAGTTGGCTTGCCGCTTTTGCATACGCAACGTATGGATCATCAACTTCAATCGCATTTGTGGTGACATACTGAGCCATACCTTTTAAAACGATTATGGCACCGGCACGGGACTGATTTAAGAATTTTTTATATTTGGGATTGGATAAGAAACTAAGCTGACTTGAATCAGCATTTGATAATGTACCGACGCTGCTAACTGAGTAATTAGCATCGCCGATAACACTACCATTGATATATTCCGCTATTTGAGCAAGAGTCAAACTCACAGGCGCACTCTATTTCTTAGCTTTTAACATTTCCAGAACTTTATCAGTCAGATCTACTTTATCACTGGCAAAGATAACGCCTTGGTATAAAACTAAGTCATAAGACTCTTTTTTGGCTAAATCAACAATTGTTTCAGCAATGTCTTTTTCAAGCTTTCTCAACTCTTCGTTACGACGGATAGACAAATCTTCACTATATTCATCCTGAAGACGTTGTAACTCGCGCTGATCACTCAATAAGTCACGTTCTTTATCACGACGTTGTTCAGCACTTAAAATAGCACCATCTTTATTCAGTTTTTCTTGAGCTGCTCTTAATGCTTTATGTTTTGCTTCTAAAGACTTACTTCTTGCTGAAAATTCTTTTTCTAACCGTGCGAGTGCTGCTGCTTTTTGTGGTGATTTATCGAGCACCACGCCTGCATTTACAACACCGATTTTTAAATCTGCTGCATAACTAGCAGGTGCGGCGATGAACAATGCAAATAATAGCCAAATAAACTTCAAATTCTTCACACTCAACTCCAAATAATTAATTAAAACGTCGAACCTAATGAGAACTGGAATGCTTCAGTCTCATCGCCGTCTTCTTTCTTCAACGGTGCAGCTATACTAAACGACATTGCACCGAATGGTGAAATCCATATAGCTGACAGACCAGCTGAATATCTCAATAAACCCGCATCAAAATCTTGATTCACATCGTAAACATTACCAAAGTCAGTAAATGCACTCAGGCGGAAAGATTTTAACGTTTTTTTCATAAATGGTACTGGGAAAATAACTTCAGCGCCGCCACTGACCAGTAAATTACCACCTAATGGTTCATCATCTTCTTTAACACCAAGCGTATTAGCCTGGAAGCCTCTAACACTTCTGATACCACCCGCATAGAAATTCTGGAAGAAAGGATATTCTTCTGTATCCCCATACGAATCACCATAACCAAACTCACCTCTTAGAGAGAAGGTGAATGTCTCGTTGATTGGATGGTACGCATTAGCCTTATATTTCAGTTTGTAGTACTGCAGTGACGGTCCAGGTACTGCGAACTCACCTGTCAGTGTTTGTGAGATACCACTTGTAGGTAACAATGCATTATCACGGTCATCACTCGACCAGCCAAGGTTTAATGTGACAGTATCAAATGAGTCACCCTCTCGGTCAATAAAATCAGAATAACGCGAAATGTTATTGTCGGATGGTAAATCGATTTCAGTATGCTCATAACCGACACCAAGGTTAATACGATTTTCTTCTGAAATTGGAATACCAAAGGTAATATCGCCGCCGAAGGCGTCTAATGTATAGGTAGCGATATTAGCTTCATCAGCATCAGTTTTACGATAGAAAGCATTAAAGCCCTGACTGATACCATCAACCGTCACAAAGGGATTGGTGTAACCAAAACTATAAATCGTATTGATACTGCTATTGTTAAAACCAAAACGAATATGTTTACCACTTCCTAAGAAGTTTTTCTGTGTCACATTTGCATTAAAAATAAGGCCATCAGATTGCGAGAAACCGATACCGGCTGAAAGACTACCAGACGGTGTTTCTGTGACGCCAAAGTCCAAATCAACCTGATCCTGAACGCCAGCAACCGGGATGGTTTCAACGTTCACATTTTCAAAATAACCAAGCCGTGATACACGTGCTTTTGATTGCTCGACTTTTTCAGTCGAAATCCAGGCAGATTCCTGCTGACGGAATTCACGGCGTAAGACTTCATCACGTGTTTTGCTATTACCAGAAATATTAATACGTCTGACATATGCTCTACGACCAGGGTCAACAAAGAATGTTAAATCCACTTCGCGTTTTTCGCGGTCGATTTCTGGTACAGCATTTACATTGGCGAAAGCGTAACCATCGTTACCCAGACGGTTAGTTAAGTTCTCAGTACTCTTTGTGATCGCCTTACGTGAAAATACAGAATTTTCTCGAATCGTCACTAACTTGAATAATTCATCTTCCGGAACAATCAAGTTACCTGCCAGACGTACCTGATTGATTTTATATTTCTCACCTTCACTAATATTAATAGTGATAAACATGTGTTTTTTATCATCACTGATTGATACCTGAGTCGACTCAACAGTAAAGTCAACATAACCACGATCCAGATAAAATGAACGTAGTGTTTCTAAATCAGCAGATAATTTTTGACGAGAGTATTGATTGTCTTTTGTCAGAAATGATAACAGTGAACCGGTTGTTGTCTGAAAGTCCGTCATCAGCTCTTCATCATCAAAAGCATGGTTACCGACAATATTGATCTCACTGATTGTGGCGACAACACCTTCCGCCATGGTGATACGAATAGCGACACGGTTTCGCGATAGTGGTGTCACTTCTGAACTAATGGCAACACCATATTTACCGCGGCTGAAATATTGACGTTCAAGTTCCAGCTCTACCCGTTCAAGCATGGCTTGCTCAAACACTTGGCCTTCACCAAAACCTATTTCGCGAAGCGATTTCAGTAATTCGGCAGAATCCATGTCTTTATTACCGACAAGTTCAATGCTGGATATCGCCGGACGTTCTTTTACTTTAATAACCAGTACATTGTCTTGTATTTCCACTTCAACATCGTTGAAATACTTTGACTTAAACAATGAACGAATAATGCCTTTTGCATCGTTATCCGTCATCGTATCCCCGACTTTTACAGGGAGATAATTAAAGACGGTACCAGCAGAAATACGTTGCAATCCCTCTATACGGATATCTTCAATGGTAAAGGACTCAGCTTTTGCGACTGAGATAAAGGACAAGAACAGGAGTATAGGCAGTAATTTATTCATTGTTATCAGCAATAACTATCCGTCGACGAAAGAGTAAGTGTACCTGCAATTAATCTGATTATCCAAACACTCTTGATAGATCATTAAAAAAGGCAATAAACATGACCATTATCAAAACAAGGAAGCCCACTTTTTGAATTTGGACCTGCATAGTGTCGGAAAGCGGTTTACCTCTGACTGCTTCAAATGCAAACATAGCCAGATGACCGCCATCCAGCATAGGAATAGGTAATAAATTGAGGATCCCCAGAGTAATACTTATCATGGCAAGAAAGCTGATAAATGACATCACCCCTTGCTCAGCAGAGCTGCCTGCGATTTGTGCAATACTAATAGGGCCGCCTAAGTTATCGGTTGATACTTTTCCGGTAACCATGCCCCACAAACTCTTTAAAGTCGATGAAGAAAAATCCCAGGTTTGAATCACAGCATATTTAATTGCCTCGATCGGTCCATAACGTAACTCCGCTTGCAGCTCTTGTGGTATGGCAGTCTGACTCGCATCCACAGCAGCACCAATGCGGCCTTTACCATCCTCACCTGTTTCAGGTATCAAAGTCAGTCCTAAGCGATCACCATCTCGTAGCAGTTCAATATCTAACGTTTTACCTGCACTGGCCTGAATCAACTCAACCCATTGATTCCAACTTGGAATAGTTTCCTGTTGTGCGCTGACTAGCATATCACCTGCTTTTAAACCGGCTTTTTCTGCCGGAGAGCCAGGCATCACCTCACCGAGAATCGGTTTTATTGAGGGACGGAGTGGCTTAATCCCAATTTGCTCAAGAATATTGCCAACTTGTTCCAGGCCAACTTGAGGCAGAATGAGCGAATGTTCTTGTTTAATACTCGCTGAGCTGACGGTAATATCAATTTTTTCGCCGTACTCTGCTTTTTGAATTAATGCCTTATAAACACTATCCCATGTCGGGGTATCATTACCATCGATTTGCTGAATTTCATCGCCGGCATGCAATCCAGCTTCCGCAGCTATTGATGCTGGCCGTACATCATCAATAACCGGTTTAATACCCGATACACCCACTACTAACAAAATCCAGTAGGCCAAAACAGCAAAAAGTAAATTGGCTATGGGTCCGGCTGATACGATAGCTACACGCTTTGCAAGAGACTGGCGATTAAATGCAAACTGAGCTTGCTCTTCACTCACCGGCATTTCACGTTCATCCAACATTTTGACATAACCGCCCATGGGAATCGGAGCTAATACATACTCAGTGCCATCTTTACCGACTTTTTGCCAGATAGGTTTACCAAAGCCCACAGAAAAACGCAGCACTTTAACACCACAACGTCTGGCCACCCAGAAATGACCATATTCATGAATGATAATCAGGATAGCTAAGGCAATTAAAAAGAAAATTAATGAATGCATAAACCAATCTTGCTTTTAGCCAAGGTTCTCGCTGCAGCATCATCCGCCAGGATCTGTTCAAGTGTCGTGGCGTCGTTTACAGGCAGTTCAGTCAACACTTCTTCAATGATTCTGGCAATATCGGTAAAGCGAATTTGTTCATCTAAAAAGGCCTGTACAGCAATTTCATTGGCAGCATTCAAAATCGCCGTTGCGGTGCCACCCTCATTTAATGCTTTATATGCTAGGCGTAGGCAAGGGAATCGCGCGAAGTCAGCCGCACTAAAATCTAATCTGCCAACTTTGACGAGATCTAAAGGCTCTACACCCGATGCAATCCTATCTGGCCAGGACAACGTATTAGTAATGGGGGTGCGCATATCAGGATTCCCCATCTGTGCTAACACTGATCCATCTTCATAGTCGACCATAGAATGAATAACACTTTGTCTGTGTAAGACCACTTCAATTTGTTGACTTTGCAAACCAAACAGCCAGTGCGCTTCAATCACTTCAAGACCTTTATTCATCATGGTCGCAGAATCAACTGAAATTTTTTGTCCCATTGACCAGTTAGGATGGGCAACCGCTTGTTCAGGAGTGACATCGTCTAACTGCTCAAGATCATAGTCTCTGAATGGGCCGCCTGATGCCGTAAGAATAATTTTTCTTACACCTTTACCATTAAAATCATGATGTTGAGTATTGGCTACAGGAAGACACTGCCAGATAGCATTATGTTCACTATCCACAGGCAGCAATGTTGCACCATTCTCGGCTACGGTTTTCATAAACAAGGCACCGCTCATCACGAGTGCCTCTTTATTCGCTAGCAAGATTCGTTTACCTGCCTTTGCTGCTGCCAAGGTTGGTAATAAGCCTGCCGCACCAACAATCGCTGCTACAACAATATCCGTATTGGCTGAAGAAGAGACCTCTTCAAGCGCTTTCTTGCCAATTTTAACAATGGTTTTACTATGATTTTTTTTAAGCGCTTCAGCCAGTTTATCTGCTGCGGCAGCATCTAACATCACAGCAATTTCTGGTTCGAACTGAAGGCACTGCTGCAGCATGGATTCTACAGAACAATTAGCCGTTAAAGCATAGACTTTGAATTTTTCAGGATGAAGACTTAATACATCAAGCGTACTCAGGCCAATTGAACCAGTTGACCCCAGAATCGTCACTGATTTCATTTATAACCACCCATGATTAACATAAGGAAAGTGAAGACAGGCACTGCCGCGATTAAACTGTCAATTCTGTCTAATATTCCACCATGCCCGGGCAGCAGACTACCACTGTCTTTGACTGAGAACGCGCGTTTATACAAACTCTCAAACAAGTCACCAACAATCGATACAGCAACGGTAACAACAGCAAGTAACAGCCATTCAAACAAGGTGATTGTTGTCGGTGTTTTTACCCAATAAAAACCGATGGCCCAAATCGACGCAAACAACACGCCCCCCGCCACACCTTCCCATGTTTTATTAGGGCTGACGGCTGGTGCTAAGGCATGTTTTCCGAAGCGTTTACCGGCAAAATAACCACCCGTGTCAGCCAGCCAAACGGTGACCATCACAAAGAAGAATAGAATTGCCCCAACTTCACTAAATGCCTTGAGTGTAATGGATGAGACCACAAATACGGTGAGTATCAAAATACTGCTAATGGCCCCAAAAACTTTATTTTTAAATACATGTGACAGCCGCTCAGCCAGTGATTTATTCGAAAATCCGAGGATAACAACCAATGCAATAAGCCAGATGAGGATGCCAATACTGATAATGAAATAAGGATTAAGTTGAGTGATAGCCAGATATAAAACGATAATCAGATCAACAGCTAGCATAACCCGCATTCCCGGGCTCTGAATACCTATCATCTGATGCCATTCCCATGCAGCCAGTAATGCAACGGCAACGATCAAAGTGGTAAAGGTGGTTAATGAACTGGCAAAAACAGCCCAGACAACAAGAGGAATTAAAATAGCGGCGGTGATTAAACGTTGTTTAAGCATCAGATTGACCTTGCAATTGCTCAGAAGTACGGCCAAACCGTCTTTCACGTTTGGAAAATGAGCTGATAGCCGCATCTAATTGTTTACTATCAAATTCGGGCCATAATACGTCTGTGAAGAAAAATTCTGTATACGCCATTTGCCATAACAAGAAGTTACTGACGCGTTGCTCCCCACCAGTGCGGATAAATAAATCGGGCTCTGGCAGCGCCGATGTAGTTAATAAAGCACTGATATCTTCTTCATTAATATCTTCAGGCTTAAGCTCTCCGGTAGCTACTTTTTGTGCAATTTGCCGAACTGACTGGGTAATATCCCAACGTCCACCATAATTGGCAGCAATATTCACTATTAGCCCGGTATTATTCCGAGTTAATTCCTGCGCCTGAGCAATTTTTTGCTGTAATGTCGGTGTAAACTTATCTATATCACCAATAATGCACAACCTAATATTATTGTCGTGCAGCTTTTTGACTTGATTATCCAGTGCGTGACTAAACAATTCCATCAACAGTGATACTTCTTTGCCCGGTCTGCGCCAGTTTTCACTACTAAAGGCAAATAAACTTAAAACCTCGACACCCAGCTCAGCACAGCGTTTTACAATATCAGCCACTGTTTTCACACCAGCACGATGCCCCATAAATCGTGGCTGTAATCGACGTTTTGCCCAACGACCATTACCATCCATAATGATGGCAATGTGTTTAGGAATATTCTCTTTTGGGGGGGTATTCATTCAAGAATGGTCAATGAGAGTGTAACCAAAGGGTTACACTTCCATTAAATCCGTTTCTTTTTCTGCAAGCACATCGTCGATTTGCTTGATGGTAGCATCGGTTAGTTTCTGAATATCTTCTTCAGCACCGCGTTGCTCGTCTTCAGAAATTTCTTTTTCTTTGAGTAGGTCTTTAAGCGTACTGTTAGCATCACGACGAATATTACGTACCGCAATACGTGCATTTTCTGCTTCGTTTTTTGCGACTTTAACCAAATCACGACGACGTTCTTCGGTTAGTGGTGGAATAGGAATACGAATAGTCATACCAGCACTATTAGGATTAACACCAAGATCGGATGTCATAATCGCCTTTTCAACGACAGATACCATGTCTTTTTCCCATGGTGTCACCGTCAATGTTCTTGAATCTTCAACACCAACGTTAGCGACCTGACTCAAAGGGACATCAGAACCGTAATACGGCACTTGCAGATGATCCAGTAAGCTGGTGTGAGCACGTCCTGCACGAATTTTTGCCATTGCTGTTCCAAGTGCAGCAACACTTTTTTTCATACGATCAGCAGCATCTTTCTTGATATCTTCAATCATATTTAATCCTATTTCACTAATGTTCCAACTTGTTCGCCATAGATAATTTTTGTCAGATTACCTTTTGTATGCACATCAAACACACGTAAAGGGATCTTTTGTTCCTGACACATGACGACAGCTGTAGTATCCATTACAGCAAGGCGGTTATTGATGACTTCATCGTAGCTAAGTTCATCATAACGAACAGCATTCGGATCTTTGCGGGGATCAGCATTATAAACCCCGTCTACCTGCGTCGCTTTTAACATCAGTTCTGCGCCGATTTCTACAGCCCGTAAACTTGCCGCTGAGTCTGTGGTGAAAAAGGGATTGCCTGTGCCGGCAGCGAAAATAACTACGCGTCCTTTTTCCAGATGTCTGATGGCGCGGCGACGTAAATAATCTTCGCAAACCTCGTGGATTCTTATTGCAGACATGACACGACAGAAGGTACCGTTACGTTCCAGCGCATCTTGTAAAGCCAGGGCATTCATGACTGTCGCTAACATACCCATATGATCAGCACTGACACGATCCATACCACTCGCGGCTAGACCTGCGCCACGGAAGATATTTCCGCCACCAATGACGACACCGAGCTGAACGCCTTGCGCGTTCAGCTCAGATATCTCTTTGGCAAAACGGGAAATCACTTCTGGCTGGATGCCATACTCCGCATCCCCCATCAGTGCCTCGCCACTCAGTTTGAGCAGGACACGCTTATAAACTGGCTGACTTCCCGTTTGTGTCATAAATTACTTCCCTCTGGCTTGTGCCATTACTTCTTCAGCAAAATTGTCTTCTGCTTTTTCAATACCTTCACCGACTTCAAAGAACTCAAAAGCTTCAATTGAAGCACCGGCTTGTTTAATCAGTTTTTCAACTGTTACATCTGGATCTTTTACGAATGGTTGGCCAACCAGGCTGATTTCGTTAACGAATTTCGCCATACGGCCTTCAATCATTTTTTCGATGATGTTTTCAGGCTTGCCGCTATCACGTGCTTGAGTCGCCACGATATCACGTTCTTTGTCTAACAACTCTTGTGATAATTCATCTGGAGAAATCGCTTGTGGACGATTAGCCGCAACATGCATGGCTAAATCTTTAGCCAATTCTTCGTTACCACCTTTCAACTGCACCATTGTTCCGATGCGGTCACCGTGACGATAAAAACCGATAATGCCATCATCAGTATTTAATGAGGTGAAACGGCGAACTTGAATGTTTTCACCAATTTTTGCAACCAGTGCCTGACGAACAGTTTCAACCGTATCACCAGAATCTAGTGTTAATTGTTTTAAAGCGTCTAAGTCAGCTGGCTGAGCTTCCAGTGCTTTTTTCGCTACAGCAGAAACAAAGTTCACAAAATCGTCTGCTTTTGCCACGAAGTCAGTTTCAGAGTTCACTTCAACCATAACAGCGTGTTTGTTATCAGCACTAACTTCAATTCCGATAATACCTTCAGCAGTAATACGGTCTGCTTTTTTATCGGCTTTTGCTAAACCTGATTTACGCATTTCTTCGATAGCGACTTCAATGTCACCATTTGCTTCAACAAGTGCTTTTTTGCACTCCATCATGCCTGAGCCTGTACGCTCACGTAGTTCTTTTACTAAAGCTGCAGTAATTGCCATTGCTCTAACCCTTTTAATCTGATTGTTTTATGAATGCTCATCACTGAGCTCATATACAACACAGGCCCACCCTCGGGCGAGCCTGCTGAATTAAACTAGTAGAAATTATTCGCTGGCTGATTCAGCACTTTCTTCAGCAACTTCTACGAATTCTTCTTTTGCATCTGCAGTTGTGACAGAAGCGCGGCCTTCCAGAATGGCATCAGCAATGTTTGCAGTGTAAAGACGGATTGCACGCATTGAGTCATCATTACCTGGAATGACGTAATCAACGCCATCTGGGTTGCTGTTACTATCAACAACAGCGATAACAGGAATACCTAATTTTCTCGCTTCTTGGATCGCGATACGTTCATGTTCAACGTCAATCACAAACATCGCATCAGGCAAGCCAGTCATTTTACGAATACCGCCAATGCTTTTTTCTAATTTTTCTTGTTCACGAGCAAGATCTAATACTTCTTTTTTCTTCAGACCTTCAGTTTTACCTGACTCGATCATGTCTTGAATAGCATCCAGACGCTTGATTGATTGACGCACTGTTTGGAAGTTAGTCAACATACCACCTAACCAGCGGCGGTTAACGTATGGCATTCCGGCGCGTTCAGCATCTTCACGAATCGCATCTTGTGCTGCACGTTTGGTTCCAACGAACATGATACGGCCTTTTTTAGAAGCCAGTTTGCTGACAAAATTCAACGCATCGTTGAACATTGGTAAGCTATGTTCTAAGTTGATGATATGGATATTGTTACGTTTACCAAAGATGAATGGGCCCATTTTTGGGTTCCAGTAACGGGTTTGGTGCCCGAAATGAACGCCTGCTTCAAGCATTTGGCGCATTGTTGTTTTAGCCATGTGTATACCTTTAATAGTATGGGGTTGAACCTCCACGTACCCCAGTTGTCGACTAATTAGGCCAAACCTAATAGCACCCCGACACCTGTGACGGCACATGTGTGATTTTGCCTTCTTTCGGCGCGCATATTATTCCATACTTAAGCAACAAAACAAAGCTAAAAGAACAATTAACAGCATCGCCAGGAATGATCACTGGTGACTAAAGCTGATTTACGGCAAACTATGCCTGATATCAGAAACTTCATTTCAAAATTAGCAGGGAATTTAAATGGCTGTCAGTATAAAAACTGCCGAAGAAATTGAAAAAATGCGTGTTGCGGGAAAACTTGCCGCTGACGTTTTGACCATGATTGAACCACATGTCCAGGCTGGTATAACCACTGAAGAGCTCAATCAAATCTGTCATGATTACATCGTCAATGAACAACAAGCCATTCCTGCCCCTCTAAATTACCACGGCTTCCCCCGCTCAATATGTACCTCGGTTAACCATGTTATCTGTCATGGCATTCCCAGTGAGAAAAAACTGAAAGATGGCGATATTATCAATATCGATATCACGGTCATTAAAGACGGTTACCATGGCGATACCAGTAAAATGTTTCAAATTGGTAAAACATCTATCTTGGCTCAACGTCTTTGTCGTGTCGCCCGTGAATCTATGTTTGTGGGTATTGAAATGGTTAAGCCCGGTATCCGTCTGGGTGATATTGGTCATGCTATTCAGACCTATGCAGAGAAAGAAAACTTCTCGGTTGTTCGTGAATACTGTGGTCATGGCATCGGCCAGGTCTTTCATGAAGATCCTCAAGTCCTTCACTACGGCACACCTGGTACCGGACTTGAACTCAAACCCGGTATGACCTTCACTATCGAGCCTATGATTAATGCCGGTAAACGTCACGTCCGTCAATTACCCGATGGCTGGACCGTGGTGACCAAAGACCGTTCCTTATCAGCACAATGGGAACACACCATTTTAGTGACTGATAACGGTTATGAGATTCTGACCTTACGTGAAGAAGAAACCGTTTAATCTATAAGGTGTTGTATGCCTCAGCAGACTCTATCTATCTGGGAAGTCGGTAACTTAGTTATACCTTCTGATGCAGAGGTAACCAATGAAATTTGTCGCCAGGCCTTAAAACAAGGCCAGTTATACCTGCAACAACAATTTGATTCGGGCAGCCCGATTGAAGAATTAGTCTATCAACGTGCCTCTTTTGTTGATGAAATTCTTAATCAGATCTGGCAACAACACATTTCTGATGATACGCCTGTCAGTTTAATTGCTGTCGGTGGATATGGTCGTGGTGAGCTTCACCCCTACTCTGATATTGATGTTTTAATCTTACTTGATGAGTCAATCTCTGACTCTCCGCCGGATTCTCTATCGAGCTTCCTGACTCAACTTTGGGATGTGGGTCTAGAAATTGGTCATAGCGTCAGAACCATACAGGAATGCCGCCAACAGGCTGAAGAAGACATCACCATTGCCACCAATTTGCTTGAAGCACGCCTTTTATGTGGTGCCAGCACTCTGTTTGAGTCTCTGCAACAATTGACCGTCACCAATAAAACCTGGGATACACGGCGTTTTTTTGAATTAAAAAGACAAGAACAATTAGAACGTCATCAGCGTTATAACGATACCGCCAATAATCTTGAACCAAATATTAAAGAATCACCGGGCGGGCTCAGAGATATTCAGGTCGTCAACTGGGTAGCTCAACAGCATTTCGATGTTAAAAATCTGGAAGGACTTCGTCAAAAAGGGTTTCTGGCGAATAGCGAATATGAAACTTTACAAAAAGCGCAAAACTTTTTGTGGACAATCCGCTTTGTACTGCATCACCTTGCAGGTCGTAAACAAGAAAAGTTGATGATCGACTTTCAGCGAGAACTCGCTAAGAAATTGGGGTATAAAGACGACGACTCTCGACTCGCTGTAGAAAAATTCATGAAGGATTATTATCGTTGTGCCCGCTCTGTCAGGCAAATGAATAGTCTCTTACTACAGCTGTTTGAAGAGACAATTATCCTCGCCGATGAACCTCGTGAAGTCAGAGTAATTAATCGTCGCTTCCAATCACATAATGGCTATCTTGAAACAATCAACCCTGGCATCTTTGCTTACTATCCATATGCCTTATTAGAAGTCTTTCTTATTCTTCAACAAAACCCGGAACTCAAAGGAGTCAGAGCGTCGACTATTCGTCAGATTCATGCCCACTTACACTTAATTGATGATAATTTCCGCCGTGATATAAAAAACCGAACTTTATTTATGGAAATTATTCGTCAGCCAAAAGGCGTGACGCATGAGTTTCGTCGAATGAATGAATTAGGGGTTTTAGGTGCTTACCTGCCTGAATTCGGTCGCGTCGTCGGCCAAATGCAGCATGATTTATTTCATGCCTATACAGTCGATGAACATACTCTATTTCTGGTCGGCAATTTAAGACGTTTCTCCTGTGAAGAAAACCGAGAAGAGTTTCCTTTATGTTCAGAAGTGTTCAATCAACTGCCTAAACCGGAAATACTCTATATAGCAGGCATTTATCATGATATTGCCAAAGGTAGAGGTGGCGATCATAGTGTATTAGGTGTGGTTGATGCCAAAGCATTTTGCGAAAGGCATAACCTGAGTGATTATGATACGAGTATTGTGGCTTTTCTGATTCGTCATCACCTTGCTATGTCGACGACGGCTCAGAAAAGTGATTTGGAAGATCCGACTGTCATCAAAAAATTTGCTGACTTGGTAGAGACAACAGAACAACTGAATTATCTCTATTTATTAACGGTTGCTGATATCAGAGCCACTAATAATAACTTGTGGAATGGTTGGCGAGATTCGTTATTGAAACAGCTTTACCACAGCACCCACCAGTGGATTGAACATACTGAGGCTCAAGCAAAAAGTACACGTGAAAAGAGCTACAAAAAATACCAGGAAGCGATGCAACAACTGCTAGCTAATGGCCGCAGCCAAGAAGATATCAGTCAGCTCTGGCATGCCTATGATTTGGACTACTTCCTCAGGCATTCAATTGATGAACTCGTTTGGCAATCAGAGCAACGTTTAGATCATATGGATGACGATCCATTGATCGCACTGAGAAAACATAATGATCAACTGACGCTAGAAATATTTATTGTCACACATGATCGGGCCGGTATTTTTGCTGCCATAACGGCAGCGCTTGAGCAATGCCAACTCAATGTATTGGACGCAAAAATCAATGTCACCAATGAACATGATGCATTAAATACGTTTATCGTTAATGGTGACAGACTTGATACCAGACAAATTACCCGTTCGCTTGAAAAGCAACTCGCCAACACTTCTCATGTGAAGCCATATAGCCCTACCATCACACCGAGAACAATGAAGCTATTTAAAACACAGCCGAATATTGAGTTTGAAACCAACCCACAACAAAACCATACCGTGATGTCCTTACATACACATGACAGACCTGGATTGGTTTCGGCTATCGCTCAAGTCTTTCTGGCTTGTAAGGTTCAGCTCATTAACGCCAAAATTAATACACTCGGCGACCAAGTTGAAGACGTATTTTTCATTACCACAGCAGATGATAATTCGCTTGATGAACTGGAAGAAAATAATCTAAAAGAGCAACTACTGGTCAACTTGTCACACTAAAAAAAACGGCATGAGATACATGCCGTTTTTTTTAAATAGAAAGCTTAATTTTGAGAAACAGTCAGGTCATTAGACAGTTTTTCTAACTTTTTATCACCAATACCTTTGACGTTAGCCAGCTCATCTACCGTTTTGAATTTTCCGTGAGCATCACGATATTGAATAATGGCATCTGCTGTTGAAGGTCCAACACCATTTAACATCTGCAACTCTTCTGAGGTCGCTGTGTTCAGATCAATCTTATCGGCAGCGTATGCTAGAGAAGTGCTGAGAAAAAACGATAAGACCAATGCAAAAAATGATTTTCGTAACATAATCCATACTCCATGTTAAAACTAAGTCCATAAACAGTTTCTCCTGAAACTGAAGTTTTAGATTAGATGAAAAAACGAATAAAAATCAAACAGACTTTTTGCATTGTGTGAGCTTGCTCACAACTCACTTCCTGATCCTGTCCCCCGCTCCCTTGCCAGTCAAAGTGAGAAAAATTAAATAGAAATACTGTTTAACTGAAAACGAGGCAATCATTTTGGCATCTGTTTCAGCAAGCAACTCAGGGGTCGACATATCGATATCATTGACCTGAGCCAAACCGGTTATACCAGGGCGCACAGAGAACACATTCAGCTTATTTCTCGCCTCAATTAACTCATACTGGCTTTCCAGGCATGGCCTTGGACCAACCAAACTCATATCGCCTTTTAATACATTCCAAAGCTGAGGAAGTTCATCGAGTTTAGTCCTTCTGAGGAACCGCCCGAAAGGTGTTATTAGAGAGGCATTCGCCAAATGTGAAGCCATATCCGCCGTGTCTTTTTTCATTGTCCTGAACTTGACTAGCGTAAACGGCTTTTGGCCACGTCCAACCCGTTGTTGCCGGAATATCGGTGAACCTGTGTCAAACACGCCAAAAATCACGATAATTAACAGTATTGGCAAACCAATAATCAGCCCCATAATTGAAAACACGATATCCAGACTACGAATAATGCCATTCATCATCTTAACTTACTCAACATCCCTACATTTTTTCATTTGTTCACTCATCGTTATTACCGGCTCCCACTGAAGCTGCGTCTTGGCTTTAGTAATATCCAGTGCTAAATTGCCATATAACTGATCGACCATATTGCCTTTTCCCACCAGCTTGAGCAGGTGACGCAATATTGTAGCGGGGAAATAGAATAATGCTGTTTTCAACTGCATTGCCTGAATCAGTGTTGAAAGAAACATCGTTAATGACACATCGTCTCCATCAGAGATAAGGTAAGTCTGATTTTTGGCCGCGGGGTGTGGCAAAACAACCGCAATAAAGCTCACCAAATTCTCAACCGCAACAAAAGCCCGTTGATTTCTCACCCCTGCAAACGGTAATGGCCACTGTTTTTTTAAAATACGCAGCAATGTAGAAAAATTACCCGGCGCATCTGGCCCATAAGTCATGGGTGGACGAATGATCACAACATCCATCTCTGTTTCAGCAGCAAGCTGCATTAATGCCTTTTCTGCTTCCCACTTCGACTGTGCGTAAGCATTATGCGGATTAGGCTCATCAGTTTCGCTAAACGGCTTATCGTTGCTGACATTGCCATTCACCCCAATCGTGCTGATAAAAATAAACCGCTCAACACCCGCTCTTGCAGCCTGCCGAGCCAAATTGATCGTACCTAAGCTATTCACTTCACAAAAACTGTCAACTGAGCTATCGGCATCACCTTGAAAAACATGCACATGAGCCGCACAGTGCACAACATGACTCACCCCCACCAACGCCTCCGACCAATCGGATTGGCTGTTGATGGTTATGGCGACATCACGGCACGCGGGCTTAGGTGAAACAGTATTAATCTGACGAAAACACCGAACAAGCTGATGCTTATTCTGCAATAACTGGCTAACTAAATGCCTGCCGACAAAACCGTTTGCCCCCGTTACCAAAACGCGCATAGGTTTTCTTTAATTGCCATTCTGAAAAAAAAGCCCGTTATCTCTTTATGTTTATTTTTCAAGTTTAAGCAATCCAAACAATAACATTACCAATAAAAAACAGGCATCTCGAGGTCTTCGGCGTAATTGAAAAAAATGCTTCAATAAAAATAATCGGTTTGTTTTGAAATTAGGAACATTCTTGCCAAACAGCAAAAAATATAACTGTATCTGCTCAGCGTACCAATCGTCGCGAATCATGCGTAATCTGGATAATATCGCTTTTACGCCATAATTAAACCCAACCTGATTTGATGCATGCTGTCGATACATCATTGTTGGTGCTTCATCAATATGCCAAGCATAGCCATGACTTCTTACAAAGGCATACAGTGTCCAATCATGCAGTTGCAATCGTTTAAAAATGGCTTCATGACGACGCATAAACGTTTTAAAGTCATTCATAACGGCAGTTTTAAGAACATAGGTACAACCTGGCCCAGCGGCTTCGAAGAAATAATCGAACTGCTTCTGACGAAATGATTTTTTCACTAAAACCTGTTTACCACTCGGCCAAAAAGCGGTGACATTTGAAGAAAAAGCATCAACACCTTGTTGATTGATGACCTTAATCGAATCCGATAATTTATCACTCAGCCAACTATCATCCTGATCGGCCAAAGCGATATAGTCATACTTTTCAAAATTTGCTTCTCGAATTAAGCGAAAAAAGTTAGCTGCTGCACCGCCAAAGCGTTCCCCATATGGCAACAATTGAATATTCGAATAGACTTTTGCCAGCCGGGTGCACGTTTGATACGTCTCATCCGTAGACTGATCAACGCTAATCAATACATCCAGTTCAACATTTTTCTGATTCAGAATAGTGTGTATCTGCTCCTCAATCCACTCATCTCCATTAAAAGCCGCAAGAAGCACCAATACTTTAAGAACTGACTCATTTACTGTCATTGCGTTTATCTTAGTCAGACTCATGCATCACCGTCAGGTAGTGTTGAAACCACTTATCAGGCGTTTTAAACCGCTCAAAGCGTGACACACTCAACGCTGAGTATTGTCTATATGTAGACTCATCAAAAAGCGTCCCAATAATAAGATTAGCACACCCCACCACATCATCAGGCAGGTAATACAGCCCGGCTTTGCCATTGATAGCATGCGCATATTCAAGATCAGGAACAACAACAGGCAAGCCATAACACATTGCCTCAATTAACGGATTACCAAATGTTTCGGCTTTCGATGGAAAAATAAATGCATGAGCAGACAGGTAATACTCAACCAGTTCTGTCTGACTAACTTCAGTTAAATTATGAATCGAAACATCACTGTCATTGATCGCTTCCAAAAATGACTTTGCCTCGCCTATCTCAGGGTTAACGGTGACAAAAATACTGTGTTTGATACCACGCTGAGCTAATTCCCTGGATAAGTTAACCAAAAACACATGGTTTTTATGCGGATAAAACCGACTGACATAAAGCAATTTCAAATCATTTTTAACAGCCGCTTGCCGACGTTCAATCAGATCCGCAGGGTCATGAGGATGAGCAAAGCTGTAACTGATCGGGTTAGGGATTATTTCAACATCGAAGCGAGGCTTTGGATACTTACGTTCCAGCTGCCGAGCCATGTAATCGCTTTGCACTACAATGTGATCGGCATTTTTAGTCGTAATATAAAAGGCCACCCGCTTTAACCACTCGGTAATCTTGCTACTAAGTTCCAATTGCTCATATAACCTGTCATCCACCAAATAAGGATGATGCAGCAATACTGTTTTAGTTGCGCAAACGGGGGAAAACAAGAAATTACCAAATGCTAAGAGATGTTTTATTTTATTCCGCCAGACCAAAAAAGGAATGAAACACAACTCCAAATACACGCGAAAAAGCACTTTTAACAAAGTACTACGTGGACAAAATAAACGTATAAAACGCACGTTATCGGTGTTTTGGTAATGCGAATAATCTGAAATATCAGGGATTAGAATCAGGAAAGATAAGCGGCTATCTATCGCCTCATTAATAAAGTTGAAAGCAATATTCTTAGGGCCTGCACCTTTTTGATTGTATAAATTAGCCAGTTTATTCATTCTGTTTTAAACACTTCTAACCAAACAAGTACATTGAACTCACTCAGCAGAGTATTTGTGCACATAAATTTTCTCATCAGTGGGTGTTAATCATTTTATCGACTGTACTCGTACCACTAATGTTTTTCTTTAATATTCTTTGACAAAGACACCAACTTTAACCATTGATAGTTTGTATTTGATGTGGCTTTTTTCCCAAATGCGATTAACTTTTTTTCATACAAGCTGAAGCTGAGTAATGCTGCAATTATTGTCACAATAATTGTTAGTCCAAACTGTATATATGGGCTGGCAATACCAAGCTTTTCTAATATATAACCTAAATACAGATTAACTATCGGATGTAGCAAATAAATGCCGTAAGTGACTAACCCAAACTGCTCTAATGGATATTTAAGAGCAATCGGCACATTATTTTCCCATTTTGAAAAAGAATAAAAAGATATGACTAAAAATATCGATGCGAACATAAAAATGATTCTATTTACACCCGTTACGATTGCAATTTTATCTCCACTCACTGGGTATGACGCAAAAATAGCTAAAGTCAAAGTAAAGATTATCACTGTGCTTATGCAACTGATATCTACTCGATTGTAATAAATCGCAATCCCCGCCACATAAAGAAACAAATTATTAAATGGATTGATGTATAAATGCCTCTGTTCAGTGAGAGATTGTTGTGGCATGAGCAGAGCAAAACAAAAAATCAAAGCAACAATAAATGTCGCTAAAAGAAATAAATTACCCAAAAGTTTGTTTTTCTCATACATCATGAGAATCAGGGGTGTCATAGCATAGTAGACCATCTCATTACCAATCGACCAAGCCCCCGTATTCATATAATCAGAAGGAGAGATAAACCCAAATAGAGTTGTTATATTGAGAAAAACCTGTGTTATCGAAATATCTTCACCAGCAGCTAATTTATAAACAACTAGCAATGCAACACATAGCCATAATAATGGCCATATTCTGAATACACGCCGAATATAAAAAGTTACGGCTGTTCGTTTATCAGTTATATACTTAGAATAGACTATCGCCATACTTAAGCCTGACAACACAAAAAATATTGACACGCCATAAATACCAAAGCGTCCTAGCATAGAGGATGAATCGAGCTTAAAAAAATGCCATGACGTCAAGTGATAAATCATTATTGTTAGCGCCATAAGCCCGCGCAGCCAATCAAGAGATTCAACTCTACTAATCATGCAAAATCATCCTTTGCTTTATTTCCATGCACAAATTTCACCTTTAATATCTTTCTAGTTTTAACAGTGCATCTACAAGTTAAATATCAATCAGCCAGTGATGTCTCAGATTAAACACCGGCCTCAATCTATACACATCACAGTTGCACTAAACACATAAAGCATTCACTTAATTAATTCTTAATTGAAATTTAATACTATTACGTAGCATCGAGCACGTCTGTATAAGCATTATTTGTTCACCTAAGCGGTTTGCCGCCCAAAAGTAAACGCATAATTTCACCCAGCATAATCACTTTTAATAGCCAAAATATAATTACAGCAAAACCCACATCGCGTTTTTTGTGGTTCTTTAACAATATTTTTGCATAACGAATCGGAGGAATTAGATGCCAAAGCATGTATTTCAGAATACGTTTTTCCATTTTTGCACGCAGAAATCCGCCGCCAGTAATTCGTCTGGATTTACGGATCAACTCTTCAATTGATTTTCTAGCCGGGTGACCGACTCGTGTTTGAGGTGAATACGTCAGTCCATAACCTAGTTCAGTAGCCCGTTTATTCCAATCCATATCGCCGCCGGACATAAGGGTTGCATTAAAACTCCCCACTTTATCCAGCACATCTCGACGAACAAAGAGATTAGCTGTAACAGAAACACCTTTATTAACATTGTGCTGCTGATTAAATGCTGTAACAGAATCAAACTTCCAGGTTAACCAAGAGCCATCATTCTCTCTAAAAATAGATATCGCACCGGCTATGCGGTCAATGTTGCTAGAAGTTTGAAATAAATTGGCCGCTGACTCGAGCCAATCAGCTTCAGGTAAACAGTCCGAATCAGTAAACGCTATAATATTTCCCTTGGCATGTTTTAACGCCGCATTTCTCGCCGCATAAGAGCCTGGCATTATTTCCGTTAGAATTGTTATGTTCGAGCACAGAGAATCTGACAAACTTCTAGGAGCCAATTCTGAAGGATCATTATTAACAATAATCACTTCGTAATGACTTGCTGAATAGGTTTGATTATTTATTGCTTCGATGCAATTTAAAAGTCTATTCCAATCTTTATAAGTAGGAATTATTATCGAAATAAAAGGGGGCATTCCAGTAAAAATCCAATCCTTTGATATCTTGCTAATCGTATGAGGTTGTACGAGTAACAAAAATAGTTATTTATTATCATAAAAACTGACGTAACCCGGTAACTCTTCGGGCTGAACACCTTCCGAAATTTTCATTAAACAGTCGGCGACCAACTGTCCTTCCTTACCATCCCATTCTGTTAAATAAGTTGCACTGTAGTAACGGACGGCATTCTTATTCGACTGCTCATCCTGTTTCACCCTGTCCATAAGCATCAAGACTTCGTCGACTGATGAGGCGGTTAACGCCAGCCCATGCTTAACATAACCATAATAATCAGGCTGATCAGGCTCCATTAACTCATAATAAATCGGCATAACTCCAGCGAGTGCAGCTTCTAAATGTATACTGCTGTTACCTGCAATTAACCAGCTAATCTGCTCCATAAAAGTGGATATGGGTTCTTGCTTGGGATCACTTAACGTTACTTTACTACTCTTAGAAAATGCATCGTGAAATTGCTGTTTCTCTTGATTTGAAAGAGCAGGATGCCACCGAAGACGAACATTCATGCCATGTTCCACCAGCTTGTTAATAAATGCTATGCCAAGAACAGCGTCATCAAGTGCATTTAAGGCAATACCTAATATATTGGTGGGTGATTTTTCGATCCTTTTTAGATGCTTTTTTTGCCCCGACAGAATCACTTCAGGAATCGGTGCCCTACGAAAAGTTGATGGCTGATTAAGTTCACATTCTCTATACGTATCAAGTGCTGACTGCCCATCCAAAAATGCATAATTTACTCTTAATGCTGGGAATATATTGCTGACGGAGGCGTGCTGTAAATAGACTGTTTTTATACCAAAATGATGGGCAACCGCCAGCATACAACGATTAGGAACGCTATGATCATTTGCTGTGATAACAAATTCAGGTTTGTTCTGTGAAAAAGCACTGTGGAAATAGACTAAATACTTATAGACGTTACAAAAATAAGCAAAATGCCAACGCACCGAAACAGGATGAATGGCTTTTACCATCCGGTATAAACCAATCCCACGCCTGAAAAATAACACGGCTACTCGTACTGCTTCCAAAGGAGAGAGCTGCAAGGTTATATAGCCTCGCTGCTCTCGTTCTTTTTCTGAAAGTACTGTTCGGTTAAGAACCACTACAGATCTCTCACCACCGCGCTCTATTGAAGCTAGAGTTTGCTCCAATGAAGCAAGTTGATTTGCAGAACCCACAAAACTAAAAAATGTTGAGGGGTGTAGAGATCTATTTGTTTTAGCAAACCGTGTATCAAGAAATAAAACATATAAGAACTTGACGATTTGGAGAAAGAGACCACTGTGTGGTGGTTTCACCTTGGTGAACAAGGTTCGATTGTGTAATTGTTTTCCATGTAAATAACACAACCACAACTCTGATTCAGCAGCCAAAATACATTTAATATCTCTATACCAGCTCATCATTCTTTTTACTTTGTTCTCGTAAAAACCACGGCATCGGATAATTATGACGCTGGTATTCAAAAACCATAAAAGCACTAATAGCAAACGCCACAACTGTTGAATATGCTGCTCCTAACGCACCATATTGACTAATAAAGAAATAATTCAAAACAATATTCACCACCGCTGCCGTCACTGTACTTAAGGCTAAAAACCCCGTTTTGCTAATATGAACCAAATAGGGAAAGAAAATTTTATAAACGCCCTGAACCGCATACCCTAGAGCGATCCACCAGATAAACTTTGCCGCATCGACATATCGCTCATCGACAATATAGGGTAAAAACCATTCTCCAACAGTAGACATAACGTAGGCAAAGACAAAAATGCCTACGATATAAGCATATGTAAATTTCACTATTGTGGCTTTTCTCTGATAGGTAGGCTCTACCAATTGCTCATAAAACCACGGGCTCCATGCCTTGATATAAGCATCCGTTAACAAAGTAACCAACTTACCAAAGCTGTAGCCTATGGCATAAAGCGACACGGCCTCCAACCCCACTAGTTTTTCTATAAAAAGACGGTCACTAGTGGCAATAGCAACACCTCCCAGGACGTGAGGTATCAAAGGAAAGGATAATCTTAGAATCGACTTGATTACAGTCTTGTTGAAAATAAAACGTAAGTAACCTCGTTTGAACATATACGAGACACCAATAACACTCACCACAAGGGAGGCAATCGTCATACCAATCACTTGGGATAACCAACCTGTGTCAAAGACAACCAAAAACAATATGGTAACCGCGGCACTAAGGAATGCATTCGAAAGCTCAAATGCACCAAATGTATAAGCCTTGCCTTCATTTCTTAAAACGGATAGATGAATCTGGTTAGCCATACTTAGAAATCCCAGAGGAGGTAGAATTAATAAGTATTTAGCAGGGACAGAAAAAAAAGACTCTTTCAGACCTACAACTATCAGCATGACTAAACAATAAAATGACGTTGTGATCAGAAGTACAAAAAATACATTGCCTGTTATTAGACCCAATTCAGACTTTGTCTTACTAAAGAAATTCTTAGTCACATTAGCATGCATAGACATGCCAACAAACGCATTCATCATAGAATTTAATACAAGAAATATTGCAAGTATGCCAAATTCTTCTGGCGGCAAATATTCAGTAAGAAATGGTAAAAGTATGAATGGCGCGCCCTTACTTATAAGGCTTGCGCCAAGATATATGGAGGTATTTTTAATAACCTTCATTTTAAAAAAAAAACCTTGGATTTTTTCGAACGGCGGCCTTGAACAATTTAAAAACTAGACGTTTTCCACGAGAATTTAAAAGTTTTGCGGCAATTGCATTGAAAGAAGTGTTATCGATCCCATTATCAAACTTGAGACAATCAATTATCGTCAACAGAAATATTAAATCGAAATAAAAGTTGCCTGACAGTTCACTTCTCTCAAAATCGAAAAAATAAAAACCGTGATTGTTTTGAATAATATTATTGTAGTGAAAGTCAGAGTGACTATAGCCAGCCATATAGTTTATGCCTGACTTCATCTCAATTTTTATTATCAAACTTAAAAAAAAGCCCAACACTTCATAAACTTTAGGTCTAATTCTTCTTGAGAAAAAGTTATTTTTCCTAGGCAGTTCTTTTGTTTGAACTGGCCCACTACACGACAATACCCTGAGATATCGATAATAATTTTTGAAATTTTTACACCCTTCTCGATTTCCCAAACTTTTATAAAAAGTAATAGCATCTCTAAACAACAATGGCAGGTTCGAGGAGGTAAAATCTCCTCGAAACAAAATATCTCCCAAGGTCTCACCATCAATATACTCAACTAGAATACTGTATTGACATGAATCATATAATTTAGGTGCACAAAGAGGCTTAAGATTATAGATGACTGTTTCTCGCTCAAAGCTAGATTTAATGTGCGGTGGTGAATCTGGCGAGCATTTCTTTTGAATAAAGTATGTGCCTCCATCTTTTACTTTCAAAAGTGATGTAAGCTTAATTTTATTTTCACTGAGAACCGTGTCGATATTTGAGAGCGTCATCTTCAATATAAACTTATAGAAACTTCTCTTTTTCAAGGAAATTAATTGTTTCCTTTGGTGAAACTTTATGAGGAAGTAACAAAATTTTATATTCTGTTTTCTTTAAAAACTGGCGGTATATCTCCTCCATATTTTCTTTTAATACTGAATAAGAAATTACTCCTGTATTCAGCAGGTCATTCGCTAAAATTAAGTTTGATAATTCGGTGTAAGTTTTTAATTCTCTGATTGATGATTCAACAAACCTGTCAACAATTTCATCAAGCGTGCAATCTTTTAGCTTTGGAGATTTTACGTTGCTCCTGATGACGTAAAACGCATAACTACACTGTCCTGAGATTGATAATCGTTCGCCAAACAGGTTCTGAGGGCTGACTTTAAAAATAGGATTTTTTCTAAAAATTGATCTTTTAAGGAAAATCTCTAATTTTTTTGTAAAATTAAAGCTACATTTGAAATCATTTAAAATTTTTGAGCCATGCTCAATATCGCTACAGTAAACTGAAACTGGTTTAGGATTAAAAAATGTCTGTCCTTCAAGATTTATAATTGAGAAATCTTCCGAAAGATAGCTGTAACGACTATCATCAAGCATCTCTAATGCGGTGCTAGTTTTACCACAGCCGCCTGTACCACCTAATAAAATTGCTCTATTGCGCTTGTTATCATACAGAGTAGCGGCATGAATAAAACTCTTAGATTTAGTCATCAATACTATCTGAAAGATATACCAGAATAGGCTATAAGACATTATCAAGTTTGATTTATATGCCTTTCTTCTTAGCAAGAGATATTTTATTATTTTTTTTAGAAGCTTATCTTCCGTAACTTTTACTTTGACTACAGGAACCGCACCTTTCGTGTTAAAGATATCAGATACCAAGTAATCTATACTCGGTAGATATCCTACGAAATATTCATCCTTATTGAAGCTCATCAAACCTTTAGCTGAATTCACTTCTGGGAGGTACTCATGAAAGATATCATTGCTTGATATTTCCAACATGATATCTACTTGAGAGGCAGTAGTCGTTGGTATGAAGTCTAAATGCTCTGAGACTTCATCAAAAGTTTTTCCATTGCCTGTAAGGCCAATTGTTATACCTGCGATTTCTCTAACATTCATCAAAGAGACCCCAAGTCAATACAGTATCTTCATTTATATTTCGTTTAGCCGTTTTTCCAATCACCTCATTAATTAGCCTAGGGCTAATACCATGGGCTGGACGTTTAAACGTCAGATCTGCTTTCTCAATGGTCTTGCCAGCAGGAATTTCACGTGTAGCAACGAGACTGCGACGTGCGTTATGGCGGGCACTCTCTTCTTCACTTAGCGCTTTGACTCTAAACTCACCAACAACATTAAAAACAAGCTCTAAATTTTTTCGAAATAACATTAAGTCATTCTTGTCCATCGCATGATAGTGATCATTACCAGGCAGGGTTTTATCATGTGTAAAATGCTTTTCGATTATCACACTACCCAGTAAAGTCGCCATTTCACAGACTTTCATACCTTTGGGTAAAGTATGATCAGAGTAGCCGATTAATTTATCCGGAAACGCATGTTTAAGACCTAAAATCATTCCCAAATTAGCATTTTCATCAGGTGTTGGATAATTTAAAACACAATGTAACAAAGCAAGAGGATTACCATTCATTTCAATCCAACTGACTGCCTCTTGTATTTCCCATAGATGGCTTGCACCTGTAGATAAAATAATTGGCTTGTTGAATTTGCTTATATATTCAATGAATGGTTTGTTTGTAATATCGGATGATGAAATTTTATAAACACTCATCAGATCATTTAAGAAATCAGCCGACTCAATATCAAATGGTGTGCTCATAAACTCAATATCAGCAGTATCACAATACTTTTTGAGCTCTACCATTTCCTTTTTCCAAAATTTATCGTGTTTTGAAAAAAGCTCATGCTGGGACAAGGTAGGTTCTTTTGATGTATCCCAATATGCTGGTGAATGTTTAGATGCAAGAGTATCGGCTTTATAGGTCTGAAACTTAATCGCATCAGCGCCACCCTCTTTTGCCTCATCTACCAGGCGTTTAGCAATATCCATACTACCTTCGTGATTCACGCCAGCTTCGGCAATCACATAGGGGGGATGTAGTTGAGGAGCGTGAGGATCAACGGAACGAAAAACTTCTAGAATATTCATGCATGCTCCACAATTTGATGGACTAATTTAAGAACTCGTTGACGCCCAGCAGTCAGATCTGCTTTCGCCATGAGTTTGCTCATATATTGACGTGAGGAATAATTTTCTACCAAACTTGAAAAAGCCTCTGTAATTTTTTCATTTCCAACCTCCGTGCCTAAACCAAGATTTATAAAACCATGCTCGGCATTCGCGAATAAATGTGTCAGCTCTCGCTCATTCTGAGCCATGACAATAGTCGGAACTTGCATTGCAGCCACCTCATAGGTAGTGCGACCGGCTGAGGTAAAAATAATGTCTGCATCTTGCATAAGCTCTGCGATATTCATCGTGTTTCTAATGATTTGAATATCTTTAAATGCTTCGAGCGATTCATAGTCTGAATAGCCAAATCCGGCAACAACCGTTATTTCGATATTCATTTTCCGACAGTATGGCTGAATAGCTTGAATGACCTTAGACGTGTAATTATTCGGGTCAACGCCACCAAAAGTCAGTAATACTTTTTTGACATACTCAGACACTTTCCGTTTTGGGGTCAGAATAAACTCATCTCGCAAAATGAAATATTTATGTCCAAAAAAATGCTTGGGTAATATCTCTCGTTCCGGATAAATAGCATTAATCACTAAATCTGCAAGCTGTGCTCCATCACCTAAGTCTTCAAAGTTAATTGTCTTAATGCCTAACGCTTTAAGCGCTTTCATATAATCATGACTGCTATCAAGACGGTCATTGATGACAACATCTGGATTGAGTTTTTTAATGTCTTCGACTATGTCACTCTCAACCTGCATAACAACGGGATAATTCTTGGAGCTAATTTTATCGAACGCCAATTGCGACTCATCGTCGACTAAGAACAGCACCTCATGTTCGACAATATCATTGGCTAATAATAAGGTGTTATAAACATGGCCTAAGCCAATTTTCATGTGACCTGAAACTACAAAGAGCAGTTTTTTTCTCTTGAGATAATATTCACATAATCCCCAGTCAGCATAACTATCAATATCAATAGACTCCTTATCTGAAAGGAGTGATAAATCAACATGCTCACCAATACGGCTACTCTGAGAAATATTCTTTGCCCTTGTGATAAGAAAGCCTCCCGTCTCCTTAAACAACGGGCTCAGCTCTTGTCTGTTAACTCTTTTGAGATAATTAGGTTTATACGCATTGTTCTCAATTTTCCACGTCAAGTGCGTGTCATTAACCGCGGAAATTATCGTATCAATCTCAGGAGTGTTAATTAGTTTAGAAAGGGCTTCATCGAGTGATTTCGCTGACAATAACGGGGACGTGGGCTGCAACGTTACGATAATATCGTATTGCTTTTTTTCAATAGCTTCAGCTTGTTTATATGCTTTGAATATTACTGGATCAAGCGTTACAACGTCTTGTGCGTCTTCATCATTACGCTTTAAAACTTTCGCACCAAATTTTTCTGATATGGATAAAATTTCTTCGTCTTCACTCGAAACATAAACATCAACCAAAAAACTTGATGCTAACGCATTTCTGATTGAGTAAAAAATCAGAGGTCGCCCGGCAAGTGATCGCAAGTTTTTACGAGGAATTCCTTTTGATCCGCCTCTAGCAGGGATAACCACTAAAATATTTGGTTGATGATTCATTTTTTCTTATTATTCTTAATTAATTGTGTAATGTGATTGTGCTCATTTTATTAAGCTGTTTATAGACTCTTCTTTAAGAGTTTCTATCTCAATTTTCAATATTTCATACTCCCGTATTTTTGCTTTAAGAAACCGGCTGGTAACATTCGCTTTTTCTTCTATGCCACTGGGAGTGAGTTTGTACAGGTAAGCCATTTTATTTTGGCTGTTATGAAAGTTCTTCACTTTCAACAGCCCTTTTTCCATTAATGCTTTCAGGCAATAATTGGTTTTGCCCAGGCTAATACCCAACGCTTTAGCGATCTGGCGTTGACTGATTTCCGGATTGGCTTCAATCAGTTTTAATATTTTGTATCGGTATTCGTCGCTAATCATCTGATTACTGCGTTCAACAATTGAACACACTTTATAGCAGTAAAAAGGAAATGTAAATTTGTAAAATGAAATAAGAAAGTTTTGTGCTTAACTGTATTTATAACCCAGGATCCAGGCAGACCTGAATTCTTTCATAACTGGCAAGTCAGTCATTTTATTCATGTTCTGTCAGATAGATATACTTTGGCTGGATAGTATGCAGGTTACATCTGAGCATTACGAGCAAGCAGGTTACGAATAAGGATTTTGTCTTTACATCCGTCAATTCGTCAGTAGTACAGTTTGGCAGAGTAATGTCAACTTGAGCCTCGAATGCACTTAAATCATTGCTGATGTCAGGAAGGTATCTGAACCTGCTTAGATTTCAAGTTGATAGATCCACACAAGGCTATTCTATTGATTATACTGAACAATGGAGTCGGCGAATAAAGTTTCTGGGGGATATTCTAGATTATATCCAACCGGGCTCATCTATAGTTGGTTTTCAGCATCACGGCTCAGTTACTTTCTGATTGCTCGTTTTACTCATGTTTTTTTGCTGGCTTTTAAAAAAACTACAACGAAAAGGTGGCACAGATGCCAGAAATAAAATTTCCCCGCCATCCTTGGCTGTCTACTCAGATATTTCGTATTGGCATCCATGCCAATAGATATTTTATAGCCAGTGAAAAATTAACTCAGTGATCGATTTCTCATTCTATGCATCACCGCCAAATAAATCTCGGGTATAAATTTTATCTTTCACATCAATGATATCTTCAGTGACTCGGTTAGCTAAAATTACATCCGCCTGAGATTTAAACTGGTTGAGATCATTCACGACTTTTGATCTGAAAAACTCAGCATCCTCAAGTACAGGCTCATAAACGATAACCTCGATACCTTTGGCTTTAATACGTTTCATGACACCTTGTATAGCTGAAGCTCTAAAATTATCTGAGCCAGATTTCATGACTAAACGGTATATACCAACAACTTTGGGATTTCTGTTGATAATCGAATTTGCGATGAAGTCTTTTCTCGTTGTATTGGCCTCAACAATAGCTTTAATGATGTTATTCGGGACATTTTCGTAATTAGCTAATAATTGTTTAGTATCTTTAGGTAAACAGTAACCACCATAACCAAATGACGGGTTATTGTAGTGACTACCAATACGCGGATCTAAACCTACACCTTCAATAATCTGACGTGAATCTAAACCATGCGCTTCAGCATAGCTATCAAGCTCATTAAAGTAAGCTACGCGCATAGCAAGATAGGTGTTCGAAAATAATTTAATGGCTTCTGCTTCGGTACTATCTGTAACGAGAACAGTCACATCCGGTTTCAATGAACCTTCAACTAATAGCTGTGCAAACTTTTCTGCACGCTCACTTTTCTCTCCCACCACAATCCGTGAAGGATATAAATTATCGTATAGCGCTTTACCTTCTCTTAGAAATTCTGGTGAGAAGAAAATATTATCAACACCTAAACGCTGTTTAATTTCAGCAGTATATCCAACTGGCACTGTAGATTTAATGATCATCACAGCATCAGGGTTGATGCTTTTCACATCCTGAATAACCGCTTCTACAGACTTTGTATTGAAATAGTTGGTATCTGGGTCATAGTCGGTTGGTGTGGCAATAACGACATAATCGGCACTGTTATAAGCATCCGCTTTATCCAGTGTTGCCCGAAAATCTAGTGTTTTATTTTGTAAAAAATCTTCAATTTCAGCATCAACGATTGGCGATTTTTTGTTATTGAGCAGGTTTACCTTCTCCTCAATAATATCTAGAGCCACGACTTGATGCTTTTGAGCTAATAAGACGGCCAGTGAAAGGCCAACATACCCTGTCCCTGCGATTGCTATTTTCATATTTTCACTCAACTGTAACGGATTTCGCTAAATTTCTCGGTTGATCCACATCAGTGCCTTTTATTAAGGCAACGTGGTAACACAGTAACTGTAATAAGATATTGTATGTGATTGGTGCGGTAATACGACCGACATTGGTCGTGGCTTTCACGACTTTGAAACTGGTTTCCGAACTGATATCACTGCGCTCATCTTCGAACACAATCATCTGTCCACCACGAGCTTTGACTTCTTGTAAATTCGACTTTAACTTTTCCAGTAAATCATCAAGGGGCGCTATAGCAATAACAGGCATGGTTTCATCGATTAAAGCTAAAGGCCCATGTTTGAGCTCACCTGCGGGATACGCCTCTGCATGAATATAACTGATTTCTTTTAACTTTAAAGCCCCTTCTAAAGCAATCGGAAACATCGTGCCACGCCCTAAGAATAGAGCATGTTGTTTATCAGCGAATAACTGGGAGATATCACGAATCTCTTCTTCGTGCTCCAGCGCCATACGAATCAAATTAGGTAATTTCTGCAGACCACCTGCGATCATGGACTCACGTTCTTTACTTAATCTTTTTTGGACTTTACCTAAGCTGGTGAGCAGTAAAGCCAGCACAACAAGCTGAGTAGTAAATGATTTGGTTGACGCCACGCCGATTTCAGGCCCGGCATGCGTCAGATAAGTCATGTCAGCATCACGTGTCAGACTGCTCTCCGCTACATTACAAATACTTAAGGAAGTAATGCCATCTAAATCATGGACTTTTCTATAGTGATTAATTTGATGCAGTGCAGCCAATGTATCAGCGGTTTCACCTGATTGACTTATCATGACAAACAAGGTGTTATCCAAAATCACCGGGTTGCGATAACGGAACTCACTCGCCACTTCAACCTGACATGGCAGACCGATAATATCTTCCATCCAATATTTGGTGACCATACCTGCGTGATAGCTTGTTCCACAAGCGATGATGTGAATTTGCTCAACCGTTTTAAAGATTTGCTCAGCTTTGGGGCCAAAACTCGATACCAAAACCTGATCCTGTGTGATACGGCCTTCTAACGTGTCAATCACAGCTTGGGGCTGTTCAAAGATCTCTTTATGCATGTAATGGCGATGCTCACCCAACTCAACAGACGTAATATTCAGGCTTGACTGTTTAACAGGGCGCTCAACTAATTCACCTGTTGCCGCACTATAAATTTCGACCTTGTCCCGGGTTAACTTGGCAACATCACCGTCTTCTAGAAAAATAAAATTTTGTGTAACAGGCAGTAAAGCCGAAACATCAGAGGCAATGAAGTGTTCACCAATTCCAATACCTATAACTAATGGACTTCCCTTTCTTGCAGCCACTAACATATCAGGATGAGACTTATCCATTACGCCTAGAGCGTATGCCCCATCAAAGACTTTTAGAGAACGCAAAACCGCCTGTAAAAGATCATTATCCTGTTGCAGTTCAGCATGAATTTCATGGGCAACGACTTCAGTATCGGTTTCAGAAGTAAAGCGATAGCCTTGGGTAAGTTGTTTTTGTTTTAGTGATTGGTAATTCTCAATAATACCATTATGTACGACCGCCACTTGATTGTTACAGATGTGTGGATGAGCATTATTTTCAGAAGGTATTCCGTGTGTCGCCCAACGCGTGTGAGCAATACCGATTCGACCAGTAAACGGGGCATTTAATTGATCAACTTTATCCTGAAGTTGTTGTATTTTCCCCAGAGATCGAACACGATGCAGTGCGTTGACATCATCAAGCAGCGCCATTCCAGACGAATCATAACCGCGATATTCCAGTCTTCTTAACCCTTCCATCAAGATAGGGCTAACATTCCTTTCAGCGATTCCGCCGACTATTCCACACACTTAATTAAATCCTCTTGAAATACAGCACCAATATAGTTTAACTGAGACTCTGGCAATATAAAGAATGCACTTCTAGTTATCGTTCCCCAGCCAGTCACTTAACTCACATTGAGGAATAAATCCATCAATCGTGTCTAACAATATAGCTCGTGCTTTTTGACAGTCATCATGTTTATTAGCGAGTTCCAGTTCTCGAATGATTTTTACCAAAGCTGGCCACTCAATCACACATTCTTCTGCCCGCATTATTTTCTCATGTTCAGTTGCTGAGACATTATCACCGATGAGCAATTCTTCATAAAGCTTTTCACCGGGTCTTAGACCAGTATAGTCAATTTCAATATCACCATTTGGGTTATCGTTGTCACGTATGGTGAACCCACTTAAATGGATCATACGTCTGGCTAAATCAACAATCTTGACCGGTTCGCCCATATCGAGCACAAAGACATCACCACCTTTGCCCATGGCGCCAGCCTGAATAACCAAGGCTGCAGCTTCAGGAATTGTCATAAAATAACGGATGATCTCAGGGTCAGTCACCGTTACCGGTCCGCCTTTGGCAATCTGGTCTCTGAATAATGGCACCACAGATCCCGATGACCCTAAGACATTACCAAACCTGACCATGGTAAAGCGCGTTTTGTTATACAACGTTTTTGATTCGGCAAAGGCCTGAAGCACTAACTCTGCAAAGCGCTTTGTTGCCCCCATGGTATTGGTTGGACGAACAGCCTTATCGGTTGAGATAAGTACAAAAGTTTCCACCTCGGCATCAATCGCAGCCTGCGCGCAATGCAGTGTGCCAAACACATTATTACGGATACCTTCATTGGTATTTCTCTCGACAATTGGCACATGCTTATAGGCCGCTGCATGATAAATCGTATTCACGCCAAAACGCCGACATACCATCTCAACACGCTGCTGATTAAGCACTGTTCCCAGCATAGAGTAAACAGGAATATCTAAAGCTAATGACGCCAGTTCACGCTCAATTTGATAAAGATTAATTTCGCTCGCTTCATAGAGAACCAGACAGGATGGCGATAAATGGATAATTTGCCGACAAAGTTCTGAACCAATAGAACCACCAGCACCGGTCACCATCACCGCTTTATCCGTGATATTTTTGCTTAACAAATTATTAATCGGTGCTACAGGTTCACGACCTAATAAATCAGCGATATCCACTTCCTGAATATCAGAAACTTCCAGGCGTCCTTCTGCAATATCCATCAAATCAGGTAATGTTCTGACGTGGACAGGATAATGCTCCAACAGTTTTAATATCTCACTTCTGCGACGACGACCCGCCGATGGCATTGCCAGTAAAATGTCTCTGACCTTGAAACGTTCAATAAGCTTGGCAAGCTGGTCAACACCATAAACCGTCATGCCATTAATTTGTTGTCGCCACAATGTTACGTTGTCGTCAATAAACGCTACGGGACGCATCTGATTACTCAATTTCATCAGTGCCGCGGCTTGTGTACCAGCTCGCCCAGCCCCATAAATTAAGACAGGTGGAATATAACGAACAGCATTGACCTCTTTCCAAAGATGATGATCGCTTTTCACTATCAACCATCTCGCTATCATGCGGCTCCCCCCCACAAACAGCATCAGAATGATTGCTTGAATAGCATAAACCGTTCTGGGCACTAAACCTGCCAAATCGTTGAATGTTAGAACAATGACAGAAAAAATTAGACTATATAAAAAAACCGCTCTGGCAATTGTCCAGATAGCATCCATACCGATGTAACGAATAATCGCCCGATATAAACCTGACTTTATAAAAATAGGGATGGCGAGAACGGGTGCAAGAACAAAGATCCACAACTGCTGGTTCGGCGGAATATAAAACTCACCTAAGCGTAAAGAAAAAGCTAACCATAATGAGAATGGGATGGCTAAAAAATCCAGTATGACACTGATCGTTCTTTTTATTGGCCGAGGTCTGTTCAAAAACCATAGGCCCATTTTTTTTACAATTGATGGGTATGTCAACGTAATACACTCAGCAAGTTTTGGCTAATACACTTCAAGAAGACAGAAGATTATCACTCTTTTCCGCTCATTACCCACTCCAGTGTGGTTTGCCAGTCTGGCAAAGCAAGGTCAAAATGTTGTTTTAACTTTGTATTATCGAGTAAAGAATTAGCTGGACGATTTGCCGGCGTTGGATAATCACGCGTAGTGATAGGATGAAGCTTCGGCACTGAGTGTCCTTGTGCAGCCATTAAATTAAATATTTGCTGGGCAAAATCAAACCAACTGGCACGACCGGCACCAGATAGATGGTATACACCGCTATGGCTCTGCCAGAAGTCTGTTTGTTGGTGACTTTGCGAGATGACTTGCGCCGTTACATCAGCGATGTGACGAGCCCATGTTGGTGTACCGACCTGGTCGTGAACAATAGATAACTGCACCTTATCAATCGCTAACCTTTTCATCGTATTGAGGAAGTTAGCCCCTCTTGCACCATAGACCCAACTGGTTCTGAAGATCAGATATTTATCTGAGGCATTACTAATAGCCAATTCACCTGCCAACTTTGTTCTGCCATACACATTGAGTGGCTGAGTTTCCGCATCTTCGGTCCAGGCTTTATCACCACTGCCATTAAATACATAATCGGTTGAGTAATGAATAAGCGGGATATCACGATTTTTGGCGACTTCAGCTAATATCTGTGGGGCAAGAGCATTGACCTTATATGCCAGTTCTTGTTCAGTCTCAGCTTTATCAACAGCTGTATAGGCTGCCGCATTGACGATTAGGTCAGGTGCCAATATTTCTACTTTTTCAGCTAACTCTTCTGTCTTGCTTAAATCGAGTGTTTGACTATCTGTGGCAATAATATCGCCAAGACACGAAAGACTTTTTGTTAACTCGTGCCCGACCTGACCCCGTTTTCCGGTTATTAAAATCCGCATTAATCGTAAAATTCCGCTTCGTTAAAATGTAATCCCTGCTGATCTTTTGCCGATAGAGAAGGCAACTTGTCTAATAAAGGCCAATCAATATCCAAAGCAGGATCATTCCATAACAAACAGCGTTCATGCTCAGGCGCATAATAATCTGTCGTTTTATACAAGAAATCAGCAGATTCACTTAACACAAAAAAGCCATGAGCAAAGCCTGGAGGCACCCACAGCATATCATGGTTTTCCGCCTTTAGATGCACGCCTACCCACTGACCAAATGTCGATGATGACTGCCGTAGATCGACAGCAACGTCATAGACCTCGCCGGCGATCACACGGACTAATTTACCTTGTGCATGTTTAATCTGGTAATGCAGTCCACGTAATACATTTTGTGAAGAGCGTGAGTGATTATCCTGAACAAATTCGGTGTCTACGCCAGTGAGCGCTTCAAATTGTTTTTTATTGAAGCTTTCCATGAAAAAACCGCGCTCATCGCCAAATACTCTGGGTTTAAGGATTTTTACATCAGGCAGTGTCGTTTCTATGACTTGCATTTAATAAATCTTTTCGTGAATTAAGTTCATTAGATAATCGCCATAACCACTTTTTATCAGTGGTTTTGCTAATGCCAATAACTGATCAGCATCAATATAGCCTTGACGATATGCAATTTCTTCCGGACACATCACTTTCAGACCTTGGCGTTTTTCTATGGTTTGAATAAATTGGGAGGCTTCAAGTAGCGAATCATGTGTACCAGTATCCAGCCAGGCCATTCCCCTGCCCATCACCTCTACATGCAATTTGCCCATATCAAGATAGCGCTGATTGACATCCGTTATTTCGTATTCTCCACGCGCTGACGGTTTGAGATTTTCAGCGATATCAACAACCTGATTATCATAAAAATAAAGTCCGGTAATCGCATAGCGGGATTTAGGTTTAGCAGGTTTTTCTTCGATACTTAACGCTTTACCAGCATCATCAAACTCAACAACACCATAACGCTCAGGATCAAACACTGGGTAGGCAAACACGGTTGCCCCATTACTTCTGTCGTCGGCTTCAGACATCAAGTCAGCTAGGTCATGTCCATAATAGACATTATCGCCCAAAACCAAGGCTGTGCTGCTATCGCCTATAAAGCCTTTTGTTAAAGTAAACGCCTGAGCAATCCCCTCCGGTTTTTCCTGTACGACGTAACTTAACTCAAGCCCCCACTGCCTACCGTCACCTAACAGTTGTTGCAGCCGCGGTGTATCTTGGGGGGTTGAAATAATGCAAATTTCTCTCATCCCTGCCAGCATTAATGTCGACAGAGGATAATAAATCATGGGTTTGTCATAAACAGGGAGTAACTGTTTACTTATGGACTGTGTGACTGGATGTAAACGCGTACCACTGCCACCGGCGAGAATAATGCCTTTACGCTGACTCATGATGCCTGTTCTCCCAGACCAAGACGTTCTTGCTGATAACTACCGTCCATAACACGTTCATTCCATTCACGGTTATTGATATACCATTCAACCGTTTTCCGTAAGCCACTCGCAAACGTTTCTTTTGGTTTCCAGCCTAGTTCACGCTCAATTTTGCTGGCATCAATAGCATAGCGTTGATCATGTCCCGGACGATCAGTAACAAAAGTAATCAAATCTCGATGAGGACAATGTTCAGATTCGGGTAATAACTCATCCAGAATGTCACAAACACGATGCACAACATCAAGATTGGTATGTTCGTTAAAGCCGCCAATATTATAGCTTTCGCCCAGCTTCCCTTGTTCCAAAACAAGCTGTAAGGCATCCGCGTGATCATCCACATACAACCAATCACGGATATTATCGCCTTTGCCATAGACTGGTAAGGGTTTGCCCACCAATGCATTATTGATAATCAGTGGAATCAATTTTTCAGGAAACTGATAGGGACCGTAATTATTAGAGCAGTTGGTCATGACAACGGGTAGACCATAGGTGTGATGCCAGGCACGAACCAAGTGATCACTCCCTGCTTTGGTCGCTGAATAGGGTGAATTTGGTTGATAAGGTGTTGTCTCTTCAAACAAGCCTGTTTCACCTAAGGTGCCGTATACCTCATCGGTGGAGATATGATGGAAACGAAATTGTGCCGCAGCGTCTTTATCAAGCGTTTTCCAGTACTGTCTGGCCGCTTCTAATAAAACGTAGGTACCCACTAAATTAGTTTGCACAAAATCAGCCGGACCATCAATCGAGCGATCGACATGGGATTCTGCTGCTAAGTGCATTATCGCTGTGGGTTGATACTGTGTAAATAATGCCGCCATTGTTTCGGCATCGCATATATCAGCCTGTTCAAAGTGATAATGAGCGTTGTCTGCAACAGATAGAAGTGATTCAAGATTACCTGCGTAGGTCAATTTATCAATATTAACGATGTGGTAATCACTGAGTTCAATAAGACGGCGAATTAAAGCTGAACCAATGAATCCAGCCCCTCCGGTAACAAAAAGTGTTTTCCTTGACACAGATAGCTCTTCTATTTGAGTGAATTGAATATTTGCCAGCTAAAAGTAGCATTAGTGAGAACTGGAAGCAACGCAGAAGCTGTGTTTTTTACGAATGTCGACACATCATTTCAATTAATGCAAAGCTACGTAAAAGCTATCTACATTAAGAAAGATAGTTTGTTAGTCACTATTTATTACAGTAAGAACTTGTTTAGGCCAGTTTAATATTGAAGTGAATGAGAAGTAATACTATCGATTGTTGGGGTACCAGCCAAGCTCATCGTCACTTCCAACTCTTCGCGTAGAATCCTCAATAAATGGGCAACACCTAGTGCCCCCGCTACTGCCAAAGCGTAAAATTGCGGCCGCCCGAGACAAACTAAATCAGCTCCCAGAGCCAGCGCTTTAAAAGTATCCGTACCGCGTTCTACAGCGCCATCATAAAGAACCACAAAATCAGTACCCACCGCTTCTCTTATAACAGGCAACATCTCAATGGATGATGGCACGCAATCCAGAGTACGACCACCATGGTTTGACACCACTACGCCAGCTAGTCTCAACTCTCGGGCTTGCACGGCATCAATGGGCGACAGAATGCCTTTCAGGATAATGGGAAGCGTCGTCTGTTTTTGCAGCCAACGAATATCCTCCCAAACTGGTGCTTCACTCATCATGCCCTGAAAAACAACACTCTGACTGGGCTCAAAGCTTTGTCTTGGCAGAGGAGGCCGATCTTTAAGATTCACAGCCTCTACCCCTTCAGGTAAAACAAAGCCAGCACGCTGAGCACGATTACGGATACCATGCAGAGAAGCATCGACAGTGACAACTAAGGCACCATAGCCAGCCTGCTCTGCACGTCTGACCAAACTCAGCGTAAACTCTTTATCTTGCTGAAAATAGAGCTGAAACCATTTCGTTTGGGATGTACTTGCAGCAATATCTTCGAGAGAACATGTCGCTAGTGTACTGACCATCATACCTGTCTCTAAGTGATTGGCAGCTTCTGCTGTCGCTAACTCAGCTTGTGGATGAGCAAGCTGCTGAAAAGCGACAGGGGCTAACATCAAAGGGTGACGAAAAGGCTGTCCAAGCACGGTGGTATGTGTTCCTCCTTTTGTACAATCCTTCAACACGGAAGGTAGAATGAAATACTCATCTAATTTCTGGCGATTACGTCTCAAGGTGATTTCATCAGCTCCGCCACCGACAACGTATTCATACACAGCATGACTTAAATGTTGTTTCGCATAGCGAGCATAGTCAGCAGCACAAACTAAGTCCTGTGGTATCGAGTTGAGTGGCGTCTTTAATGATTTTTCCATACTTACGTCTCAGCCCATTGTCTTAACAGGTTTTGATAGATGTTGGTTAAACGCATAATATCCTGATGTTGGTGCTCATGTTGTGTCGTTAATGATTGGATACTCTGATCCAGATCAAACAAGATCTGACGTTGCTCATTGTCACGAACCATACTTTGCATCCACATAACGCAAGCAAGGCGTTCGCCATCAATGACAGGCTTAACTTGATGCAGACTACTTGAAGGATACAGAATGAGATCCCCTGCATTAAGTTTTATGTTCTGCTCACCAAATTGCTCCTGAATAACCAGTTCCCCCCCTTTATAATCGTCAGGTTCACTCAGAAATAAGGTAGCAGAAAGATCGCTACGCACACGCGTTGGTGTGCCTGGTACAAAACGGATGGCATTATCGACATGGTTACCATAGGTTTGTTTACCTTGGTATCGATTAAACATCGGAGGAAAGATTTTAAGTGGCAAGGCAGCCGACATAAATAGAGGTTGTTGAGCTAGTGCATCCAACACAATATCGCCGAGGTGATGTGCGAGTGTTGAGCTTTCATCCAACTGCTGATTCTGTTTAACAGCGCTGGCTTGTGCTCCAGCTGTTATCTTACCATCAAGCCATTCTCCTTTTGCTAAGTGTTCATTGAGTTTGCTGAGATCAGTTTTTGAGAACACCTCAGGTATAACCATTAGCATGTTATTAGCTCCAAAAAAAACGGGCCCGGAGGCCCGTTATAATAACCTGATCAGAATTTATAGGTCAGATTGACATTGGCGCTTCTTGCATCACCTTTATAGACGATGCTGCCACCTCGATATAACGCGGTGTAGTAATCCTTATCAAACAAGTTAAGAATATTGGCACGGACTGTCATGTTGTCGTTGATTTCATAAGAAGCAAAGGCATCATAAACAATATATCCAGGAATACTGATATCCGTGTTAGCTGCCGCATCTGGTTGTCCGCCAAACATGCCACTGGAATAGGTCACCACACCACCAAAGGCGAATTTTTGCGTGGCCTGATATTTTAATTGACCATTAAAGCTACGTTTTGCGAAGTTAGCTTTTGGTTTTCCTTCATCAGCAGGATCAAAGGCTTTCAGTGTTTCTGAATGCATCAAGGCAAGCCCCATTTGACCACTCAACCTATCTGTGATGTTACCCGATAGGCCAAGTTCGATACCACGAACACGGTTTTCACCCGTGTTAAGACTACCACCACCTGAATATGAGTCATTCCCACCTTCAATAACGTCATCTTTAGTGATTTGAAACACCGCAGCTGTTAACAACAAGTTGTTCTCAAGCAGGTTCCATTTGGTACCAATTTCTAAATTGGTAGACTGCTCAGGATCCGCACTCTTATAGTTGCCATCAGAGTCTGAACACAAACCACCATAACCACAACTGCCACCAGCATCAGCTTCACCACCATTGATATTGGAAGAAGTGCTCCAGCTGGCATAGATATTACCGTTTTTCCAGGGCGAGAACACAACGCCGGTGTGACCATTCCAGAAACCATCGCTGTAGCTACGATCCATTTCAGGTTGAGGTCCTCCGCGACCATTCCTAGCAGCTGTCCACAGATCATAATCGAAATAATCGTAACGAATCCCAGCGAAGACTTCCCAATCTTCATTCAGGGTGATTGTATCCATCAAATAAGCAGAGACTGTCTTCAGCTCTAACTGAGTCGATGCATCGTTTCTACTAGCCGTACCCGACCAAGCATTATTGTTGGGATTGTATGGGTCAACCGCTACGCTCGATGGGTTAACATCATAATTCCCGGCATCCATTTCTTCTTTAGCAAATTCAATACCTGTAACTATGGTATGGCGTTTGCCCCAAAGGTTCTGATCGATAATTAAGTTTGTCTGGTTGCCAAGGTAATCATTTTCCTGCCAACCGGTGAATGATCGTGTACCTGCTGAGCGAGCACTATAGGCAGTCACGATATACTCGTTTTCAGTTTTACCAACACGAGATTTATTTTCTAATCGCATGCCCTCTGTTAACTCAACATCAAAACCAAATGTAAAAATATCTGCCTTAGAATGTTGGAAGTCTAGTCCGTCCTGGCCAACATAATCATACTTAAGTATTTTGTTGGTATCTTGGTCCAGAGCAACACCCGGATCCGTTCGATCATCGGCACGAAAGTGATAATAATCTGCTGTCAGGCTAAGTTCATCGGTCGGCTGATAAACTGCAGACAACAAAGCACCTTGGCGTCGTTTTTCTGCTGGATCACGATCAGGCACATCTGCCTCACTGTATAAAGCATTAAAGCGAACAGCGAAGTCATCGCTTAGCACTTTATTCGTATCCAGGGTATAGCGCTGATATTCATCCGTACCCAGTCCACCCGATAGCGTTGTAAAGTCATCATCCAGACTCGCCTTTTTAGTCACACTATTTACGGCACCACCAGTAGACCCACGCCCTGCAAATGTTGAACTAGGACCTTTTGTAATTTCAACTTGCTCTAGTGCAAAAGTTTCACGGGTGATAAGCCCAGGATCACGCAAGCCATCAGTAAATACATCATTACGCGCTTCGTAGCCTCGAATAATATAACGGTCACCGAAAGAATTACCGCCCTCACCCGTACCCAATGTAATGCCAGGCTGTGCGCTCAGAATATCTTTTAATTCTGTCTTACCTGAGTCGATAATCGACTCTTTTGTCAAAACAGTCATGGTTTGTGGCGTTTCGGCAATGTCGCGCGTACGCTTGTTATCAGATAAATGGTTGGCTTTATAAGGCGCATCAGGCTCTGCGTAAGGATTACTTTCTGCAGTAGATTTGTCTCCCTCTATAACTACGGTATCGAGATCGACTTCTTCAGCAAAGGCTGGTGTAGTCATTGCTGATGATAGTGCCATAGCCAATGTCGACATCACCCATTTTTGACTATTGACTCGACTAGTAAAGTCACTACGCCTCAATTTTGTCTCTTTTTTTGCCATTAAGATTCCTTCACCCTATAAATGAAAATACGAACAATTAGTATTCAATATAATATTAAAAATGATACATCGCTTTCCCTGACAGGGAATCAAGTCTAGTAATTGCAGATTGAGTCGGACTATAACTTAGCGCACAGGTTACTTAAGCTTAAGGCAGAAGGCCAAAGTCTTAGTTTTAGATCAAAAGTGGCTTCTGACCAACTAGAAAACGCTATTGATGAGATGCTCAAACTCATACTTAGGACTTTATCAACCTAATCAGTACCGCCAGAAAATTAATTCCTACTTTTACTGCATTGACAAGCTACATAAGCAGAATTGAGCTCAGCTACACCACTATGACTGACTTTTCTCCATTAATCAGCCAGGCTCAATACCTTCATAACCCTGACATATCAATCTATTTAAATTAAATATCAGTGTTCCTACTAGCAAACTTGTAGACCTTAATGACGCACGCGACAAATCGAAGGCGGTAATAATAATGATTATCCTTTAGAGTTGCAAGCACAAGATAAGGCTAATTTTGTCTTACTCTCATTTACAACTATATCTAGACTAACGAGCTAGTGTTGATAAGGCATATTCAGCTCAAACTATCTGCAGATGATATTAACTGCTTGCTGATTTTCATTATGCAGTAGAGACAATAAGGGTTTTAGCTTAGTCCTCACAGGATCAGAACCATAGAAATTCAGTCAAACATTTAAAGTTAGAAATACTAGAAACCATAAACTTAATGTGATGCGCCAATAGCAATGATGAAGTAAATTTGAATGAAAGCTTAGGCTATCGGCGATGGCGAAAGTGATGAGATTAGAAAACCGCAGGAAATGACTTGAGATATGGTACGCCCGGCAGGACTCGAACCTGCTACCATCGGCTTAGAAGGCCGCCAAATATTCACGCAAAATTAGATAGTTAGCAAACAATCCACTTTCGCCTAAGTTAAAATTTTCAATTTTTATCATTTTGTTTGATAATGCTTTTTTATTTTATGGCGAAAGCAATCAAACACTAAAAGAAGGATTTAATATGTTAAAGGAATTTATAATTGGAACAGGGCTTGATTGTTTTCTGCTTGAAGCTAGATCGCGATTATCTTTAGTTTTAAGCTCACTAAAATCATCACCGTCTATAGGTACTGAGTTAAACGACTATCTAGCAACTTATCTTCTTGTTAGATTATGTGATGATGACAAAACATTTATTGACGTTGGCTCACACATCGGCTCTGTTATATCTGAAGTAAAGCATCACAGAAAATCAAAAATAATCGCTTTTGAAGCAATGCCAAATAAAGCAGAAAAGTTAACGAAAAAATTTCCAGACATTACCATTTTTAACTATGCCGTATCAGATGCCGCCGGAAAAGCTAAATTTTATGTAAACGAAAAATTGAGCGGGTATAGCTCACTCAATAAATCTAATGACACAGTAGAAATTGACGTTGACGTTAGCACTATTGATACGCTGATCGACGACCGCAATGTTGATGTAATCAAGATTGATATAGAGGGTGCAGAACTTGGCGCTTTAAAAGGGGGTGTAAAATTAATCAATAAACTTCACCCTACAATTATGTTTGAGTCGGCTCCTGGAGAGGTATTAGGTTATACAAAAAAACAAATGTGGGAGTTTTTTGACTCGATCGGCTATAAGATTTTTATACCTAATCGTTTAGCTCATAATGCCAAGCCATTGAGCTTGGATGGATTTTTGGACTCGCATCAATATCCAAGACGAACAACAAATTATTTTGCTGTGCATGAGTCAAGGGTTGATGAGATCAAACAAAAAGCGAACAGGATATTATCTTAATCTAGCCTGACAAGCTAGTAGCTGATTGGTTACTCGCACCTTGCCTGATAATAATTAAGCTGGGCTGTCATAGTTACTATTTGCTCGATGAGGGTGTAATAATATGGTTCAGCGTCTTTAGTAAGTCGGGGGGCGGCTCTTTCGCCCAAGCTGGAATCGGTGCCGGTTTCGGACACGTTATCGCTACCGGCTGCTGAACAGGTTGCATTGACGAGCAGCTGCTTAGACTTATCATTAACAGCATCGCGAAGATTATCAATTTCATTTCTGGCCTCTAATATAGTTTGGTATTGAATTGCTTCTGCTGTAGCCCATAGCTTTTCGTTTGCGTCTAGCTCGGCTTGTAACGATTGCTGCGTCTGTAATGCTTTATCAGATATTTCTTTTAACTTATCTGAGTGAGCTGTTCTTAGATCTGCCATGTTTGCATTTAAACGCCATCCATTAACTAAGGCGCCTAATGCACAACCGACAAGAAATATCGCTAGATAGGTTTTCATTGTCTTAATCCTGTGGCACAGATTTTATATTCCTTTATGCGCCGGTTATGCAGACCTTGAATATAGGTTTTACCAACATATGACCAAACAGGCCTATTTGATGGCGAATAGGCTAAAGCTCTACAGCCTTCATAGTGCTTACCCTGCCACATAAGCCCGACTGCACGACTGGCGCAGGCGTTAGGATTACCAACGTTGTGAGCAAAAAGCGATAAAGCATCGAATTGATTTTGTGTAATCGTGTCAGACAGGCATCTAGCAAGGCTTATCTGACCTTCTGTAACAACGATTTTTTCAATTTCTGCACATTTCTCGTCAGACCAGTAGTCACCGATAATAACCTCTTCTGGACTCGTGTGATTAGTTAATATAAAAAAGAAGGGATAGAAGCGACACGTAGACTGCTTGGACACTCAACAGAAGCACAAACGCGCAGCTATATAAGGGACTATTTAGGAGAAGAAACAGAGTCGCACGAAATGCAGAGTAGTGGCATTATGGCGAAAGTAAAACGGGAGAATGGCGAAAGTAGTTAGTGACTACTATCTATGAAATCGTTGAATAAATGGTACGCCCGGCAGGACTCGAACCTGCTACCCTCGGCTTAGAAGGCCGATGCTCTATCCAGATGAGCTACGGGCGCATGTGATTTTTACTAAGCGAGGACATAAGTTAAGAAGTGGTCGGGGCAGAGAGATTCGAACTCCCGACCCTCTGGTCCCAAACCAGATGCGCTACCAGACTGCGCTATGCCCCGACTTAATTCGAGAAGTCATCCCCGAAGAAGGCGAAATAATACGTGGTTAGAATTTAAGAGTCAATCACTGTTTTGATATTTTTTGCTGTTCAGCTCACATCATGCGATCATAGCCGCTTTTGCATAAGCGGGAATGATGAATGAGCGCAAAGATTATCGATGGCAAGGCAGTTGCAGCTGACCTGAAACAACAATTGAAATTAGCGACGGCAGAACGATTAGCAGAAGGAAAACGTCGTCCAGGTCTTGCGGTCATATTGATAGGCGCTAATCCGGCATCGCAGGTCTATGTAGGTAGCAAACGAAAAAGCTGTGAAGAAATTGGATTCAAATCTGAAGCCTATGATCTTCCAGAAACAGCGACCGAAGAAGAGTTACTCTCTCTGATTGATAAATTAAATCAAGATGACGATATAGATGGCATTCTGGTGCAGTTACCTTTGCCTCAACACATTTCTGCGGAAACGGTGATTGAACGAATCGCCCCACATAAAGACGTCGATGGTTTCCATCCATACAATATTGGCCGTCTTGCTCAACGCAATCCACAACTCAGACCTTGCACCCCAAAAGGCGTGATTTCTTTGCTTCGCACTACCGGTGTTGATCTCAAAGGACTCGAAGCAGTTGTAGTAGGTGCATCAAATATTGTTGGTCGTCCTATGGCGTTGGAATTATTACTCGCCGGTTGCACAACTACCGTTTGTCATCGCTGGACTAATAATCTGGAAGAACAAGTTCGCCGTGCTGACTTATTAGTGGTTGCCGTAGGCAAACCCAACTTTATTCCAGGTGAATGGATAAAACAGGGAGCTATTGTCATTGATGTGGGTATTAACCGCTTAGACAATGGCAAACTGACTGGTGATGTTGAATTTGAAAAAGCAAAAGAAAAAGCCAGCTGGATAACCCCAGTACCTGGAGGTGTTGGACCAATGACCGTAGCGACATTGCTGGAAAATACCTTATTTGCCGCCGAAACCTTACATAAAAACTAGAAATATAAGCGCCTGCTATAAAAAAGCAGGCGCGCATGTTCTTATAGTCGACGCCAGCTCGTTTTACCGGCCGCATCCTCAAGCACAATGCCCATTTCAGTCAATTGATCACGAATTTCATCGGCAAGAGCCCAGTTTTTGTCGGCTCTGGCCTGATTACGTTCAGCAACTAAGCCATCGATATCAACTGCTAATTGATCGGATGAGCTATCTCCTGTCAGGAATTTATCGGCATCTTGCTGGAAAAGGCCTAGCACGTCACCAAAAGATGACAATAGACCGGCAAGATAAGCGACTATTTCAGATTGTGTCTGCTCTCTCGCCTTATTTATCGCTTGTCTGACATCAGCCATCACCGACAGTGCTAATGCGGTATTAAAATCATCATCCATGGCGGCTTTAAAACGTCCACCAAACTCTTTATCATCCTGCCAGTTTACCCTCTGTGTTGTATCCACATCACGCAGGGTTGTATAAAAACGTGTTAACGCCGCTTTGGCTTGTTCAAGCTGATCTTCGGCATAATTCAGAGGGCTACGATAATGACTCGACAGAATAAAATAACGAATAGCTTCTGCAGGATACTGTTCCAGGACTTCACGCACAGTAAAAAAATTACCCAAAGACTTAGACATTTTTTCATCATCAATACGCACAAAGCCATTATGCATCCAGTAATTCACTGACTGGCAACCATGGGCTCCCTCGGATTGAGCTATTTCATTTTCATGGTGTGGAAACTGTAAATCCTGCCCACCACCATGAATATCAAACTGCTCACCTAGGCAATGTGCTGACATAGCAGAACATTCAATATGCCAACCAGGGCGTCCATCACCCCATGGAGATTTCCAAGCAGGTTCACCGGCCTTGGCAGCTTTCCACAAAACAAAATCCAATGGATCTGTTTTTGCTTCATTGACAGCTATACGTTCGCCGGCTCGAAGATCTTCAATATTACGACCCGATAATTTGCCATAACCATTGAACTGGCTAACGTCGTAATACACATCACCATTATCAGCTTTATAGGCAAGTCCCTTACTGATGAGGGTCTCAATCATCGCCAATATTTCTGTCATTGACTCAGTGGCTTTAGGCTCAATATCTGGTCTAAGCACACCTAAGGCATCGGCATCCTTGTGCATTTCATCAATGTAACGCTCAGTTAATGTCTGAATTGATTCGCCATTTTCTGCAGCGCGTTTAATGATTTTATCGTCGATATCGGTAATATTTCTGACGTAGGTAACGTTATAGCCTAATGCGCGTAAATAGCGTGTCACTACATCAAAAACCACCATCACACGAGCATGACCAACATGACACAAGTCATACACCGTCATACCACAGACATACATATTGACCTTGCCTTCCTGCAAGGGTTTAAACACTTCTTTCTGTCGGGTGAGACTATTATAGATTTTTAGCATATTAGTTATTTTTTGACGTATCTTCTTTTAAACCAATGGTCAGGTTAAATACCGGCGAATCAACGCTATGGTCATAACGATCAGTGACAAAATAACCTTCTCGTTCAAACTGGAAAGCTGTCTCTGGCTTGCAATTGACAATAGCGGGTTCCGCAACAGCCTTAATCACCTTCAGAGAGTCAGGGTTAACATCGTCCAGATAGTTACCTGTTTCTTTTCCAGGTGCTTCAGCCAGGAACAATCTGTCATATAAACGCAGCTCAACTTCCTTACCTTCTGTTGCTGAAACCCAGTGAATCACACCGCGGGGTTTCATTTCAGCAGGTGGATTCTGACCCACTGTATTAGGTACTAACGAAGCAATCACTTCAACCACATCACCGCTATCATTCTTGATGACATCATCGGCTTTAATCACATAAGCACCACGTAAACGCACATAGTCGCCTATCACCAGACGTTTGAATTTTTTCCGGCTCAGACTAGTGTCTTCTGTAAAGTCAGACGCATCGATATAAATCGTGTTTGTAAAAGGTACTGAGCGATATCCCATAGACTCTTGTTGTGGATGATTAGCAACTTCAAGCCATTCAACGCCATCACTTGCATTAGTGATGGTCAGTTTTAAAGGATTGAGTACACACATCGCTCGTGCTGCGTTTTCATTCAGATCATCACGAATCTCAAATTCCAACTGTGCAATATCGACCACACCATCGGTTTTTGCCACAGCAAGACCATTACAAAATGAACGTAGAGCCGATGCAGTGTAGCCTCGTCTGCGCATACCAGAAATTGTCGGCATTCGGGGATCATTCCAACCAGCCACAATCTGCTCATCAACCAGTTGTTTGAGATTACGCTTACTGGTCACCGTATAATTCAGATTTAAGCGTCCAAATTCGTATTGTTTTGGCTGTGACGGTACAGGCAGATTTTCGATAAACCATTCATATAATGGACGGTGATCCTGAAACTCCAACGTACAGATACTGTGCGTCACACCTTCAATAGCATCGCCCTGCCCATGTGCAAAATCATAGCTTGGGTAGATACACCACTTGTCTCCGGTTTGATGATGCGCTTTTTTGCGAATGCGATACAAAATCGGATCACGCATATTCATATTAGGCGAGGCCATATCAATCTTCGCTCGCAGCACACAAAAACCTTCGTCAAACTCACCCTGTTTCATTTTTTCAAACAAAGTCAGATTTTCTTCAACACTACGGTTGCGGAAGGGTGACTCTTTACCTGGCTTTGTTGCCCAGCCACGATACTCACTTGCTTGCTCAGCAGTCAGATCACAGACATAGGCTTTGCCTTGTTTGATCAGATGAATAGCCCAGTCATAAAACTGTTCAAAGTAGCTTGATGCATAACGTACATCGCCCGCCCATTGAAAGCCAAGCCACTGTACATCTTCTTTAATAGCTTCGATGAATTCCTGCTCTTCCTTTGCTGGATTGGTATCATCGAAACGTAAATGACAGTCGCCGCCAAACTCCTCGGCCAGACCAAAGTTCAGACAGATGGACTTGGCATGCCCAATATGCAGGTAGCCATTTGGCTCAGGTGGAAAACGTGTGACGATTTTTCCAGTCACCCTTCCAGTATCAAGATCTTCCTGAATAATAGGACGAATAAAATTATGATTAACAGCAGATTCGGACATATCGAATGACAAATTTATATGAAAACGCGCATTATACGCTCTCCGCCGGGCTGGGTAACAGCGCTGTTTTGAATAGTGATTCAATAATGCTCTAAATACTGGTTGATTATTGCTTTGTTAGCAAACATTAAGCGGACTCATCAACTACTTATATTTTCTGTTTTATCATGCAGGCTCTTTACAAAAGTCGTCCCCATACCCATCACTTTGTTCCCATAAGAATGCATATTGCTCTATCATGTCGACTTTAAAATTGATCTGGACACTTCCTTATGATCAAACGTTTTATGCAAATGCTATGCTGGCTATTTGCCATTTTTTCTTTTTCAATACAAGCAGATGGGACATCCAAAATGCCACAAGTCAAACTTGAAACCAGTCTTGGCGATATAGTTATCGAACTCAATGAAGATAAAGCACCTGTCACGGTTGCCAACTTCCTTGGTTATGTCAACGATGGTTTCTATGACGGTACGATTTTTCATCGTGTCATCAAAAACTTTATGATTCAGGGTGGTGGTTTTACTCAAGAATTTCAGCAAAAAACCACAAAAGCAGCGATTGAAAATGAAGCTGATAATGGTTTGAGCAATAAGCGTGGCGCAGTTGCTATGGCAAGAACTAATGACCCACACTCAGCTACAGCTCAGTTTTTTATTAATACCGTTGATAACGGTTTTCTCGATTTTCAGGCTAAAGTGCCCAGCGGTTGGGGCTATGCTGTATTTGGTGAAGTGATTGAAGGCATGGACGTCGTCGATGCCATAAGAGAAGTCGATACCACCATGCGAGGTCCTCATCAAGATGTACCTGCAGAAGATATCGTCATCATTAAAGCAACTGTTATCAATTAATCAGACAAAACCTGCTTGTTATTTTACAAGCAGGTTTCTCTCCCATGACCAAACTGTTTATTTCCGATCTTCACTTAAACCCAGCCAGACCTGAATTAACCGCACTTGCCTGTCATTTTCTGCAACAGCAAGCTGATACCGTCTCTGACGTTTTTATACTGGGTGATATTTTTAATACCTGGTTAGGTGATGATTTAGTTCCTGATGAATTTGCTGACTTTATCGAAACACTGCGATCTTTAACGCAAGCAGGTGTAAAACTTTATCTTATGGTCGGCAATCGTGATTTCATGCTGGGAAAAAGATTTGCCGATTCAGTCAATGCCACTTTAATTCAGGATGGCTATCAATTAGAACTGGCAGGCCAACCAGCACTGTTATTACATGGTGATAGTTTATGTATCGATGATGTCGGCTATCAACGTTATCGCAGAGTGGTTAATAATCGTTTTTTGCAGTGGTGTTTTTTAAAACTACCCGCCCGCTTTCGTCAAAAAATATCCGATAAGATCAAACAGCAAAGCCAGCAAAAGAAACAATATAAATCGAGCCAGATCATGGATGTGAATCAAGCAGAGGTTGAGAAAGTTATGCTTGAGAATAATGTCAAACTACTGATTCATGGCCATACCCATCGTCCAGCCATTCATCAAGTCTCATTAACCAACAATAGCGATGCCTATCGAATTGTATTAGGTGATTGGGAAGATAAAGTCAGCTATCTATTAGTCGATGATCAGCAACTTACCTTACATGATCACCGACTTAATCATCAGCAACAATCTTTACGATTTTTTTGAGTTCTCATCTAGCACCTGAATTAACTTTTCAGGTGGCAAATAACCAGGCAGAATCTGACCAGATTCAAGGAAGATCGACGGTGTACCCTGTACACCTAATTGTTGTCCGAGTTCAAATTCTGTTTTGACTGGATTAACACAAGTTTTGGTAGCGATTTCCTGTCCTTGCTTAGCCTTGGTCATGGCTTTTTGTCTATCTGCAGCACACCAGACATTAACAGCATCATCGTAAGATTTAGAGCCTATCCCGCCTCTTGGGAAAGACATATAACGCACACGAATTCCCAAATCATTGTATTTTTCCATTTCCGAGTGCATCTTGCGGCAGTAGCCACAATCAATATCGGTAAACACAGTAATCGTATATTTGGCCTTTTCAGGACCAAAAATAATCATGTCTTTTTCATCGAGCTTATCAAGCGCTTCTTTGCGTAAACTGACTCGGCGTTGCTCAGTTAGATTCGTTCTTGAATCCAATGAAACCATATCACCCTGAATCACATAACGCCCATCTTTAGAAAAATACAAGATTTGTCCATTGATAACCGCTTCGTAAAGTCCAGTATCGTCTATCGCTTTGAGGCTGCTTACTTTCACATCCTGTAATGACTTTTCTATTTTTTTACGTAGCTCATCATTATCGGCATGAACAACACTGACACCTAACAAGGACAGGACTAATATGGTGTATTTCAACATGGGACTTTTAATCTCTAAAATTATTAAACTGCAGTGGCATATCGATTTTATCGTGACTTTTTAACATCGCAATAATCGTTTGTAACTCATCACGTTTTTTGCCTGTTACCCTGACACTTTCTCCCTGAACAGCGGCTTGCACTTTCACTTTACTTTCTTTGATAAGCTTGACGATAGTCCGGGATAACTCTTTATCAATACCTTCTCTAACTAATACATCCTGTTTACGCATTTTTCCATTGCCAACAGAATCTTTAACCTCTAAACAGCTCACATCGACACCGCGTTTAACTAACTTGAGTCGCAAAATATCGAGCAGTTGATCCAACTGAAAATCACTTTCAGCATGCATAGTCAGTACTTTGTCAGACTGTTCCACTTTGGCGTCAGTTCCGCGAAAATCAAACCTGTTCTTCAATTCACGATTTGTCTGATCCACTGCATTGGCAAGCTCATGTTTATCCACTTCAGAAACGATATCAAAAGAAGGCATCTGTTCACCTAAATTACGCTATAAAAATTCGAGTCAGTTTAGCATTTGTGATTGATATCGTCAGTGCTATAAGCACTTAACCACGGGGATGATGCTGACCATGTAATTGTTTTAACCGCTCTTTGGCTACATGGGTGTAGATTTGTGTCGTCGATAAATCAGAATGCCCCAGCAATAACTGAACTATCCTCAAATCAGCACCATGATTCAATAAATGTGTCGCAAATGCATGTCGTAAAGTATGTGGCGACAAATGCTTTTCAATGCCCGCTTGACCAGCATAACGTTTGATTATGTACCAGAAGGCTTGTCTGGTCATTGCTTTACCTCGACGGGTGGGAAATAAATCATCTGTTATTTGCCCATTTAATATAGCTGGTCGACTTTCATATAAATATTGCTGTAACCAATCTAAAGCGATTTCACCGATAGGTATCAGGCGTTCTTTATTGCCTTTACCAATACAACGAATTAAACCTTGGCGAAGATTCACTTGCTCAAATTGTAGTGATACCAATTCAGATACTCGTAATCCTGCTGCGTAGAGTAGTTCCAACATGGTTCTATCACGTAAACCCAGTGGCTCAGTGATATCAGGTTGTGCCAGCAAGGCCTCGACTTCGGCTTCTGTGAGACTATCAGGTAAGGAACGACCGAGTCGGGGTGAGTCAAGTTGCGCCGTTGGATCAGAGTCACGTATGTCTTCACGTAATAAATAACGGTAAAAACGTCGTAATGAGGACAGCAGCCTGGCTTCACTACGGACTTTTCTTCCTTCACGTAGGCGTTGGCTTTGGTAACGTTGGATATCCAGCTGGGTGGCTGAGACTAAATCTATATCAAACTGAGCTAACCAAGCTGAAAAGGCTAATAAATCACGCCGGTAGGCATCGACTGTATGCTGACTCAAACCAGACTCAAGCCAAAGGCTGTCAAGGAAAGGCTCGAGATAATAAGATGTTTGTGACTCACTCATATAACTATTGTTAGATATCAATTATTTAATAGTAACAAGTAAGCAATAAAAAAGGGCAGTGTATAGACACTGCCCTTTTTTTCCAATCGTCTGTTATGACAATTCGGATTATAGCTTTTCTTTAATACGTGCTGCTTTACCAGTCAGATCACGTAAATAGTAAAGTTTAGAACGACGTACATCACCGCGACGTTTTACTTCAACGCTTGCAATGGCTGGGCTATGTGTTTGGAAAACACGCTCAACACCGACACCGCTAGAGATTTTACGAACAGTGAATGCTGAGTGCAGACCACGGTTACGTTTAGCAATAACGATACCTTCAAACGCCTGTTCACGTTCACGGTCGCCTTCTTTGATTTTAACTTTAACAACAACAGTATCACCCGCTGAAAATTCAGGGATATCCTGTCTCACTTGTTCAGCGTTAAGCTGTTCGATAATGTTACTCATTGTTAACTCCCAACTAATCCTGCCCGCTCTCGGCAATAAACTCTTTTAATAGCGAAGCCTGTTCATTAGTCAAAGTCTCTTTGTCTAATAAGTCAGGTCGTCGCAACCATGTTCGTCCCAAGGACTGTTTGAGACGCCATTTACGAATCGCTTCATGGTCGCCTCCCAGCAATACCTCGGGTACTGACTGGTCATCTAAAACTTCTGGTCTGGTGTAATGAGGGTAGTCTAATAAGCCATCCACAAAAGAATCCTGCTCAGCAGACTGTTCATCACCTAACACACCGGGTATCAATCTGGACATACCATCAATCATGACCATGGCTGCCAGTTCTCCACCACTGAGGACGTAGTCACCTATGGACCATTCCTCATCAATCTCTTTTTCTATCAGACGTTCATCAACGCCTTCATAACGGCCGGCCAGTAAAATCAACTTCTGTTTACCCGCCAATTGTTCCAGACTTTTCTGGTCCAATTTTTTGCCTTGTGGTGACAAATAGATAACGGTTGCCTCATCTCCCAGCTTTTGCTTTGCTGCTGTGATGGCCTCTTTCAAAGGCGCAACTTTCATTACCATTCCAGGACCACCACCATATGGCCTGTCATCTACCGTTCGATGCCGATCATAGGCAAAATCACGCGGATTCCAATAGTCTAAATTGAGTAGACCATGTTTCACCGCCCGACCTGTTACTCCATATTGAGTAATCGCATCAAACATTTCAGGAAAAAGGGATATAACACCAAGGTGCATTATCCGATTTCCATCAATAATCTTCACTCCAATCTACCTGGATAATTTCTTCATCCAAATCGACCAGTTTAACAATCTCATCCACTACAAATGGAATCAATATTTCCGCTTTTTTCCCTTCAGCTTTAACAACCAGCACATCATTTGCACCAGTTTCAAGCAGATGGTCGACTTTACCTAAAACCTGATTCTGAAGATTAACCACTGTCAGACCTTCAAGGTCATTCCAGTAAAACTCGTCTTCATCTACGGGTTCCAGTTGCGATTTTTTAATCGCTAAGTCTGCTCCAACCAGCGGCTGAACCTGATCACGGTCAGTGACGTTTTCAATCCCCATCACCACACCTTTACCTTGCAATCGACCACCATACACTTTGATTTCAATCCAATCGCCACGTCTGGATAAAAATAACGGTGAATATTGCAAAATATTGGTACGAGGTTCGGTAAAAGAATACACCTTCACCCAACCTTTGACACCAAAGGCACCGGATATTTTACCTACCGGGATAAACTCCTCGGATGTTGACATAATACCCTGACAACCTAATTATTAAGCGGCTTTTTGAGCTTCTGCAATCAATTTAGCAACGCGTTCTGATGTTTGTGCGCCTTGGCTAATCCAATGTGCAACGCGGTCTAAATCAACACGAAGTTTTTCTTCTTGACCACGAGCAATCGGGTTGAAAAAACCAACGCGTTCGATATAACGACCATCACGTTTGCTGCGTGAATCAGTTACTACGATACCGTAAAAAGGGCGTTTTTTAGCGCCACTGCGAGTCAATCTAATTGTTACCATAATTTAGCCCGTTGAAAACTGGATCGGAAAACCGTCGTATTCTACGCAAGTCTCCGAAGTTTGAAAAGTCCTTTCGACACTTATTAGAAAGGCAGGCCTCCGCCCATAGGAAATTTGCCGCCCAAACCTCTCATCAATTTAGCCATTCCGCCTTTTGAACCCATCTTCTTCATCATTTTCTGCATTTGACTAAATTGTTTCAGCAGACGATTCACATCCTGGATTTGGGTTCCGCTACCAGCCGCAATTCTTTTTTTGCGCGAGCCTTTAATAATTTCAGGCTTCTGGCGCTCTTTTTTTGTCATCGAATTAATGATGGCTTCTAGTTTGGCCAATTCTTTATCATTCACCTGCTGTTTTGCGGCAGCAGGAATATTCCCCATCCCCGGCATTTTGTCTAATAGTGAACCGATGCCGCCCATTTTGCCCATTTGACGTAATTGTTCCTGAAAATCTTCCAGGTCAAAGCCTTTGCCTTTTTTCAGTTTGTTAGCCAGTTTCTCGGCTGAACCAACATCCATTTTACGTTGTGCTTCTTCAACCAGTGACAGCACATCGCCCATCCCCAGAATCCGAGAGACCACACGATCGGGATGAAAGGGTTCAAGGGCAGCTGTTTTTTCACCTACCCCCATAAACTTAATGGGTTTACCAGTAATATGTCTTATTGATAAAGCGGCCCCGCCCCGCGCGTCACCATCGGTTTTAGTCAGAATGATACCGGTAAGCGGTAAAGCTTCATTGAATGCTTTGGCCGTATTCGCCGCATCCTGGCCCGTCATACTATCAACAGTGAATAAGGTTTCTATCGGATTGATCGCAGCATGAATCTGCTTGATCTCATCCATCATGTCATCGTCTATATGTAAACGACCGGCGGTATCGATAATCACCACATCCACATAATCACGTTTAGCCTGTTCAACCGCATTACGCGCGATATCAACAGGATTTTGTGAAGACTGGCTGGGGAAAAAACGTGCATCAACTTCTTTTGCTAAGGTTTCTAACTGATCAATCGCAGCAGGTCGGTAAACATCGGCACTCGCGACCATAACGGATTTACGTTCCCGCTCTTTTAGCCATCTTGCCAATTTCGCTACGCTGGTTGTTTTACCTGCCCCTTGTAGACCTGCCATTAAAATGACCGCTGGAGGTTGGGTGCTCAGATTTAGTGAGTTTGAGTCATCCCCCATCACCGCAACAAGTTCGTCATTGACGATTTTGACCAACACCTGACCGGGGGTTAGACTGCGCAAAACATCCTGTCCCATCGCGCGTTCTTTAACATTATCGATAAATTCACGCACTACTGGTAAAGCGACGTCGGCTTCAAGTAACGCCATTCGCACTTCTCGAAGTGTCTCTTTGACGTTATCTTCGGTAATACGGCCCTGGCCACGGATTTTTTTGAGAGTACTGCCGAGTCTATCGCTTAAGCTATCAAACATAGATCACCTTGTTAGCTAATGATGTCCTAATTTCAGAATTTAGGATTAGTAATTAATTCATCATTATAACTGATATATTGTTTCGGTCATTGCTACATCGTTATATTATTGATGTATTAAGGTAAAAAAAACAGGTTCAAGGATCACACACCATTATGGCAATTGCGAATGCTTTAGCATTTCTACTTTATCTCTGCAGTAGCGTTATTCTTATTCGGCGTTTTGTACAAAAAGATCCAACCAGCGTAAATGCCAGCATCCCGGTTGGGATTTTAATTATCATGGCACTGTTGTTTCACGCGACAGATATCTTTTTCACGATGAAAAATGCCGGAGGATGGGAGCTGGGTTTGTTCACCACGTTTTCGCTCACTACATGGTTGATGGCTTTAATCGCATTATTAATTGGTATGCGTTTACCTAATGCTCATCCGGGCATTATCGTCTACCCGCTGGTCGCTATGAGTTTGATGCTCAAAGTAGAACTTCCATCACCCGAGCCTCCCTCCTTAGCGGAACCCGCATTAGAATGGCATGTTTTATTATCTCTGGCTGCTTATAGCTTTTTTATGCTTGCCGCAATACAAGCGATTATTCTGGCGATACAAGAAAAGCAGCTTCATCAGCGTCATATCAATGGCTTATTACGTAAACTCCCCCCTTTACAGACGATGGAACGCGCTTTATTCCAGCTCCTGACCAGCGGTTTTATATTACTTACCTTAGGTTTAATTACTGGTCTGATGTTTGTTGATGATTTATTTGCCCAGCATCTGGTGCATAAGACGGTGTTGTCCATTATCGCCTGGTGTGTATTCGCTAGCTTGTTGTGGGGGCGCCTACGTTATGGCTGGCGTGGACAAACTGCTGTCAAGTGGACCTTAGCAGGATCTGTCTTTTTATTACTGGCTTATATGGGCAGTAAATTCGTTCTTGAATATTTGATGAGCTAATCGCTTATGTTAGAAGAAACCTCTTTATTGGTTCTGTTTCTTATCCTGTTTTTTTTACTGTTTCTGTCTGCCTTTTTCTCAAGCTCTGAAACAGCCTTGATGTCACTGAATCGCTACCGACTGAGACACCTGGAACAAGAAGGCCATCGCGGTGCGATCATCGCCAGTCAGTTATTGAGTCGCCCTGATCGACTGATTGGTTTGATTCTGTTAGGCAATAACTTTGTCAACATTCTGGCCTCAGCAATTGCCACTGTTATTGGTATCAAACTGCTGGGTGAAAACGGTATCGTTGCAGCGACTTTCGCCTTAACTTTAATCGTTTTGCTTTTTGCCGAAGTGACCCCAAAAACACTGGCGGCACTGCATCCGGAAAAAGTGGCCTTTCCAGCCAGCTTTATCCTCAAGCCATTGCTATTCATACTTTATCCGTTGGTATGGTTTACCAATAGCATCACCAATAATATGGTGAGGTTATTTGGTGTATCACCAGAGCAAGCAGCAACATCGGCCATCAATACTGAAGAACTGAAAGTCGCCCTGATGGAAGCTGGCAGTATGATCCCAACACGTCACAAGGATATGTTGATGAGTATCCTTGATTTAGAAAAAGTGACCGTCAATGACGTCATGGTGCCAAGGAATGAAATTGAAGGATTGGATATTAATGCGCCCTTTCCGGAAATTGTTCAGCAATTATCCCATTGTGGTCATACCAGACTGCCAGTCTATGAAGAGAGTATGGATAATATTGTTGGGATACTGCATCTGCGTAAAGCCCTGCATCTTATCTCACAGAATAATCTGACACTGGAAAGTCTTCGCAGCATTATAAAAGGCGCTTATTTTGTCCCCGAAGGCACACCATTAAATACACAACTTATTAATTTCCAAAGAAATCGTCGTCGAACGGGTTTAGTAGTTGATGAGTATGGTGATCTGCTAGGCCTGATCACTCTGGAAGATATTTTTAGAGAAATCGTGGGTGAATTTACAGCCGATACTATCGACGAAGATAAAGATATTCATCCTCAAAATGATGGTAGTTACTTAATTAATGGTACGGCTAATATTCGCGAAATTAACCGAAATAATAGCTGGAATTTGCCTACTGACGGACCAAAGACCATTAATGGCCTTGTACTTGAGTATCTGGAAAGCATTCCGGATCCCGGAGTCAGTGTCCGTATGGGTGACTATGTTATTGAAGTTATTCAGACGTCAGACAACGCCATCAAGACTGTTCGTATCAGACATTTACAGCCTGAGTTGGAACGGGAAGAATAATCTTGTCGCTCAGATATCTAAAACTATTAGGTCTGAGCGAGAGCGAGATTCGCTCGTTAAAATCCATGCTTCGTATAGCTTCTCCACTACTCACCAGTCAGTGGAGCATTACAGATAGTAACGAAGCTGATTTAGTGATTTATAGCTTTGATTCAATCGCAGGCCGTAAAGCCTGGCAAAAACGCTCGGCGAGTCTGACAGGCTTATTAACCCATCATGCAGATTCTCATGAGCCTGTCGACATCATCTTCCAAAAGCCACTGCATAAAACGCAGTTTGCTGAAACGCTTAATCTGGCTGAGCAAAAATTATCAAGCCATCAGTCTGTTAAGAAATCAAACAGCCAGCTAATTCCTCAAACCAAAGCAAGTTGGTTAAATACATTTCATCATCTTGTCGGCTTTTCAAAAAAGCCTGCGGATAATCTGCCGGCCTTAAATCTGCAGGCGGTTTCCCATGATGAAAATGCCGTTTCCACTATTAAAGATCCGGCCTTGTTACTGGTTTGGTTAAACCAGCTACCTAACGATACATATCAGCGTGTTCCCTCATTACTCGCTAATCTTAAAGCGCTTACTCAGCAAAAAATCAAGCCGGGTCTGTTACTGCCATTACTGGAAATGTATCGCTCTCAGGTAAACGAGTTGTTGTTCACCCGTGATATTGCCGCAGTAAAACGGGATCTGTACATGAATACTGAAAGTTTACGTACGATAAGTTTAATCAATGAGCTTATTGGCTTACTGTCAGTCGCTTACCAGCAAATTGTCCGTTTCTTTTATCAGCGTGGGAAAACGCCACTTGCACAGCCGCTCATGTTGCTGGCACTAAACCGAACAGCAGAAATGCTCGGCTTACAACTCTTACACAGCTTCCAGTATTACCGGGTTGCTCCCGCTGGTATCTGGCAATTACTACATGAACTTTTTCTGTATCAGGAGAAAGCGCAAACGTTACATCAGGAAGTCACTGTTAAACCTTATTATCAGAGTCGCAGTTTTTTTGAGATTTATGGGCAGATAGTTTTGACTGCACTCACCGATCCCTACAGCCAAATGCGGTTTGACGTATTACGCTTATTCAGGCTGATGTCGCAGTTTACTGACAAAATCGTCATTGTCAGGCTCTCAGAACAACAAAGTAAAGTGAACAGTCGCTTCTTACTTCTCGGACATTTTTGTATCAATGCTCAGCAGGATCACTGCCCGCAACCGATGCATAACATACCAAAAGAAATCAGATCAGCAGAAACAAGTCGCTTATTTGATGCTCAAGCGGTGTTAAAGTCTATCGAAACCACATTACGTGAAGCTAAAAGTCACCGTACTCATACAGTTATGTCGGCCGAATTAAGGCTGGTCAGACACATTCTTCCGCAACTTAATACTAGCTATGAAAGACGGTTTGAGCGCATAAAACAAGAAACAGACGAACACATCCAAATCACACTAGGCTTAGAATCTGTCCACCAGAGCTTACAAGGTAATCTGGTCAACGCATTAGACTGGCAACTGGTGAACCTGAGTAATGGCGGCATGATGGCTAAACGTGCGCATACAGATTGTTATCATCTGAATATTGGTGACTTTGTTGGCTTGTTTGATATCAATCAAAAGGTCACACTTGCTGTCATCAAATGGTTACAAATTGACATCCATAATGATGTGCAAATCGGGCTGGAACGCATTATCGGTAAACCAGAGCCCGTGATGTGTCAGCCTGCTGATGAACAAGAAGAACATCCTGCTTTACTGTTACAGACTGATAACGTGACTCAAGCGAATACAAAGATAATATTGACAGAAAAAGGGATCTTTTCACCTAACCGTAAAATTCAGATAAACGGACAGTCTACACCCTACTCAATCCTTGCTAATGGACTTATCGACAGTAGCCTGGACTATGAAATTTTCAACTACAACCTTAATCTCGGTTCATAAATGCGGCTCGATCGCATATCATGAATGCAATTTCTCAGGATAAGAGTTCAAAACGGAATACCAATATGCGTACTGTTATAAAAATTATCATTTTCCTCATCGTTCTGGTTGTAGCCGCTTTAATCGCACTGCCATTTTTTATCAATCCTAACGACTACAAAGATGAAATTTCCCGTGAAGTAGAAAAAGCCACTGGCCGTAACCTGACTCTGCAAGGTGATATTGGCCTGTCAGTATTTCCCTGGATTGCCTTAGATCTCGGTCCTTTAACACTCAGCAATGCTGAAGGTTTTAAAGCCGACTCTTTTGCTAAGGTTCAAGCCGCCGAAATTCGCATTAAACTTATTCCACTGCTCAAAAAACAGTTAGAAATGGACACCATCGTACTCGATGGGTTGGTACTGAACTTAGAGACCGATAAAAATGGCAAAACCAACTGGGATGATTTAATTAACAAAACGGAAGAACAAGATTCAACACCGGCAACAGAGTCGACAAGTCAGCCTGAAGATGCATCTGAACCTGCTTTACAAACCATCACTGTAGCGGGTGTCAAGCTGACCAATGCCAATATTCTCTGGTCCGATGCATCAAAAGGAGAAAGTTACCAGTTACGTAATCTTAACCTGACAACAGATCCTCTTGAACCGGGTGTACCAACTGCGGTTGATATGGACTTTGATCTAATCAGCACCAAACCAGAAGCCAAAGCACATGTTACGCTGAAAACCAATGCCGCTGTGGATATGAAAAAACAACAATATGCACTTCAAGGACTATCATTCTCAGCCATTGCTGAGGGTAAAGAGCTCGCTTTCAATCAAGCAGATTTATCTTTGAAGGGAGACATCAAAGCAGATATGGCTAAACAATGGCTGGAAGTGAGTGATTTAGTTCTTTCTGCCAAAGCGTCGAATAACCAGCAAACGATTGATGCAAAATTAACAGGACAACTTACCTCCAACCTGGCCACACAACAGTCCAATATTGATAACCTGGACCTTACTGCCACTATCGAAGATCCCAGTTTGCCGAATGAAAAAGCCGAACTTCACCTGACTAGCGGCATCAAAGCGGATCTCAAACAGCAAACCCTCACCGTTTCCGCTCTTGCGCTAAAACTGCAGGATTTACTCCTTGAAGGCGATATTCAGGCGAAAGATATTCTGAAAGAAAAACCGACTTTTGCAGGCAGCATTCATATCCAGCCTTTCAGTTTAAGAAAGCTGGCATCAGATATGAAAATTGAACTGCCAGAAATGAGTGATGAATCGACTCTGGAGAAAGTCGAACTTCGTTCAGAACTCAGTGGTTCAACCAATCAAATCAATTTAAATCAACTGGCTTTAACACTGGACCAAAGCAATCTGACTGGCCAATTTTCTGTCAGCAATTTTGCCAAGCCAGCATTCAACTTCAAATTGAAACTGGATCAGATTGATGCTGATCGCTATATGCCTCCAGTTAAAGAAAACAAAGACACTACTGAAGCACCAGCTTCAACAGAACAAGATAACAAAGCCAAACCCGAGGAAGCATTACCTGTTGAAGCTTTACGTCAAATCAACGCTAAAGGCACCATTGATATAGGAAAAATGAAAGCCACTGGACTGACCAGTGAAAATATCCATATCACCATTGATGCCGCCGATGGTCTAGTTAAGCTCACCCCTATGAGTGCAAACTTATATCAAGGCCAATATAACGGTAATGTCATCTTGGATGCACGCCAAGATGCCCTTAAATTATCGTTGAATGAACAGATCAAAAATGTTCAGGCTGGTCCCTTACTTAAAGATATGACTGGTGATGCCAAAATCAGTGGTACCGCTAATGCTAACGCCAAGTTGACAGGTAGCGGCGCCACTGTCTCACAAATCAAACAAACGTTAACGGGCAATGGTGGCTTTGCTTTTACTGATGGTGCTTTGCAAGGTATCAATATCGCAGAAATCATTCGTAAAGCAAAAGCGGCTTTAAAAGGCGAAAAATTGCCTGAATCAGATGCGCCAGTCCAAACTGACTTTTCCAGCATGTCAGGCACATTTACAGCAAACAATGGGGTAATTAACAATCAAGATCTCGCTGTTAAGTCCCCCTTGCTGCGCATTGACGGTGCCGGTAAGGCAAATTTAGCTAATGAAGCACTTGATTACGGCTTAAAAGTTGGGATTGTCGGTACCAGCAAAGGTCAAGGTGGAAAAGAGCTTGAAGACCTGAAAGGTGTCACTATCCCTATCAAAATTACGGGCACATTTTCAGAACCGAAACCCACCGTTGATCTTGCTAATCTTGTGAAAGATAAAGCCAAAGAAGAGCTGAAATCAAAAGCAGAAGAAAAACTCAAAGAAAAACTGGGTGATGATTTGGGCGGTCTTCTTAGTGGTAAGTTGGGTGGTTCAGAAACCAAATCTGAAGCCAGCTCAACAGATGCTGAGAAAGCGACTGACGCTGAGTCGCAAGAAGAAAAATCCTCTGATAAAAAATTAGAAGATGCCGTCAAAGATAAATTAAAGAACTTCTTCTAAGCAATAAGCATTATTTTTACATGCCCGTCTTGATAACATGTCAGGCGGGCTTTTACGTTGAAAAACATGACAACATCGTTCAACTTCGCTGACGCATTACTCGACTGGTTTGATCATCACGGTCGTAAAAATCTGCCGTGGCAACAAAATCCAACGCCCTATCATGTCTGGCTATCGGAGATCATGCTGCAACAAACGCAGGTTGCTACTGTCATCGATTACTACAACCGGTTTATTCATCGGTTTCCTGACGTTCAACCATTAGCAAAAGCAAAACAAGATGATGTGTTAGCGTATTGGTCTGGTTTAGGCTATTACGCCCGTGCTCGCAATTTGCACAAAACCGCACAAATAGTCAGCGAAGAATATACTGGACGTTTCCCAAAAACATTAGAGGAGCTCATCAATTTACCCGGTATTGGACGCTCTACAGCCGGCGCTATACTGACACTGGGCTATCATCAGAAATATCCCATCTTAGACGGTAATGTGAAACGCGTCCTGACACGTTTTTTTGCTATCAGTGGCTGGCCTGGAAATAAAAAAGTCGAAGATAATTTATGGCAAAAAGCAGAGTCGTTACTCCCCGACAAACGTATTGCTAATTATATTCAGGCACAAATGGATTTAGGGGCAACCCTTTGCACACGCAGTAAACCAGACTGCCCAGATTGCCCGCTGCAGAGCCATTGTTTAGCCTATAACACGGCTAGCCCAACCGATTATCCTGAGAAAAAACCCAAAAAAACTATTCCGACCAGAACATGTTACTGGCTTGTCTGTCAGAATGGTGATGAGCTATTTCTGGAACAAAGACCCTCAGCGGGTATCTGGGGGGGCTTGTGGAGCTTTCCAGAAAGACAGGAAAAAGAGGAGCTGATTGCTTATTGTGAACGGACTTTCCATTTTTCTGTCGATAATATCGAACAGTTACCCGAGCTGACTCACGTTTTCAGTCACTTCAAATTAACGATCCGACCGTTATTGATAACGTCACGACCAAAGGGTGTGACCGACAAGAGTGTCGGCAACTGGTATAAAATAGACGACATTATGCAACTGGGTCTTCCGGCACCAGTGCGTTCTTTTTTACACACTTTACAATAGAGGCAAATATGGCACGCACAATACACTGTGTAAAACTCAACAAAGAAGCCGAAGGTTTAGACTTCCCGCCTTACCCAGGTGATATGGGAAAAACCCTTTATGAATCTGTTTCAAAAGAAGCATGGCAAATGTGGTTAAGTCAGCAAACCATGCTGATTAACGAATATAGACTGTCACTTGCCGATCCCAAGTCACAGGCATTTCTGAAAACTGAAATGGAAAAATTCTTCTTTGGCGAAGGCTCTGCTCCTCCAGCGGATTTTGTTCCAAAAGGTTAAAACCCAGATAAAATAGCGCAGTTTCATCAAAAAATAAGGGATAGTTAAATTTAACTATCCTTTTTTTTTGTAATATGGAAATGTTTAATTTTTACGATAAATATATAAAAAACAAAATAATAAAAGAGGAAACACTCATCAGCGTTAAATTAAACTGGGATGTATAACAAAAAAAATATTGCTTTTTATTCTAAAGAGAGTGTCCTTTTTCTATTTTATGTGGTTACAATGCGGATAAGCTTCTCAGAAGTGTAGATCGGGCAACAAGGAGTTGTGCCGATGTAGTTATTAAATTGAGGTTGATATGGCAGAGCAAGTTACAGGTAAAGTTAAATGGTTCAATGATGCAAAAGGATTCGGTTTTATTGAGCAGGTTGATGGTCCAGATGTATTTGTCCATCACTCGGCGATTAAGTCAGAAGGCTTTAGAACATTGAAAGAAGGTCAATCAGTTACCATGGAGGTAACTCAGGGTCAAAAAGGTCCACAAGCAGAAAATGTGATTCCTGGTTAATTTTAACCATACTACGCAACATCAGAGGCCGTTCAGATATAACTGTTCGGCCTTTTTCTTTTCTGTACTACTATCTATGCGTTAAAAACAGACGAACAAACTGATAGCAGCACACATCTCACTTCCCAGAGGATATTGTTATGAAGATAAAAGCAACTGCCATTACCCTTGGTATAGCGTTAACTCTTGGCACTGCAAATGTCATGGCAGATTGGGGCGGTTTACTGAAAGACATTCAAGAAAATAGTAAAACCTTATTAAACTCATCGCTTTCCGAAGCCACTTCTGACAAAACCTCAACAAACCTGGATATTGCCACCATCGTTTCCGGCTTAAAAGAAGCGTTGGTGGTTGGCAGCCAACGGGCTGTTTCCAGTGTTAGTCAAACGGATGGGTATTTAAAAAATGCCGCCATTCATATCCCCCTCCCGCCTCAAATAGAGAAAGCTGGCTCATTAATGCGCCAGTATGGAATGGGCAGTCTGGCGGATGAATTTGAAACAAGTATTAACAGAGCCGCTGAGAAAGCAGCACCACAAGCAACAGATATTCTCGTCAATGCCATCAAAACCATGAGTATTGATGATGCGAAAAACATATTGAATGGCGCTGATAATGCCGCAACAGAATACTTCAGGAAACACACCAGCGATCAACTAAGAACCTTATTTAAACCGACCATTGATGAAAGTCTGGATAAAGTAGGATCTACCCAGTATTACAATCAACTAACAGACAAAATCGCTGATATCCCTGTGGTGGGAAAAAATATCAACATCAATCTACCCGATTATGTAACAGAGCAGGCGCTTGATGGGCTATTCACCATGTTAGCCTCAGAAGAGAAAAAAATTCGGGAAAACCCAGCTGCTCGTACAACAGAGTTGCTCAAAACAGTATTTCAATAATGAATCTTTCTCAATAGCTACTATTGAACGATTGAATGTAATAACATAACGCTTACATAGAAAATAAAGGAAAAATTCATGGCTCAATCGCACAAGCTGAACCTCGCCAGTCAAGGCACTTCATTAAAAGCTTTGTTTAGTGGATACCTGATGGTGGTCGCTGTTGGCTATCTGATGGCGCTGGTTCAGATTCAACTCACACATGGCTTGGCTGATGGTAAATATGGTCTTTCTGTTGATGATATTGTCTACAGTTACTACGGCAACAGAAATAATTCTTTATTAGAAAATAAATTAAGTGGCTCAATGAAGCCAATGGCAAGTGATGAAGATCGTGCTGCCATTGTTACCTGGGTCCATCAGGGAGCAACTGAAGCTGCCTATGAAGGTACAGGTATTAAACAAATCTTTGAAGCAAACTGTATTCCTTGCCATAACGCCGATTCAGGTATGCCAATCCCTGATTACACTGACTTCAAAAACATTAAAGAGCGTGCTGTTGTAGACACCGGGGCTTCATTTCAGTCTCTAGCCCGCGTTTCACATATCCACTTATTTGGTATCGCTTTTATCTTTATGTTTGTCGGTTTGATATTCAGTTTGGCTTCAGGTGTGCCAAAACCATTAAAAGTCACGGCCATTGTTACGCCTTATGTTTTCCTCATCGTCGATATTAGCTCATGGTGGCTGACAAAACTTAACCCCAACTTTGCTTGGATGGTCATCATAGCTGGTGGTGCCATGGCTATGTCATTTGCCTTTATGTGGTGTGTATCGATGTATGAAATGTGGATTATGCCACGCCGTCACAATGATGACCGTGATGCCTTGTTAGATGAATAATTAAACCATCTATCTCGAATAAAAAAGCCATTTACCCACTTAGGGAAATGGCTTTTTTGTTTTAGCCCTATCACAATAAACTCTCGTCAATCGGGAAACTCTTCCATTTCGTCATATAACGTATGGATTTATTTTCTGAAATATCGTAAAAAAATACATAAATCTCACTTTATATAGGCGACACTGATTGTGGATACTTTATGGTTACTTTGTTCTGCTTGCCTCGTATTTACCATGCAAGCAGGTTTTCTTTGTTTAGAAAGTGGCCTTGTCCGCAGTAAAAATAGCATTAACGTTGCAGCAAAAAACATCACTGACTTTACGATTTCCAGCGCTATTTTCTGGCTAATTGGTTTTGGCATTATGTTTGGTGACAGTGTTTCCGGTTTTTTCGGTATTAGTCATTTTATGTTTGGCGAGAAGCCAACAGCCAGCGTAACCACTTTTTTTATTTTCCAAATGATGTTCTGTGGCACTGCAGCCACGCTTGTATCAGGTGCGGTTGCTGAACGCACCAGCTATATCGGTTATGTCATTATTACCATCACTATTACACTGCTTATCTACCCTGTTATTGGACATTGGGCATGGGCAGGCATTCATGATGGTACACCAACCGGCTGGCTGGAACAGTTAGGTTTTGTTGACTTTGCTGGCTCCACGGTTGTCCACTCGGTAGGTGGTTGGGTTGCCTTTGCTGCCATTTTGATTATTGGGCCACGTATCGGCCGTTATGATGTAGATGATCGTCGTATTCCTGGCAGTAACCTGCCCATGGCCGTTTTAGGTGCAATGCTTATCTGGTTTGGCTGGTTTGGATTCAATGGCGGCAGTACGCTTGCCTGGTCTGATAATGTGCCCAGTATCTTGCTTAACACCCTTGTTGCAGCAGTCTGGGGCGGCATTTCAACAACGCTTTTGAAATACTTCTCTGATGGTTATGTTGATGTATTAATGATCATCAATGGCGTATTAGGCGGCTTAGTGTCTATTACAGCAAACTGCCATGCGGTGAGCAGTGACCAGGCCTTTTTAATCGGCATTATCGGTGGGGTTATTGTTTTCTACGGTGACAAACTGCTTGAATGGAAAAAGATTGATGATGCGATCAGTGTTATTCCGGTTCACCTGTTCGCTGGCATATGGGGCACCATCGCTCTGGCGTTATTAGGTGATCCAACAAAAATTGGCACGGGGCTTAGCCGACTGGCTCAATTAGAAGTTCAATTATTAGGGATTGCAACTATCGGTATTTACAGTTTTGTCATTGCCTATGTGGTATTCAAACTTATTAACCGGTTTTATCCACTTCGTGTTGATGCCAATGCCGAACTAATCGGCCTTAACGTGGCTGAACACCGTGTCAGTACCGAGGTCTTTGATTTGCTGGCTGCCATGCATCATCAGCAACAAAAGTCTGATTTTTCATCTACTGTTCCCGTTGAACCGTTCACAGAAGTGGGTCAAATTGCCCAACAGTACAATCGCGTTATTGATAAGGTTAATCAGGAAATAAAACAACGCGATCAGGCTTTCTCTGCTTATAAGGAAAGTGAGTTCCGCAAAGGCGCTATTTTACAAGCGGCAATGGATTGTATCGTCACCATCAATGAACGCGGTGAAATCATCGAATTTAATCCTGCTGCCGAACAGTGTTTTGGTATGTCAAAACGCTCCGTACTTGGACAAAACTTTTTTGTTTTATTTATCACCGAACAATCGCGTTCAGCAGCAATGAGTAACCTGTCACATGGCTTTGTCAGTGGTGATGGTCTGGTACTCAAGCGCCATAATATTGCTGAACTTACACGCAGTGATGGTGAGGAATTCCCTGCTGAAGTGGTGATCACTCAAACCACTGATACAACACAGCCTCGTGTCGAATATACCTTACATATTCGTGATATTACTCAGCAAATAAAACTGCAAAATCGTCTAAAACAACTGGCATATAACGATCCTCTCACTGGCCTCTACAACCGTACCTATTTCATGAGTCATTTAAAACAGCTCATTCAATATCATCAGCAAACGCCTGGTTCCGTCGTTTTAATGTTCTTGGATTTAGACCAATTTAAAAAGATAAATGACAATCTGGGACATAAGGCTGGTGATGAACTGCTATGTGAGGTTGCTAATCGTCTTGGCAAAGTCACACGTGAACTGGATATGGTCGGACGCTGGGGTGGTGATGAGTTTGTCATCGTATTATCTGGCGATATCACGCTCGAGAACGCTGAAAGCAAGGCAATGGATATCCTCGGCGTGATGCGTGCGCCGGTGACGCTTGCTCAACAAAACCTGGTTGTGCCGACCAGTATCGGCATTGCTATATCAGAAAATGGACAGATACAAGCTGAGCAGTTGTTACAACACGCAGATATTGCAATGTATAAAGCAAAACAGGCAGGTCGAAACACCTATCGTGCTTTCCTGGAAGAAATGAGTGAGAAATCCTTACAACATTTTCAACTGGAACACGCACTGCCTGATGCCATCAAAGGTGATCAATTATTTCTTGAATATCAGCCTAAGGTCTCCTGTGAAACCAGTGAAGTCGTTGGTTTTGAAGCGTTATTACGCTGGCAGCATCCAGAGCACGGCTTAATCATGCCTGGCGACTTTATTCCCGTTATCGATGAATCCAATATGATCATCGACGTCGGTGAATGGGTGATTGAAAATGTCATCAAACAGTTATCAGCCTGGCGTGATGCCGGTGCAACATTATTACCCATCGCCATTAATATTTCTGGTCATCATCTGCACTCCAACACATTAACGGCCTATGTTGAAAAATTGATGACGCAGTATGGCATCAGTGGCGAATTGCTGGAGTTTGAAATTACTGAAGGTGTGCTAACCGGCAATACAGAAGAGAGCATCGCTGCATTAACAGCCTTGAAAAAAACCCGTATCCGCTTATCCATAGATGACTTTGGTACCGGCTATTCATCATTAAGCTACTTGAAGAAATTCCCAGTGGATGTGCTGAAAATCGATCAGGCCTTTATCAGAGAGTGCAGTGTTAATATTGAAGATGCCGCTATTTGTAAAGCAATTATTACATTAGCCAAAAGTCTTGGCCTGGAAGTCATCGCAGAAGGTGTTGAAAATCAGGAACAACTACAGTTCCTTAAACAACACCACTGCGATGTGTATCAGGGGTATTATTTCAGCCGACCGATAGCAGCTAAACATGCTATGACTTTATTAGAACAAAATCTGTCTGTCAGCTGATTCGGGACTAGCTGTTGGCCTTTTCTTCCAACAGCTCCCAACGCTCAAAGGCTTCTGCCATTTTGGCTTCTAATTCAGACAGCGCTTGCTGTACCTGACTGACTTTTTTGGGGTCCTGCTGATAAAAATCCGGTTCAGACATCTTTGCGGTTAAGGTTTCCTGTTCCATTTCCAGCTTTTCAATAATGGCTGGCAAGGCTTCCAGGTCTAACTTCTCCTGATAGGTCAACGTGGATTTTTTTGCAGGCTTATTAGCCGGCTTTTCTGCAGTTGTTTTAGCTGCCGGCTTGGGATTGCTCTTTTGAGTATCCGCACGCTGCCTTAACCAGTCATCATAACCACCGACATACTCACGGAGCTGACCATCCGTATCAAACACAATACTGCTGGTCACGACATTATTGATAAATGAACGGTCATGGCTCACTAACAGTAAGGTACCAGAGTAATTCAGTAATAAATCTTCCAGTAGTTCCAATGTTTCAGCGTCCAAGTCATTGGTCGGTTCGTCCATCACCAATAAGTTAGCTGGTTGTGTAAACAGTTTCGCCAACAAGAGCCGGTTTCTTTCACCACCGGATAATGCTTTCACCGGTGTGCGTGCTCTGTCAGGCGTAAACAGAAAATCCTGCAGATAACCAATGATATGTTTACGACTACCATTAATTTCGACGTGATCACTGCCCTGCCCGACATTCTCAACCACCGATTCTTCTTCATTAAGCTGACTGCGTAATTGATCAAAAAAGGCAATGTCCAGATTAGTACCTAATTTCACTGAGCCATGCTCAGGTTCGATCCGTTTCAATAAAATGGATAACAGTGTACTTTTACCGCAGCCATTCGGACCGATAATGCCAATACGATCACCACGCTGAATAACAATAGAAAAATCTTCAAACAGCATTTTACCGTCGTAACTCTGGCTAATATGCTCGGCTTCTAATACCAGCTTGCCGCTTCTGTCAGATTCTTGTAACTGAATGTTGGCTGTTCCCTGACGTTCACGTCGTTGACTACGCTCTTTACGTAAGGCTTCCAATGCTCTGACACGACCCTCATTACGTGTACGACGCGCTTTGATACCCTGACGTATCCACACTTCTTCCTGAGCCAGTTTTTTATCAAATTGGGCATTTTGCTCCGCCTCAGCCGCCAGCAATTCTTCGCGTTTTTTCAGGTAGTTTTCATAATCACCGGGGAAGCTGACCAGATTGCCACGATCCAATTGCACAATGCGTGTAGCCAGAGCCTGTAAAAATGTTCGATCATGGGTGATAAACAGCACGGTGCCGCCATAGCTTTTCAAAAAGCCCTCAAGCCAGGTGATCGATTCAATATCCAGATGGTTAGTCGGCTCATCAAGTAAGAGAATGTCTGGCTGTTTGACCAATGCCTGTGCCAGTAAAACACGACGTTTCTTCCCGCCGGATAAGCTATCAAACTCGGTATCTGCATCCAGCGATAATTTGGAAATGACAGTTTCGACACGCTGCTCTAAAGACCAGCCATCAGCCGCTTCAATTTTATGCTGCGCTTTTTCCAGTTTATCTAACAGAGCCTGTGAGCTGTCTGTTTGTAGTTGATGAATAATATCGTGATATTCCACCAGCAGAGGCGCTAACTGACCTAAACCCGCTGCCACCACATCAAATACTTTGCCATGCGTACCACTCGGGACTTCCTGCTCCAGTCGTGAAATGACCAAATCCTGAATACCGACCATTTCACCAGAGTCAGCAGTGACTTCGCCGGCAATTAATTTCATCAGTGTCGATTTGCCAGCACCATTGCGTCCGACTAAACAGACACGTTCACCACGATCTAATTGAAAATCGACTTTATTTAATAAATTCGGGCCGCCGAAACTGACGGTAATTTGTTTTAATGACAGTAATGCCACGGTTATTCCTCAGCAGCTTGAGCTGCTTCTAATTGTTCGCTGGCATCAAACCACTGCATTTCGGTCTGTTCCAGCTGTGTTTTAAGATCCGCCTGCTGTTGTAATAAGTGTTTTAACTTATCTTTATTGGCATCGGTATAAAGTGCTGTATCGGCAAGCTGCATTTCCAATGAGGACAGAGCTTCATTAAGCTTATCCATCTGCTGTTCCGCTTTTTTCACGCTATTTCGTAATGGCTGTAGCTTTTGCCGCTGTTGGGCGGCATTTTGTCTGTCCTGCTTTTTATTGTTCACAGCAGACGATGATTCTGTGGTTTTTTCAGGTTTATCTTTATTCAACAACCACTGACGATAATCATCCAAATCACCATCAAACACTGTCGCTTGTCCATTAGACACCAGCCATAAATCATCAGTCACCGTACGTAGCAAATGTCTGTCATGCGAGACAACAACCAGCGCACCTTCAAAATCCTGCAAAGCGACCGTTAAGGCTAAACGCATTTCCAGATCAAGGTGATTGGTCGGTTCATCCAGTAACAACACAGCAGGTTTCTGATAGACCAGAATAGCGAGTACCAATCTGGCTTTTTCACCACCCGAAAAAGGAGCTACAGGTTCTAATGCTTTGTCACCATGAAAACCAAAACCACCGAGAAAGTTTCGGCATTCCTGTTCTGAAGCCAGCTTATTCAATCGTTGAATATGTTTTAACGGACTGTCATCTGGTCGAAGTTGTTCCAGTTGATGCTGGGCAAAATAGCCAATGCGAATATCTTTCCCTTCTTTACGTTTACCACTCAGGGGCTCCAATACACCGGCAATCAGTTTAATCAGTGTCGACTTACCTGCACCATTCGGCCCCAACAGACCGATTCGATCTCCCGGTGCCAGACGCATTTTAATATTGCTGATCAGTGGCTTGTTTTCATCATACCCCACCGACGCTTTATCTAAATCCAATAAGGGAGTAGCGAGGCGACTTGGTGGAAAAAATTCAAAATGAAACGGTGAATCCACATGAGCTGGGGCGATTAACTCCATACGTTCCAGGGCTTTAATACGACTTTGAGCTTGTCGGGCTTTGGTTGCCTTTGCTTTAAAACGTGTCACAAAACTGCGCATATGGGCAATTTCGCGTTGTTGCTTTTGGTGAGCCGCTTGTTGATTGGCCAGATGCTCGGCACGAGCCAGCTCGAAATCAGAATAGCTACCCGTATAAAGTTTCACTCGCTGTTGTTCGATATGTGCGATGTGGGTGACCACGCGATCGAGAAAATCGCGATCATGCGAAATCACAATTAATGTGCCGGGATAAGCACGTAACCATTCTTCCAGCCAATATACCGCTTCCAAATCAAGGTGATTGGTGGGCTCATCCAATAATAAAAGATCAGAGCGACACATTAATGCCTGCGCCAGATTGAGCCGCATCCGCCAGCCACCGGAGAACGCATTCACTGGCCAGCTTTCCTGCTCAGCGGTAAACCCCAGACCATGCAACAATTTTCCTGCCCGACTATTAGCCGTGTAGGCATCAATTGCCGCCAACTTATCATGTAATACACCCACTAAGTGACCATCATGATTCGCTTCTGCGTCAGCCAGCTGTTGGTTCAACTCAGTTAATTCGGCATCGCCTTCCAGCACGTAGTCCAGTGCAGACGTGTTTACAGCCGGTGTTTCCTGAGCCACATGCGCAATGGTCCAGACATCAGGAATCGATACTTCACCGGTATCCGCATGAAGTTGTTGCCGTAACATCGCAAATAAACTGGATTTACCGGTACCGTTTGCACCGGTCAAACCCACACGTTGTCCGGGATGAACAATAAGATTGGCCGATTCAAACAGTAATTGAGTGCCACGACGGAGAGAGACTTGATTGAACTTTATCATGGCGCGAATTGTATCAAGGCCGGGGCCGGTCTAGCAGAATTTCTTATGACACCGTGTCTGGTAATTGCCAGTTAATCGGTGATTTCCCGTGCTGGACAAGATAATCATTCGCCTGACTAAAATGACGACACCCGAGAAAGCCACGATGCGCTGATAAAGGCGAAGGATGCGGAGCTTTTAGAACCAAATGTCTCTGCAGGTCAATCACGCTGCCTTTTTTCTGTGCATAACTGCCCCACAACATAAACACGACATGCTCACACCGCTCATTAATAGTTTCGATCACTTTATCCGTAAACTGTTCCCAGCCTTTTCCCTGATGTGCGTTAGCATTTGAATCTTCTACAGTTAATACGGCGTTGAGTAACAATACGCCCTGCTTCGCCCATGATTCCAGATAACCGTGTTTAACAGGGGTCACACCCAGATCGGATTCCAGCTCTTTATAAATATTGACCAGCGATGGCGGCACTTTGACGCCAGGTTTGACGGAAAAGCATAAACCATGCGCTTGTCCAGGCTGATGATACGGGTCCTGGCCCAGGATAACGACTTTAACCTCATCAAGCGGCGTCGTTTCCAGAGCATGAAACCAATCCGCAGAATGAGGGTAAATTTTCTTCTGCTGGTCTTTCTCCTGACGCAGAAAAGCTTTCAAGTCTTGCATATAAGGTGCATTAAACTCTGCAGCCAGGACGGCCTGCCAACTTGGCGCGTGTTCCAGAACCATGTTTATTCCCTACTAGAAAATCAGAACTATGATACCGAATCCGTTTATTGAATAGCCAAATCCGGGGCATAAAATCACCCGCTGGAAAAATTTCCTAAAATAAATCAGGAGAATATCCGATAGGGTGATGTTTACTCTGATGCTAGCCTACGAGTATTTAGTCACATACATGGTGTTCAGAAGTGAAAACACGTATCCGGTTTATTCTCTGCCTTCTTTTTATTAGTCTGTTAAGCGCCTGTGGTGACAATGAGGAAGAATATGATCTCACCGCATCTGACAGCACGGTGCCATCCCCCATAGAAAAAGACGATATTCCTCAATGGCTGGAACCCTATGATAGTCTTGCGCCTGAAGACTGGTTGATTCTTCGTAGTGCAGCGGCATTAAGAGGTGAAGTGACCGATCGTGAACATCGGATTGAGATTTTACAGCATGCCTCACATCACTTCCGTGAGAGCCCACGTATGATTGCTAACCGAGCAGTTCAGCTAGAAGACATGTTATTAGAAATTGGGATCGAAGAAAGCGCTGTCAGTCTGATTGATATGTTTACTCATTTACCGACCGAAGGCACGCCACATAATTTCTCAGCGTATTGTCAGTACTACTTTAATATCCGCGCCAAGGGATATCATCAGGGCTATGCCTTGACCCAACTCTCCAAACTGAAATAAATGCAGCAGCTCTCCCCATCACTGGGATGGGAGAGAGGATTGGTCGGGGAGAGCCGTGCATATTCTTTAATTAACCGGGGAATGGCGTATTAAAACTCAACATCTTAAGTTTTAAAGCCTGTCGTTGCTGCTTATCCAGAACCGCATAAAGCTCATGGGAAAATTCGGCTTTTTTGAGTGCATAACGCTTATGAAGCTTCAAGGACTTATCAATTAACTTTTCCAGTTTTTCCTTATCAAAATCATCCGAGAGTGTCATTTCCTCTATATCGCGTCTGACTTTACGCGCTTCATCCCGATCTTCCTCCATCAAATCACGTTCTTTTTCCAATAAGATCAGTATTTTGGCATTCTGTGCCGTCGTTAAATTGAGGTCATGTAAGAAAAAGCCTACATCATCAGGTTTAGGTAACATATGCATCGACGGTGGTGGCATTTTATTATCACTATGTGGTGGCGAAACATCTCTATCCATCATCGGATTGGCGATAGCCACTATTGGTAATAACATTATCAAAAACATTAGCTTCTTCATTAGCTACCTCCATATACAAACCAGGTCTTTATTCTTTAGGCCTATTTAGGCTCTAAACTTAGGATGTAGTATCCGGCATCTGGATGTTAATGAGGGTTAGCCAAAGGTAAAAACGAGTAAAGATAGTCGTTTAACTCTGGAGCAGACAACAAGTAAGCACTATCATGACAACATCAATAGCATAAGGAGCTTAATGTGGCTAATGTACTCATCATTGATGATGATGCTGAACTGGTTGAACTATTCCAGGAATATTTACAACAAGAGCAATTTCAGGTCAGTGCCAGCTTGACAGGCAAAGCGGGTTTAGAAATGGCATTAACAGGTGATTACGATTTAATCATTCTGGATATGATGTTACCGGACATTACCGGGACAGAAATACTGTTACAAATTCGTCAAAAAAGTTTGATACCGGTACTGATGTTTACAGCCAAGGGCGATGATATTGATCGAATTATTGGATTAGAATCTGGCGCTGATGACTATGTGCCAAAACCTTGTACGCCAAGAGAACTCGTTGCCCGAATTCGCGCCATTCTGCGTCGAATGGATGCTCTGATGGTCGATATGCAGACTCAGGATATTCAGATAGGTCCCTTGCAATTAAGCGCTCAAAAACGTCAGGTTTTATGGTTTGATAAACCGCTTGACCTTACCAGTACTGAATTTAATTTACTCGAAACTTTAGTCCGTAAAGCAGGCCATGTTGTCAGCAAAGACGAACTCTCTCAGCGCGCTTTAGGTCGGCCTTTAGTCAGATTTGACCGCAGTATTGATGTGCATATGAGTAGTATTCGTCAAAAACTGGGAAATCAGCAGGATGGACAATCGTATATCCAAACCATTCGTGGTAAGGGTTATCAGTTCATTCGAGACTAACTGATGAGAATGAGTAAATTATTCTGGAAATTCTTTATCGTATTCTGGCTAGCACTTTTAGTTGCTGGTATCAGCGTTGGCACTGTCGTCTGGTTACACCATAAATCTATTCAAGATCAGGCAAATAAAACCGATCCTGAAATTGATGTCCATGCGCACGCGTTTGTGTCCGTTGCAGCAGATATCTTTAGTTATGGCGGCGAGGCTGCGCTAATCACGTTTCTGGAAAAAGCCCAACAAGCCCCGTTTCCTAAAGTGTATGCCATCAATGATAATGGCAATGAAATCCTTGGTCGCTCAATCGATCCCAAAGTTGTTGCTTATGCGAGAGCCTTATTTCTGCAAGGAGAGTTTCCATTAGCGATCCGTTATGTCACCGATAATGAAGGCCATTCATTACTCCTTTTCTCACCGATGAAGAGAGGGATTTCCGAAACATTATTTATTGGTCCACCTCATGAACGACGTGAGTTTGGACCAGCGCCAATGCTAAATGAACCTTTTCCTTCACCACCATTTGAAGCCATGCATCTGCCTCCACCACCCAATGAGGCCGTCCCCTATCCTTTAATATTATTGATTGGTTCAGGGTTAATTGCCGCTATCTTTTTTAGTGCTTTATTAGCCTGGTACTTCACCAAACCCATTGGTTTATTGCGCCAGTCATTTGCAAAACTTGCCGAAGGCCAATTGCAGACTCGTATTGGTGAAAAAATGGGACGGCGCCGCGATGAATTGGTGGAGTTGGGCAAAAATTTTGATGATATGGCCGGAAAAATTGGGCATCTGATGTCAGCACAACAACGCCTGCTGCATGACGTATCCCATGAACTTCGCTCCCCATTAGCTCGCATGCAAGCGGCAATAGGTATCGCCGAACAACAACCAGAAAAAACCCATGAAATACTGAAGCGTATTGAACGTGAATCACAACGGATGAGTGATCTGGTCGGCGAGCTACTCGTCTTATCTCGTTTAGAAACAGGGGTCACAGATAATGTACAAACCGAAATTTGCTTGAATGATCTTCTTGACGAAATCATCAGTGATGCACGCTTTGAAGCAAGTAGTAAAGAAATCAAGATTCATTACTCAGCCATTGAAGATATCTTTATTACAGTGCGAAGCGAATTGCTCCACCGGGCAATTGAAAATATATTAAGAAATGCGATTAAGTTCTCGCCACCGAAATCGGATATTAAGCTTGTGGTATCAACAGATACTGAAAAAGACCGTCTATTTATTGTGATTGAAGATAATGGTCCGGGTGTTGCTGAAGCGGATTTAGAATCCATATTTAAACCATTCTTCCGTGGTCACCTGACTGAGCGAAACGATAGCATTGGGTTAGGATTAGCTATTGCCTACCGTGCCATTGATACACATGGCGGTGAAATAAAAGCATCTAATAGAGAAAATGGCGGACTTCGTGTCGAAGTCAATTTACCTTATAAGAAATAACCACTCCGATGATCATCGGAGTGGTTACAGTTAGTTAAGCGGAAACAGATAATGCTGGTTCACGCTCAAGATAGCTCATGTCATTCAGCTTGGCATATTCCATCACCTCACTTTGTGTCACAACGCCATCACCATCAGCATCTGCATTCTCAAAATTATCTGCCAGAGCACTGAATAGATCACTCAGCGGTGACTCTTCAGATGACATATCAGATAACTGCTTCTGTGTCAGACCTTCGTCAGACATTGCACCACCACCTTGAGGTGGCACAGGCATAGCAATGTCATTATCTTTTGCGTAAGCCATTGCCTCAGCTTGACTGACAACACCGTCTTCATTGGCATCAGCTTCATCGAAATTTTCGGCTAATGCACTAAACAGGCTACTCATTGGTGAATCTTCAGATGACATCTCGGAAAGCTGACCTTGTGTCAGCCCCTGTTCTGCCATTGCTACTGGTCCCTGTTCACCTGGTGGCGGTGCTACATCGATATCATTGGCTTCAGCAAAACTCATGGCTTCATCACGCGTAATAACACCATCACTATCCATATCGGCTTCATCAAAATTATCCGCCAATGCGCTGAATAATTCGCTCATAGGCGAGTCATCAGATGCCATTTCAGATAATTGAGATTGGCTAAAACCATTATCTTCTTCAGGTGGTGGAGGCATTCTGGCTCGTACCCCAGTCTCATTCGCCGCCAATCCACTTTCGTAAGAACCTGATCCAATACTTGTAGATGATAATGTTGAGCTTGCAGTACTCAATGCTGTTTGTAACAGAGAAGACTCGTCTGAACCTGATGAACCCGACTTTTTCAGATTGTTCAGATACGAGTACAGCATACTGCCATTACTGGCACTTATCCCGTTAATACTCATCACATATTTCCTTATGTTAAAAACAAAAGTAGCTCTAAATAAATAAAGAACTACAAGGCCTATTGAGCAATATATCGGCCACAGGCCTTGGTATTAAAGGGTTTAGCCAGTAAAGTTAAGTTAAATATGTGTAAATTTTTGTAAAAAAGAATATGGCAATGATTATCGCAAAACATTTTAAATATCAAAAACAAACTTGATCATAGTTTCATGATATGTAGATATAGATGACGGCAATAATTGCCGCCATCTAATAAACTGATTTTAAACAAAAAACCCCTGACAAACACAATTGAATCTTTGTCAGGGGAATAGGATGAAAATTGTCACTATGCAATAATCGTGATGTGTGGCTGATTATTGTCTATAGCATTAAATGCTTGCCGGTAACCTTCAGTTCTATTGTTTGACGACGAATTCGTCTTTTTGTCCTTATCAGCTGAGTCATCTTTCATCACCGTTCGCACTAAGACACCGCTGTCATCTATACTCAAATTCAGAGGTCGTTGCTGTTTTCCGATCTGGTTTTCATTTCCCTTCAATCGTATAGCAAGTTCAGCGGCCAGCTCGTATTGACTCGTTGATGTTTGTTTTTGGCTATCTATAGATTCTGGAGTAGAACTATCCAAAGAAAATTGTTCCTGGTTTCTTAACTCAATAACAGAAATATCCTGGAGCGCTTTTTCTACGGTGTCTTTATCGAGAAAATTTTGTTCACCTTCATTCAACTTTTTATAAATAGCATTGGCCTTCTCAGTAATATTCGACTGTCGTGTGTACTGAGACTTCAGACTGTTAGATGTACCATTTATAGTCATAACTCCACCCTTATCAATCAAAGGATGACGATAGTCTTCCAGCTATGCCACCAATTTAGCCAACACTATATTTCTTTTAACTCATTGATAATAGATAGAAAAAAGTAAACCTATGTAAAAGCATGTAAAGACCATAACGCTACCAGGCAAACTAATTCATAAAACGCAAAATTGATCGATAATTTAATCGGGCACTCAAATAAAACCTGCCAAGATTCATAGTAACAACATGAATTTATTATAAAAAACTGATAGCAGAAAATTAATCCAACAAACTACTTGATAATTTAAATAATAATCATTATCATTTGTAACCGATGGAGTTGATAGGAATTTGTATTAACAAAGACTGACCTGCTCCCTCTCTCTTAAATCTGAAAACCGAGTTTGTTGCCAGTCTTTCGGCTGGCAACTTTTTTTCTCTGATTTCACTCCCCCTTCCTCCAAAAATTCAGTTAGGCTGATTTTTCAGCATGTTTTGCCTACAATAGTCAGCTTCGTAGGTACGACTTCAAAAATAAAATGCCCAACAAACTTCTAAAATCCGATGCTGAGTGGCGGCAAGAACTCAGTGAAGAGCAGTTTTATGTGACTCGTCAATCTGGAACCGAGCCCGCATTTTCTGGGATCTACGTCGATCATGATGATGAAGGTGTATACCGATGTATATGTTGTAAGCAGCCTTTATTTTCATCCGACAATAAATTTGATTCAGGTTGTGGCTGGCCAAGTTTTTCTGCACAGATATCGCATGGCGTGGTGAATCATCTGGCAGATCATAGTCATGGTATGGATCGTACAGAAGTGCGCTGTCAGTCCTGCGACGCACATTTAGGTCATATCTTTGATGATGGACCGGCTCCTACAGGGCTGCGTTATTGTATTAATTCGGTCGCTCTCGATTTTGACGATAAAAACTGACTGGACGGTTTATATTATCGAAGCGGAGAACGGTCATCTTTATACCGGCATCACCACCGATATTTCCCGCCGCTTTCAGCAACATCAGCAAGGCAAAGGCGGCGCCAGGTTCTTTCATACCAGTCAGGCAAAAAAAATTGTCTATCAGGAAACCCACCCTGATAGGAGCACAGCCTCCAAACGCGAAGCAGCCATAAAAAAACTAAGTCGTCAGGCGAAATTAGCCCTTATCGCTTCACGCTAACAATCTGTATAATGGCACTTTTTTCAGCGTCATTCTCGTCGCACTTAAATAACAGGATATTCCCTTGCTTAGTACCGCAAATATCACCATGCAATTTGGTGCCAAACCCCTATTTGAAAATGTGTCCGTCAAATTTGGCGACGGCAACCGTTATGGTCTTATTGGCGCTAATGGTTGTGGTAAATCCACCTTTATGAAAATTCTTGCTAAACAACTGGAGCCAACATCAGGCAACGTGATGCGTGATGTGAATGAGTCCTTTGCTATATTAAAGCAGGATCAGTTTGCCTACGAAAATGAACGCGTCATCGATGTGGTGATCATGGGCCAACCTGAACTGTATGAAGTCCATATTGAACGTGACCGTATCTACAACCTGCCAGAAATGAGCGAAGAAGATGGCCTCAAAGTAGCCGAACTGGAAGGCCAATATGCTGAGATGGATGGCTATACCGCTGAGTCCCGTGCAGGCGAACTGTTATTAGGTGTCGGCATTCCTGTCGAACAACACTACGGTCCGATGAGTGAAGTCGCACCGGGTTGGAAGTTACGTATTTTGCTGGCCCAGGTGCTGTTTGCCGACCCAGACATCATGCTGTTGGATGAGCCGACTAACCACTTGGACATCAATACTATCCGTTGGTTGGAAGATACCCTTAATCAGCGTAACAGCACCATGATTATTATTTCGCATGACCGCCATTTCCTGAACAGTATTTGTACGCATATGGCCGATATGGATTATGGTGAGCTGCGAATCTACCCGGGTAATTATGATGAATATATGCTGGCATCAACACAGGCCCGCGAACGTCTGATGGCTGATAACGCCAAGAAAAAAGCCCAGATAAAAGAACTACAAGGCTTTGTCGCTCGCTTCTCAGCAAACGCATCCAAAGCCAAACAAGCGACATCTCGCCAGAAACAAATGGAAAAAATCCAGCTGGAAGATATCAAACCTTCCAGCCGGGTCAATCCCTTTATTCGTTTTGATCAGGAAAAGAAATTATTCCGTAATGCCTTAGAAGTCAGCAAAATCACCCAGTTCTATGAATCGGATGAATCCTCGTTGTTTAAAGACTTTAGTTTCATGACAGAAGTCGGTGAAAAAATTGCGATCATCGGACCCAACGGTATTGGTAAAACCAGTTTAGTCAAAACACTGGTAGGTGAGCTGCCACCTAAAGCCGGTGAAGTAAAATGGTCAGAAAATGCCAATATTGGTTATTACGCACAAGATCATGATCACCTGTTTAAAGACGATTTGACACTGTTTGAATGGATGTCTCAATGGGCAGGTCCAGAAGATGATGAACAAGTCATCAGAGGCACGTTAGGTCGTTTACTTTTTTCTGGTCACAGCATTGATAAAAAAGCCAACGTCTTATCCGGTGGTGAAAAAGGTCGTATGTTATTCGGTAAATTGATTTTGCAACGACCTAACATCCTGGTCATGGACGAACCTACTAACCATATGGATATGGAATCGATTGAATCGTTAAATATGGCATTGGAACAGTTTGAAGGCACACTGATTTTTGTCAGCCATGATCGTGAATTTGTCTCTTCATTAGCAACACGTGTGTTTGATATGGAAGCCGATGGCATCACCGATTTCCGCGGCAGCTATGATGAATACCTGAAAAGCCTCGGTGTCACCAACTAGTTAGTTCATATTCAGTTCAGCTGAGGCGCTAATGCCTCAGCTAAACTTAACTTTAATCCAAGGCTTCTGCCTGAAAAGCATCACAGCGCGATAAATCAAAGCCATGTGAAGCTTGTAATTGTTTATTCGCGTGTCGCAAGGCCGTCCGCATTCCCTCTTCCAGCACCGGATGATAAATCGGCATCGCCAGCACCTGAGTTGCCGTCAGTTCCTGACTGATTGCTAAAGCCAAGGTATGTGCCATATGTTCTGCGGCAGGACAGGCCATTTCAGCACCAAGAAGCTTGCCAGACTCTTTATCCAGGTATATTCGCATCAATCCCTTATTACGTTGTGCCGCCCGTGCCCTTCCCTGATCAGCATAATCCACTTCACCAATCACGATATTCTGCTCTTCAAGCTCAGCATGAGATAAACCAACGACCGCAGCTCCCGGCTCACTGAACACCACACTTAAAGGAGTTCGTCGACAATAGGCATTGATACCGTCGCTCACAACATTATGACCCGCTATGCGGCCCTCATCGGCAACTTCATGCAACAGCATTTTATTCGCACCGGCATCACCGGCAATAAAGACAGCCGTTCCCTCAACTTGCGTTGAATTTGGGTTAATTTCTGGCATGCCTTTGTCGTCAAGACTCACATCCAGCGTATTCAATCCCATCCCATCTAGGTTAGGGCGACGACCTACAGCGACCAAAACCTGATCCACCTCGACTTCATTATGCTCACTAACCACTTTCACACCAGTTTCCGTCTCAATAAGATCGGCCTTGGCCTCAGTGAAAATATCAAACTCTTCAGCCAAAGCTTGCTTTAGCACATCACTGACCTTTTTATCTGTTAGTCCTGCCAATAAAGATTCTGCGCCAAAGGCGGTCACTTTGATGCCTAATCGTGACAAAGCCTGCGCCATTTCAATACCGATTGCCCCGAGACCTATCACCGCCATTCTGGGTTTTAAGTTTTTTTGTTCAAACAAGGTATTTGTTGTCAGTATTTTTTTGTTGCCTATCTGTTCCCAGTCAGCCGGCACTATCGGTCTGGAACCCGTAGCGATGATTATTTTTTTTGTGGTGATTAACTGATCATTAACACTGATCGTGTTCGGCCCCTTAAGACAGGCGCGTCCGGTAATGACCTTATCTTCAATATCACGAATGGATGATAATGTGCTTGATACAAAATAATCTCGCAGATGACGAACCCGCTCGAATACAGCAGCGATATCAATCGTCAGTTGATCGGCGTGTTGAATACCGAACTCAGCAAAAGTATGACGATGATGATACGCATTGGCCGCTTCGATAAGCAGCTTGGATGGCATACAGCCGACTCGGGCACAGGTAGTGCCGTACTCGCCTTCGTTAATTAACAAAAAATTATCAGTCTCTTTCTGTACTTGTTTGAGGGCTGCTAAGCCGGCCGTACCTGCCCCAATGATAATGACATCGGTCTGGGTTGCTTGTGTCATGATTATCCTTTTTGGAGCAATGTTTAATCTTCGATTCTAAATCCGACTTTGATCGTGACCTGCCAGTATTTCACACCATCGTTTTCAATATAGCCACGTGTTTCAATCACTTCAAACCAGTGCATATGCTTGACGGTTTCGCCAGCTTTTTTGATAGCATTTTGAATAGCCTGATCTGAACTTTCACTGGAACTACCGGTTAACTCAATCAGTTTGTATGTATGTTCACTCATCTCTCGCTCCTTTCTGTGATAGATAACGTTCTAAGCCATCATAAAACCTAAAACCTGACATTACCAGAAATGCGCCATATCACATTAAACAAATGATTTTTCTATCTTTTGCTTGTTCAGGATTGTATAATATGCTGTTTATCATCCCGCTCCTCAGTTTTGCGTTCAAAACTGACATTCACAGGTTTTTGCATGTCCACAGAACAACTTGACTCGATCCCCTCATTTAGTGAGTTGGGTATCGCTCCCGCTATTGTCAAAGCAATCAAAGAAGCCGGTTACGAAACACCGTCACCCATTCAAGCACAAAGTATTACGCCTTTATTAGAAGGTCGTGATTTACTGGGCCAGGCCCAAACCGGTACAGGTAAAACTGCCGCGTTTTCTCTGCCGCTATTAAGTCGTTTGAATGACCGTCAAAAAACACCTCAAATTCTGGTACTCACCCCAACACGTGAGTTAGCTATTCAAGTCGCAGAAGCGATGCAAGGCTACGGCCGCCATATGAAAAATTTCCATGTTTTACCCGTTTACGGTGGTCAAAGCATGGGGATTCAACTACGCCAGTTACAACGTAGCCCACAGGTTATCGTCGGCACGCCTGGTCGTATTCTTGATTTGATCCGTCGTGGCAAATTACCACTCGAAGATCTGAAAGCACTTGTGCTGGACGAAGCTGATGAAATGCTGCGCATGGGTTTTATTGATGATGTTGAAACCATACTGAAAGAAACGCCAGAAAATCGTCAGGTTGCGCTGTTCTCAGCAACAATGCCAAAACCGATCCATCGGGTAGCTCAGCGTTATTTAAAAGATCCAGTGGATGTCCACATCCAGTCAAAAACATCGACGGTTGACACGATCACACAACGTTACTGGCAAGTCACCGGTTTACATAAACTGGATGCGCTTACCCGTATTCTGGAAGTCGAAAACTTCGATGGCATGATCATCTTTGTCCGTACCAAAAATGCGACCGTTGATCTGTCTGAAAAGCTTGAAGCTCGCGGTTATGCCAGCTCACCATTAAATGGTGATATGAATCAGGCTTTACGTGAAAAAACCATCGAAAGAATGAAAGCCGGCAAGATTGATATCCTGGTTGCCACCGATGTGGCTGCACGTGGTCTGGATATTGAGCGCATGAGTCATGTCGTCAATTACGATATTCCTTACGACACTGAATCTTACGTTCACCGTATCGGCAGAACAGGTCGTGCCGGTCGTAAAGGTGAAGCCATTTTATTTGTCTCACCACGTGAAAAACGCATGTTGGGCGCGATTGAAAAAGCGACCAAACAAACCATCACCCGCATGCAATTGCCAAGCAGCGAAGATATTGCTGATCGCCGTGTGATGGCTTTCAAACAAGACTTAACGGAAACTATCGAGTCACAGGATTTGGCCTTTTTTGAGAACCTGATTCGTCAGTATCAGGAAGAACATAATGCAGATCCGATTGAAATGGCTGCAGCATTAGCCTTTCAAGTGCAAAAAGCGCGCCCATTAAATCCTCCCGTTGTCCATTCAGAGCGTAAGCAACCCAGAGAGCGTGCTGAGCGTAGTGACCGTCCTGAAAGAGCAAATCGTGGTGAACGTGGTATGCGTTCAGAAAGACCACCCAGAGCAGAACGTAGTCCTCGTCGCCAAACGTCCCATCAAGCTGAAGAAGGCATGAAGACGTACCGGATTGAAGTCGGTACAGAACAAAATGTTGAGCCTAAACACATTGTCGGTGCTATCGCCAATGAAGCTGGCATGGATAGTCGCATGATTGGTCGTATTACGATTAATCAGGATCACAGTCTTGTTGATTTACCAGATGGTATGCCAAAAGATATTTTTCAGCATTTAAGAAAAGTCTGGGTTAACAATAAACAGCTTGAAATTAGTCTGCCTGATTCAGATGCTGATACTTCTTCAGCAAGAGCTGAAAGAAAGCCACGTCGGGCAGGACCACTGCCAGCAAAAACCAAAAAGCGTCCAGCCATAGCCGCAAAAAAGCAAAGAAAAGCGAATCGCGACTAAATTAAGAAAAACTGATTAACAGCCCGCGTATGTGACACATGCGCGGGCTTTTTTTATTGCTTCAATACACTCGCTTCCGCAAACAATTCACTCATGCCACAATAGCGCTATGCTGAATATCATCTGGATGGCTTTTTTCCTTATCGCCTTTGTTGTCGCACTGATTAAATTATTAGTGCTGGGCGACCAGTTGATATTTACTCAACTGATGCAAGCCATGTTTGAACTGGCTAAAACTGCTTTTGAAATAGCATTAGGACTCACCGGCGTGCTTGCCTTGTGGCTCGGCATCATGAAAATTGGCGAACGTAGCGGCTTTATACAATTACTGACCTATGCCCTAACGCCATTATTCCAGCGCCTCATGCCGGATGTTCCCAAAAACCATCCCGCTATCGGTGCAATGGTAATGAATATTTCTGCTAATGCATTGGGCTTAGATAATGCAGCAACCCCGCTTGGCATCAAAGCCATGAAAGAATTGCAGACGTTAAATCCTTTTAAGGATACCGCCAGTAATGCACAAATACTTTTTCTGGTCATCAACACATCTGCGGTGACGTTATTCCCAGTCACCATATTTACCTACCGGGCACAAATGGGCGCCGCCAACCCAACCGATGTGTTTATTCCAATTCTGATCGCAACCTATATTTCAACCCTGGTTGGATTACTCAGTGTGGCATGGGTGCAGAAGATTAATCTCTTGGATCGGGTTGTTCTGGCCTATCTTGGCGGGTTCACAGCCGTCGTTTTTGCTTTATTGTTGTACTTTTCTAACTTGCCACAACAGGACATGGTGAACCAATCATCGTTAATCAGTAATGTAATTTTATTTTCTCTGGTGATTGTCTTTATTACTGCAGCATGGATAAAAAAAGTAAATGCTTATGACGCCTTTATTGATGGTGCTAAAGAAGGTTTTGAAACAGCCATTACCATTATTCCCTATCTTGTGGCCATGCTGGTAGCCATTGGTGTTTTCCGGGCCAGTGGTGCAATGGATATGCTGGCAGAAGGATTACGCCATCTAGTACTTAGTCTGGGATTGGATGATCGTTTTATAGAAGCACTGCCCACGGCATTAATGAAACCCTTCAGTGGCAGTGGTGCCAGAGCCATGATGGTCGATACCATGCAAACCTATGGTGCCGACTCGTTTGCTGGACGTCTGTCCTCCATTGTTCAAGGCAGCACCGAAACGACTTTTTACGTATTAGCCGTGTATTTTGGTTCGGTCGGTATCAAACATATTCGCCACGCGATTGGCTGTGGACTTGCCGCAGATTTTGCTGGCATTTTAGCGGCTATCACTGTGGCCTATTGGTTTTTCGGCTAAGCAGAAAAAAATCATACCTAAACAGCAAAAATTTGCTAAATTTTGCTGCCTGCTCAACCCCTTACCTCAATGGAACCAGCCGGTCATTAGACTCCCAAGCTCTCCATCTAAAGTAATCGGTCTGGTCTTATTTGTCCGTTTGGAGATTGCATGCTTGAAGCCGTTAATTCACCCCACAGAAGCCACCTATGATTACATTGCTGATGCCATAGCTGATAAAGGCTATTGCGTCCTGCCACAGCTTCTCCATGCTAATATGAATAATGCATTACAACAACGTGTGATGAACCTGGATGAAGATGACTTCAAACGTGCAGGTATTGGCCGTGAACAGGACTTTCAGTTGAATAACACTGTTCGTCGTGATGAAACCCGCTGGCTAACGTTGGACAACAGTATTGATAAAGCTTATCTCGATCAGATGGCTGAGTTTCGTCTGGCTATGAACCGTCGCTTGTTTATGGGCTTGTTTGATTACGAAGCCCATTATGCGCATTACGCACGGGGGGCTTTTTATAAAAAACATGTCGATGCATTCAAAGGTGAATCTAACCGGGTATTAACCACCGTGCTCTATCTCAATCCTGAATGGCAAGAAGCTGATGGTGGTCAGTTATTCATTTATGCAGCAGATTCAGATACCGTCATTGAAAGCGTTAACCCAAACTTTGGCTGTTTTGTAATTTTTCTCAGTGAGCAATTTCCACATGAAGTAGTCAAAAGCTACCGAGATCGTTACAGTATTGCAGGTTGGTTCCGATTACATGATCCGTTACAAGCACCTTTAATATGACAAAACTTTTCGACATTTTTCAGTTAGGCCATCCGATTCTTCGTCAACCTACTGAAAGAGTTGAAGACATCATGAATCCCGCCTTCCAGTCACAACTGGATAAGCTGATGGATTTTGTGATGGAAAAAGGCGGCATGGGTATCGCCGCACCACAAGTAGGGATTTCACAGCGTTTTTTTATCATGTCATCCCATCCGAATGCCCGTTATCCTCATGCACCGGATGTGCCTGCTTTTTTTGTTATTAACCCAGAAATCATTTCCACCTCAAATACACAAGAAAAAGACTGGGAAGGTTGCCTTAGCCTACCCGGTATCCGTGGATTAGTGCCTCGTCATACTCAGATTCACGTTCGTTATCAAACCCGCCAGGCTGAATGGGTTGAAACCCGATATGATGGTTTCCTTGCCCGTGTTTTTCAGCATGAGTTTGATCATCTGCAAGGTCATGTTTTTCTTGATCGGGTGGAATCGACTTATGAGGTGATGATGGAACACGAATGGCAAAAACAAATCGTCGAAAACAGAAAAGGCTTATAAACGAATATGGGACAGAAATTTGATGCGTTATCTGATCGCTTAATCGAATTTATTCAGCAACAACATCTCTTTTTTGTTGGCACAGCGACGGAACATAGTCGTGTGAATATTTCACCAAAAGGTATGGACTCACTTCGCGTTCTGACCCCGAACAGAGTCATTTGGCTCAATGTAACCGGCAGCGGTAATGAAACAGCAGGCCATATTCAGCAACATCCCCGAATGACCATTATGTTCTGTGCCTTTAGCGGTAAGCCCATGATTTTGCGTCTCTATGGTACTGCCAGCGTGATTCATCAAAATGATGCCGAATGGCATGAATTATTCTATTTGTTTGATCCACTTCCAGGTGCCCGACAAATATTTGATCTGAACATTGATTTAGTCCAAACCTCTTGTGGCATGGCAGTTCCTTTTTTCGACTATAACGGTGAACGTGAGCAGCTTAATAATTGGGCTGAAAAAAAAGGGACTACAGGGATTGAAGACTATTGGCGAGAAAAAATAGCAAAACAATTGATGGTATCACCACACATATTGAAGATAAGAATCTAAGCTAATCATGCTCGACTATACTGAATATACAAAATTTCTGGTGTCCTTAATCGCCATTGTTAATCCACTAGGTATTATTCCCATTTACATCAGTCTGACGGCTGATTACAGCAGTGCTGAGCGTGCAAAAATAGCACGGACTGTGATTATCGCTGCCACAACCATTCTTTTAGTCACTGCCTTTTTAGGGCAGTGGATTTTAGAGTTTTTTGGCATCAGTATTAACTCGTTTCGTGTTGGTGGTGGCATTATGCTGTTACTGATGGGTATTGGCATGCTTCATAACACCAGTAAAGGCCTGAAACAAAATCATGAACTGGCCCAGCAGTCAGGTGAGTCCATTGCTGTTGTTCCTCTTGCCATGCCTCTTCTTGCCGGTCCGGGTGCAATCAGTACCGTCATCATTAATGCTTATAAAGGTCATGGCGTTGCCCATTACAGTATTATCGCCCTGGATATCATCCTGCTGGGCTTGTTGTTATGGATTTTATTATTGTTGGTGCCATGGATAGCCCGCCGTATGTCTACAAATGGTATCAATATCGCTACACGTATTATGGGGCTTATTCTGGCTGCTATTGCGGTCGAGTTTATTGCGAATGGTTTAAAAGGCCTGTTCCCTGCCTTAGCAGGGTAAAAAAATTTATTGCACTTTATCTTTGTCATTAAAGAAGCTTTTCACCTGCTGCACAATAAGATCTGGTTTGATATCCATACAGGCAAATGGCGTATCCAAATGACACTTACTTTGTGCGCAATACTGACAATCAATATGTTTCTCTGCTGAGACTTCTGCTCCGAGAATGGATGGAGGCAAAGGGCCAGTGATCATATAAGATGGACAATCAACCAGCCTGGCTAACCACTGTGTCGCTGTTGCTACGGTAATTAATAAGTCCGTTTTCGCCAAACGCCCGAGCGTGACATCCATGCTCACTTCACCATTAAACTCGCTCCACACATAATAACCTTCAGCTTCCAGTAAACGCTTCAATTCGTCCTTATAGGGATATTGTTTACTGGCAATACGTCCAGAAGTCGATAAAGCAATAACTCTTTGCCGCTCACCGCATGGAAAAGTCACAGTTTTATCAAAGCTATCCAAAGAAATATCGATAGTTTCAGGGAACTGACAACACTGATTTAGGTAAAACTGTGGATAGGCCATTTCAGCATATTCAGGCTTATCCCACCAACGCTCAAACCACTGGGCCATATTAGGAAAGGTACTTTCTATGTATTGCCATGGCTGTTGAACATATGATTGTTGAATTTCAAAGGTTAACAATGATGAAAATAGCTCTTGCATCGACATTTGCAGGTAGTTACCCGCGACGGGCAACCCCATATCTTTAAGACATCTAGCCAGCACACAAGGCATAAACCAAGTATCAAGATTAATAATCTGATCGTATTCTTCGTAAGCAAGATATTCGGCCAAATCAATAAAGCGAGGTAAGGCTTCCTGCATTTCAGACGGCCACTGTTCTGACGTCACCATATGCACTTTATCAATTTCGGGCATCAAGCCCATGAGTTCAGCGCCAACATTAAATGTCATCACGTCCAGCTCGGCATCAGGGTAGCGTTGTCGCATTATCTTGGCTGCAGGTAATAATATGGAAGCCACATCACCTAAGCCCATCATCCTTAATAATAAGATTTTCATACTAGTATTCTGTCATTTAAGAAACCTAATACTAACAATCCTTTGAGCATAGGGTGTAATAAGTTGTACTTGATAGTACATAGTAGTGAAACGTCAGTGAGTCAGAAGAAATCTTATGCTAGAACTCAAGAGCCAAACATTGTACCCACTTGCTGGGTCAACTCGGCTGAACGGTTTGGGTTGCGTAATGCTGTCATCACTAATTCACGCATACCAGGCATAAACATTAAATCTGCCAGTATATGGCTAAAGCCTTCATAACCAGCTTCATTAACAGCGAGTTTTTCAACAAATAGCTGACACAGTTCCGAAGACTCAAGTACTTTCCAGCAACGACCGGCAATCACGGCTAACACTTCAATATGACGACTGATATCAGACATAAGCGTCTGCTTGACCATACTCTCAACCATGCCCTGAGCAGAGGTATTAGAAACAGCCCTCAGACAAGCACAAACCTCAGTTATATCAGGCTGATTTTGCTCTAACTCATTTTTAAGCCGCCACTGCAAAGCCTCAACCATATTATTCGCTGGTTCAGCATTTTCCATAAATGAAGTCAGCATATGAAAGGGTTGAGGTGGAAGCTGGGGTAAGGTTTGAATTAACGCTTTTGTCAGCGTTTTATCATCAGTTCTCACCGCAATATCGGCAACGCCCTGCATGCCAAGAACTTGCCAACTATCAAACGGTTTCTGACCAGTAAAGTAGTCGTATGCTGCCTCGTAAAATGATGAAGGTCTTAAGCTGAGACTTTTGGTTGCCTGTGCATTAAAAGCCGCCATCCGATCTTCGCGTGGATTGAAGCTATAAGGACTATCTTTTAATGCGCCTTCAATATACTTGCCATCAGCAGCAGCGAGTAAATACTCACCTACCCTATCCAGCACCATTACCAGAAACTCGTCGCGAGCGGCCTGAATTAATAGGCCCTGTTCATCGAGAGGAAACTTGAGAAACCAGACATAGTGTCTGTCTGTGAATTGTGGATGCCAAAAGATAATGCCAAATAGAGCGGTACGTTGGAATGGATACGGATAAGGTACTTCAGCCGCTTCAAAACGAGTAAATTTCTTAGCACTCAGTTTGGTGACTCTACGGCCCATATCAAAGACGCGGTAATGGGCGCCACTCTGCTCCAGAAACTCACTCAGGGTGGTAATAGTATTTTCGCTCATTGTTTGCTCTAATTCAGGTGCGATACTCAGCGTTAATTTTTACGTAGTCGTAAGAAAAGTCACAGGTCCAGACTTGATCATAGGCATCACCTCGGTTCAATTTCACCGTGATAGTAATTTCTGACTCAGCCATCACAGCCTGGCCTTTTTCTTCAGTGTAACTATTCTCAGGTTGACCAGACTCAACAATACAGACATCACCTATAAAAATAGATACGCCTGATAAATCAAAATCCATTAAACCACTTCGACCAACGGCCGCCAGGATTCGTCCCCAGTTTGGATCTGAGGCAAACAATGCCGTTTTTACTAATGGCGAATGGGCTATGGTATAAGCCACTTGTCGACATTCTTCCTGACTTTGGCCTTGTTCGACATTGATAGTAATAAACTTGGTGGCACCTTCACCGTCACGCACAATCGCCTGAGCCAGATATCGACACACATCGGTAATCGCTTCCTGCAAGGCTTCACCTTCAGCGGTGCTGATTTGTTTAACTTCTTCATTACCTGCCTGGCAGGTTGCCATTAATACACAAGCATCATTGGTTGATGTATCACCATCCACCGTGATGCGATTGAATGATTGTCCCATGGCATTATTAAGCATTGTCTTTAATACCGCAGGGTCGATATTGGCATCAGTCGCAATATACGCCAGCATGGTGGCCATATCAGGCCGGATCATGCCGGATCCTTTTGATATGCCTGTAATCGTAACAGTTTTGCCATCAAGCTGTAACTGAACAGATTTTGCTTTAGCAATGGTATCAGTGGTCATAATGCCATGGGCGGCAGCCAGCCAATTATCTTCAGATAAACGACTATAGGCTTCCGGTAATACTGCACTGATTTTATCAACTGGTAGTGGCTGACCAATGACACCTGTAGAGAAAGGTAAAACGCTGGCCTCATTGACATGAGCCACATCGGCGACAGCCTGACAACAGGATTTTGCGGCTAAAAGGCCTGCATCACCGGTACCGGCATTAGCATTACCAGAATTGATGAGTAAATAGCGCGATGCTTCATTGCTTTGATGTTGTTTAGCCACAATAACAGGTGCTGCACAAAACGCATTTTTTGTATAGACAGCTGCTGTTTGTGTACCTTCTGCCAGCTCAATCAAAACAACATCCTGTCTACCAGGCTTTTTTATTCCTGCACTTGCTGTGGCAAGCCGGATACCTTTAACAGCTAATAATGCTTCTGCAGTAGGTGCTGACAAATTCACTGCCATTAACTAATCGCTCCGTGACACTGTTTAAACTTCTTACCACTGCCACAAGGACAAGGATCATTACGTCCCACTTTATTACCTTCACGTGTGTAAGGCTGATGAGCTGCTAAATCTTCTTGTTGATTGTCTTCACTGCTGGCTAATTGCTGAGCCTGCTCATGTTGATATTCCATTTCAGCCGTTTGTCGGCGTTGTTCTTCAACAGCTTCCACATCTTCTTCAGCGCGAACCTGAACACGAGAAATCAACTTGATTACTTCATGTTTAATATTATCCAGCATGGTTTTAAACAGACTGAACGATTCACGTTTATATTCTTGCTTAGGATCTTTTTGTGCGTAACCACGTAAGTTGATACCGGTACGTAAATAATCCATCTGCGCCAGATGATCTTTCCATTGCGAATCTAGTGTTTGCAACATGATGGCTTTTTCAAAATGACGCATCAATTCTTCACCAACCGCCTGTTCTTTCTGTTTATAGGCTTTTTCAGCTTCTTCTACGATACGTTCACGTAATGATTCTTCATGCAGAGAATCATCTTGATCTAACCACGTTCTAACCGGCGCATCTAAAGCAAACTCTTCGCGTAACGCATCCTCAAGACCAGCGGTATCCCACTGTTCATCAATGCTGTTAGGCGGAATATACAAACTGATAACATCATTAATTACACTACTGCGCATTGATGTGATGGTTTCTGACACATCATCAGCCGCCATCAATTCATTACGTTGCTCATAAACGACTTTACGCTGGTCATTGGCGACATCATCAAACTCAAGTAACTGTTTACGAATATCAAAGTTATGACCTTCAACTTTACGCTGCGCATTTTCAATCGCACGGGATACCCAAGGATGCTCAATGGCTTCACCCTCTTCCATACCTAATTTCTGCATCAAACCAGCCATACGCTCTGACGCAAAAATACGCATTAAATTATCTTCAAGCGATAAGTAAAAACGTGTTGAACCAGGATCACCCTGACGGCCAGAACGACCACGCAACTGATTATCAATACGACGAGACTCATGACGCTCTGTACCGATGATATGCAAGCCACCTGCTGCTAACACAGCTTCATGACGGTTCATCCACTCCTGACGAATTTTTTGTTTTTGTTCTTCACTGGTGTCTTCCGGTAACGCCTCTAATTCTGCTTCCAGGCTGCCACCCAGTACGATATCAGTACCGCGACCAGCCATATTTGTTGCAATAGTCACCGCTGAAGGCATACCCGCATTGGCAATAATATGCGCTTCTTTTTCGTGAAACTTCGCGTTGAGCACTTCATGCGGAATTTTGGCTTTTTTAAGCAAACTATGAAGGTATTCTGAACTTTCAATCGATGCGGTACCCACTAACACAGGTTGGCCACGTTTCACACAATCTTTCACATCTTCCAGAATAGCGTCGTACTTTTCTTTCGCCGTTAGGTAAATACGGTCCGCTTCATCCTTACGCAGCATTTCTTTATGTGTCGGAATAACCACCACTTCCAAACCATAAATAGACTGAAGCTCATAAGCTTCGGTATCAGCCGTACCGGTCATACCTGACAATTTGTTATACAAACGGAAGTAGTTCTGGAATGTAATTGACGCTAATGTTTGATTCTCATTTTGAATCTTCACATTTTCCTTAGCTTCAACAGCTTGATGCAGACCTTCAGACCACCGACGGCCCGGCATACTTCTACCCGTGAACTCGTCAACAATCACAATTTGATTATCTTGCACAATATAATCGACATCTCGTTGGAACAGCACATGTGCACGCAGTGCGGCTGTTACGTGATGCATCAGGCCGATATTTGCCGCGTCGTACAAACTGGCATCAGCAGATAACAAACCGATATCGGTCAGCATGGATTCAATTTTTTCATGACCCGATTCAGTAAAATGAACCTGCTTATTTTTCTCATCCAGGGTGAAATCACCAGGCACAGTGACATCATCACCCTCACCTTCTTGTTTGCTCAGGCTTGGAATGAGTGTATTAATTTTCTGATATAACTCAGAGCTGTCTTCCGCGGGACCAGAGATAATGAGCGGTGTTCTTGCTTCATCGATTAGGATCGAGTCAACTTCATCGATAACAGCAAAATGTAATTCTCGTTGAACCTTCTCTTCAAGACGGAACGCCATATTGTCTCGAAGATAATCAAAGCCAAATTCATTATTGGTGCCGTATGTAATATCACAGGCATAGGCTTCGCGTCGGTCATCATTAGACAGACCGCCAACAATTACGCCAGTTGTCAGTCCGAGAAAGCCATACAGTTTGCCCATTTGGGTAGCATCACGTTTTGCCAGATAATCATTAACTGTGATGACATGAACACCTTTACCTTCAAGTGCATTCAAATAGACGGCGAGTGTCGCCACCAGGGTTTTACCTTCACCGGTTTTCATCTCAGCGACTTTGCCATCATTCAGCACCATACCGCCGATCAACTGCACATCGAAATGACGCATGCCAAGCACACGTTTACTGGCTTCACGTACCACGGCAAACGCTTCGGTCAATAAATCATCCGTAGTCTGTCCATCGGCAAGGCGTTGTTTGAATTCTTGCGTTTTAGCCTGTAATGCCGGGTCATCAAGTTGCTCTATTTCGGTCTCAAACTTGGCAATCTCATCTATGTACTTACGCATTTTTTTTAATACGCGCTCGTTACGACTACCAAAAATTTTACTGAAAAACTTGCTAACCATTTTTTCGCCTTACACTGTGTTGACTTCGGCGTGAACGAACACCGATAAAAAGTAATAAATTTGTGATTATAACGCGGACAAAGTCAGCGTTTGTAGATCACACTGTTTCATGTGGAGACTTCCCACGGATAAAACAAGAGCTAAAAAGAATTTACTTGATAAAACTATAAGGATTGATATGTTGACCGTCTCGCAATACTTCATAGTGAACATGTGGCCCGGTTGATCGGCCTGTAGAGCCCATCAGTGCTACTATCTCACCTTTGGTTACACGCTCACCCTTGCTTACTTTGATCGTTTTATTGTGCGCGTATCGTGTGACATAACCATTGCCATGATCGATTTCAACTAAACCGCCGTAACCTCCACGATCACCTACCCAACTCACAATACCATCAGCAACAGCCATAACCGGACTATTTTCTTTTGCTGCGATATCAATTCCTTCATGAAAGGTTTTTTTACCATTAAAGGGATCAATACGATTACCATAGAATGATGATACCCAGCCATTCTTGACGGGTTTACCTTCAGGGATACCCGCTGCAATGTTTTCCTTTGTTATCAGGTATTCCTCAAGCGCGTTTAGTGTGTCGCTCTGACCACGTAATTGACTGGAAAGCTGTTGTATCCCACGATCTAATGCTTCACTACCCAGTGGTGAACCATCATGCTCAATGCCGCCCTGCCCCGGATGTTCATCTAACGAAAAGTCTTCTGTATCGAATCCGGCAATTTGCGCTAAGCGTTCGCTGAACATCTTCAAACGAATCGTTTCCGCCTGCAAGCCACCTAATTGCTTTGCATAAAATTCTTGCAGATTTTCTTCTTGATTATTGCTAGCCAGAGTCTGATTCGTATCGGTTGGCTTTGGAGTTGAAGTGAGAGGAGGTACAGGAAGAGGATTTTCAATAACGCGATCGGTATAAAGCCATTTAGCGAGGCTATAACTGCTCACACTGATCAAACACGTTAACATCAGCATGAGTATCAACAACGTCGATCGCGTCAAATGCCAATGCTTATGGGTCTTGCTGTTTGAGGATATAATGATAACCTGCATTGTTATCCTTTTTCAGTCACTTAAAATATGTCAAAAAAACCTGAGCGCATAAACCAACTCTATCAAAACGATAACCAGATGAAATGGTTATCAATTCGCGCCCAAAAACTGAACAAGCTTAACACCATTTTGCAAAAAAGCCTGCCTTTAAAATTTAGTAATCATTGCACATTGGCAAACATCACGGAAGACAAAATTGTCATCCTCACCGACAAAGCCAATTATGCCAGTCTATTGCGCTTTCAAGCTGCCTTTATTTGCAGTACTTTATCAGCGCATTTACCTAAACCAATCAAAAAACTTGAAGTAAAAGTTCGACCACAGTCTGAACCACTGAAACAGAAAACACTTCCGAATACACTTCGTGTTTCTGCAAAAACAGCAGACCTTCTCGAAAGTACAGCCGCTGAAATGCAAGACGGCCCGTTAAAGGCCGCCTTGAATAAATTAGCTAAACGTCAAGCCCAGGAAAAGGATTAACCTGAGATAGAAGCTGCAGGTCGACTGAAAAGAATGGGGGCATCTTTATCGTCTTCAAAGCTTACTAATTCCCAAGCATCTTCTTGAGCTAATAATTTCCGTAACAATTTATTATTCACTTCATGGCCTGATTTATGACCTTTAAAGGCACCAATCAGACTATGTCCAAGTAAATATAAATCACCGATGGCATCCAAGACTTTATGACGAACAAATTCGTCTTCGTAGCGTAAACCATCTTCATTTAAGACACGGTAATCATCAACCACAATGGCATTGTCCATACTGCCACCTAACGCCAGATTATTTTCGCGTAACTTTTCGATATCTTTCATAAAACCAAAGGTACGAGCACGGCTTACTTCACGGACAAACGATGTGGAGGAGAAATCAACATCGACTTGTTGGGGACGTCCGGTAAAAGCTGGATGCTCAAAATCAATAGTGAAAGACACTTTGAAGCCATCAAATGGCTCAAACTTCGCCCATTTATCACCATCTTCCATCATCACTGGTTTTTTGATTCGAATAAACTGTTTAGCAACATTCTGCTCTTCGATACCTGCTGACTGTACCAAGAAAACAAATGGACCAGCACTGCCGTCCATAATAGGTACTTCAGCCGCATTCAGATCAATATAAGCATTATCGATACCTAATCCGGCAAACGCAGATAATAAATGCTCTACTGTCGAAACGCGCTGACCATGTTCAATCAGCGTGGTTGATAAGGCTGTTTCACCGACATTCTCAGCTTTCGCCTGAATCTCAACTACAGGGTCGAGATCAACTCTACGAAAAATGATGCCTGTATTAGGGGCAGCAGGACGCAGGGTCAGATAAACCATCTCACCACTATGCAAACCGACACCGGTCGCACGAATCACATTCTTCAATGTTCGTTGCTTTATCACGGTGTATTACCCCCTTAAACAGTTACAGATCAAAGCATAATATCATAAGCACAATATTAGCAGCTACACTAAATTAATCAGCCTGGCGACGCAGGAAAGCCGGAATATCCAAATAATCCATATTGACATCACCATTGGCCACTTGTTTCTGCTGGCTATCTTTACCATTGCGAATCACTGTTGGTTCATCATAATCAATTTCAACAGGCTTTTTCACAATTTCAATTTGTGGCGCAGCTTCTTCAGGCGCTTTTGCAACGACGGCTCTAGGAGCTCCTAAACCAGTCGCGACAACGGTGACTCTCAATTCATCCGTCATATCCGGATCAATGACCGTTCCTACTACTACTGTGGCGTCATCTGAAGCAAATTCTTTAATGGTGTTACCCACTTCTTCGAATTCACCAATACTCATATCCAGACCAGCAGTAATATTAACTAACACACCACGAGCACCCGCTAAATCCACATCTTCCAATAATGGGCTTGAAACTGCGAGTTTCGCTGCTTCACGCGCGCGATGTTCACCTTTAGCATGACCTGTTCCCATCATCGCCATACCCATTTCTGACATCACAGTTCTCACGTCAGCAAAGTCGACGTTAATCATACCTTCGCGAGTAATTAACTCTGCAATACCTTGTACTGCACCTAATAAGACGTCATTTGCTGATTTAAACGCATTCAGCAAGGTCATGTCCTTCCCTAATACTTTTAATAATTTTTCGTTAGGAATAGTGATAAGTGAATCAACATGTTGCCCTAACTCTTCAATACCCGCCTGCGCAATTTTCATACGCTTAGCACCTTCAAATGGGAAAGGTTTTGTGACAACTGCCACAGTTAAAATCCCCATTTCTTTAGCTACTTGTGCCACCACTGGTGCAGCACCTGTTCCTGTACCACCACCCATGCCTGCAGTGATGAACACCATATCAGCACCATCAATCACTTCCATGATGCGTTCTCTGTCTTCCAATGCTGCCTGACGGCCTACATCAGGATTAGCACCTGCCCCCAGGCCTTTGGTGATATCACCACCAAGTTGTAACTGGGTAGTGGCAGAACTTTTACGTAATGCCTGTGCATCCGTATTAGCACTGATGAAATCCACCCCTTCAATTTGGTTGATGACCATATGCTCAAGCGCATTACCGCCACCACCACCAACACCAATCACTTTAATGATGGCATTCTCACTGTATGTATCAATTAATTCAAAAGTCATAACTTCTCCCCCAAAAAAATGTGTAAAACAAACATGCTTAATTACTTAGCTTAAAAATTCCCCTGGAACCAGCTTTTCATTCTTGCCAGCATGCCTTTTAAGCCGTCACTTACTTTAATTTCACCATGCCCTGGGGCATGCTCCTGATTGCCGAATAACAGCAACCCAACACCTGTTGCATGAATTGGGTTACGCACCACATCCACAAGTCCCCCGACATGTTGTGGTACTCCCAAACGCACAGGAAGGTGGAAGACCTCTTCAGCAAGCTCAATAGCGCCTTCCATTTTCGAACTACCGCCTGTCAGCACAATGCCGGCAGCCAATAATTCTTCAAACCCACTCCGACGTAGTTCAGCCTGAACTAACATCAATAATTCTTCATAACGTGGCTCTACCACTTCAGCGAGTGTTTGTCTGGCAAGCTGACGTGGAGGCCTGTCACCAACACTTGGTACTTCAATGGTTTCGTCTTCACGAGCCAGTTGAGTCAAAGCGCAGGCATATTTAATCTTGATTTCTTCGGCATATTGCGTTGGTGTACGTAATGCCACAGCGATGTCATTGGTGACCTGATCACCTGCAATAGGAATCACAGCAGTGTGTCGAATAGCACCATCAACAAACACAGCAATATCCGTTGTGCCACCACCGATATCGACCAAACAAACACCTAATTCTTTTTCATCCTGGTCTAAGACGGAATAACTGGATGCCATTTGCTCAAGCACAATGCCATCGACAGTCAAGCCACAACGCTCAATACATTTAGTAATGTTCTGTGCCGCACTCACTGCACCTGTGATCAAATGGACTTTGGCTTCCAGACGTACGCCTGACATACCAATGGGTTCGCGAATGCCTTCCTGATTATCAATAATGTATTCCTGCGGCAAAACATGCAGTAACTGCTGGTCACCGGGGAAATGAACAGCACGTGCCGCATCCATGACACGGTCGAGATCACCTTGTGTCACTTCTTTATCGCGAATCGCCACGGTGCCATGTGAATTTAAACTGCGTATGTGGCTACCGGCAATCCCGGCATAAACAGAATAAATCTGGCAACCTGCCATCAGTTCAGCTTCTTCGATGGCACGCTGAATCGATTGTACGGTCGATTCGATATTGACGACGACCCCTTTTTTCATACCTCTGGCTGGGTGAGAGCCAATGCCAATAATTTCGAGCGCATTATCATTTGGACCGGCATCAGGAACGGGAGCAGCGACGATAGCCACTACCTTTGATGTTCCGATATCCAATCCAACGATAAGTTCTCTTTCAGTTCGTTTCGACATCATACTGTTCCATTAAAATCAGGTTGCTGGCCGGATTTCCATACCACTGCCAGCCCATTGGTGTAACGCATATCAATTTCTTTAATCAGTTCTTTAAAGGTACCTAAGCCACCGAGGTACACCGTAACAAATCGGTCTAATCGCTGTTCATCATCAGTTCGGCCTAATTTCAGGTGCAGGCCGTCTTTAAAATCCACTTGCCAGGCGCGACGTTTATCCATGCTCATACTGATGACTCGCAAGCCCAGTACATTGACCTTTTGCTGAACATCGACCAGACGACGAGACATCATCTCGCTCATACCATCTGGCCCGTTTAACTGAATCAATCCATCAGGCATGGTGTCTTTACTCGGTTTAAACACCTTCCCGTGGCGATTCACCAGACCATCATCATTCCAGCGGGCAACCGCTTCATGCTCAGCCACAATGAGGTGTAGCGTATCTGGCCAAACCCGTCTTACTTGTATCTGTTCTACCCAAGGCAAGGTTTCACCGGCTTTTTGAATGCTGGCCACGTCCACATTTAAAAAGCTGCCCCTGACATAAGGCATAACCGCTTTAACCAATTCATTCCTGTCGGTATGAAGCAAGCTGCCATCCACCGTGACATGTTTTACAGGCAAGGTGTCGGCTTCACGCAGGTATACGCCACCAGCCACTAATAAAACGACTATCAACAAAGCCGCAGAGTGTTTAAACACACTTTTCCATGGCACAGGCGGTCTAGGCTGTTTCACCTTAGGTGCTTGTTGCATCACAGCGCCTCTGCGTGGTTTAGCCATCAGTTCTCATCCTTAAAACTGGTTTCTAAAATACGCCAGACAAGGTCTTCAAAAGACAGGCCTGCCTGCTTAGCTGCCATAGGGACTAAACTGTGATCGGTCATCCCAGGGACACTATTTGCTTCCAACAGAAATAAATTACCCTGGCTGTCCCGCATAAAATCAATACGTCCCCAGCCTTTCATACCTAAGGCATTAAATGCTTTTACGGCAATATCCTGCATACCTTGCTCAACATCAGCATCCAGACCACATGGGCATAAATATTCGGTATCGTTAGCATGATATTTCGCATCAAAATCATAAAATTCATGTGGCGTTTTTAAGCGAATCGCTGGCAGTGCTTCACCATCTAAAATCGCCACGGTATATTCCTCACCATGAATCCATTGCTCAGCAATAACGTCAGCGTCATACTTCAATGCCAAATCAATTGCCTGTTGCAATTCAGTAATATCATTGACCTTTGACATGCCAATACTGGAGCCTTCATTCACAGGTTTGATAATAAGCGGCAGCCCTAATTCATCCACCAATGGTTGCGTATCCGTCTGCTCCGTCACAGGCATAAAAATCGCTGTGGGTAAGCCCTGCTGAATCCACGCCAGTTTGCTCAGTCGTTTATTCATCGATAAAACGGAAGCAGTAATTGCACTGCCTGTATACGGCAAATTAACCGCCTGCAAAAAGCCTTGAATCTCGCCATCTTCACCGCCTCTTCCATGCAATACGATAAAGGCACGATCAAACTCGCCGCTGGCTATCTTCTGACAAATATCAAAACTGACATCAATGCCATAAGCATCAATACCCTTACGCTGTAATCCGGCTAATACGGCATTACCGCTTATCAGTGAAATCTCACGTTCAGCTGAACGTCCGCCCATCAGCACAGCAACTCGACCAAAATCAGCAGCAGAACTTATGCGTTTTGTCATAGTTGCTCTCCAATAATATGTACTTCTGGAATTAACTTGACGCCGTGCTCGTGTTCCACTCGTTGTTGCACATCAGCAATCAGTGTTTCGATGTCTGCCGCAGTCGCTTCACCGTTGTTGACGATAAAGTTAGCATGTTTATCTGAAACACTGGCGCCACCGACTGTCAGCCCTTTTAGACCGCTGACTTCAATTAAACGTCCAGAAAAATCACCTGGCGGGTTACGGAATACCGAACCGGCACAAGGCTGATTTGTTGGTTGGCTGGTATTTCGTTTTTTCAATAACTCACGAATCAGTTCAAGCTCAGCATCACTGTCACCACGTTCAAACTGCATTTTTGCCGCTACAAACCATTGGTTCTCAGGCAAACTGACATGGCGATAATGCACATCAAACGCTTCAGCCGGGTAGTGATGCAGCTCACCCTGTTTATCTATTGTGGTCACTTCGACTACCGAGTCCCATGTTTCCGTACCATGAGCACCTGCATTCATTGCTAAAGCACCACCCAGCGTACCGGGAATGCCTGCCCAGAAAGCCGCGCCTTTCAAGCCCGCCTTAGCCGCTTGTTTAGCCAGCTTGCTGCAATAGAGTCCCACTTCAGCCGTAATTTCATTATCACGGATATCAATTGTTTGTAACGTCCCTGCGGTCACAATAACGGTACCGGCAAAACCACCGTCACGAATCAGTAAGTTACTGCCTAGCCCCACCCATAAAACGGGCTCGTTTTCCGGCAGTTGTTGTAAAAACAGGGCAAGATCATGTCTATCTGTAGGGCGATATAGTTGTTTTGCCGGACCACCTACTCGCCATGAGTTATAACGAGACAAGGGTTCGTTTATTTTCAATTCACCTTTCAGCGTTTGTGGCAGCGCCATCATTCAGCACCCCCATCATTTAATATCTCGGGCAAGGCCTGCGCCATACGACCAATATCACCGGCACCTAAGGTCAACAACACATCACCGTCTTCCAATAAGCCTGGTAATAAGCTGTATAAAGCCTCTTTATCTTCTGCAAAAACCGGCTCAACCTGACCACGTAAACGAATAGCACGGCATAAACTACGAGAGTCCGCACCAGCAATTTTTGCTTCACCAGCGGGATACACTTCTAATACCACCAGGACATCCACACTGGACAATACGTGGGCAAAATCTTCAAATAAATCGCGTGTACGTGTGTAACGGTGAGGTTGGAATACCAACACCAAACGATTATTTGGCCAACCACCACGGGTAGCTGCCAACGTAGCGGCAATCTCCGTTGGATGATGCCCATAATCATCAATAAGCATGGCCTGACCTTGTCCGGCTTTGACCTGACCTAATAAATTGAAGCGACGGCCAACACCATCAAATTTCAATAAGGCTCTTTGGCAATCGTTGACGCTGACATCAAGGTTACGCGCCACAGCCATAGCTGCCGTTGCGTTTAGCGCATTATGTAAACCAGGCATATTCAGCGTCACAGGGAAGCTCTGCCCTGAGCGTTTCTCAACAACGGTGAAAAAGCTTTGGCCCTGATGCTGAGTGAGTTCAACTAACTGATAATCAGCCTCTTCATTCTGGCCGTAGGTAATGAACGGTCTGGTAACATCGGCTAATAAAGATTGAATGACGGGATCGTCCAGACACAAAACAGCCAAACCATAGAATGGCAAATGATGCAGAAATTCAATAAAGGTGGCTTTTAACTTGCCAAAGTCGCCGTCATACGTCGCCATATGATCTTCATCAATATTGGTAACAACAGCAATCATCGGTTGCAGATATAGGAATGAGGCATCACTTTCATCTGCCTCAGCCACCAGATAACGCCCAGTGCCTAATCGGGCATTACTGCCTGCACTGTTTAAACGTCCGCCAATAACAAATGTGGGATCCAGTTCGCCTTCACTTAACAAAGCAGCGATCAAACTGGTTGTTGTGGTTTTACCATGCGTGCCGGCCACCGCGATGCCATAACTGAACCGCATCAGCTCAGCCAGCATTTCAGCTCTTGGCACGACAGGAATTAACTGCTCTCTCGCCGCAATCAGCTCAACATTGTCTGAATTGACGGCGGTAGTCACCACCACCACATCAGCGCCTTCAAGATAGGATGCATCATGACCAATCATAATGGTCGCGCCCAGACTACGAAGGTGTTTGATCAGGCTGTTTTCAGCTAAATCACTACCACTCACCTGATAGCCAAGGTTTAACAAGACTTCGGCAATACCACCCATGCCTACCCCACCGATACCGATGAAGTGGATATGCTTCACGCGACTTTGCATAGCTGAGGTCAGTCTATCCATTTGCGGCCTCCATACATAAATCTGCGATATAAGCCGCTGTACCCATTTTTGCGACTTGTCTTGCCGCGTTTGCCATGTTCAACAATCCTTCTCTATCGCCATCCAGTCGGCGGATGGTGTTGGCAATCACATCAGCATCTAAGCTGTGATCAGCCATTAAAATGGCCGCATTAGCATCAACCAGAACAGCGGCATTGTGGGTTTGGTGATCATCTACGGCGTGCGGATAAGGCACTAAAATTGATGCAATACCTGCTGCAGCGACTTCAGCAACAGTCAGTGCGCCAGCACGACATATCACTAAATCAGCCCAGGCATAGGCTTCGGCCATATCTTCAATAAATTCTTTAACGTCCGCCTCGACACCCGCGTCTTTATATGACTGACGGCAATCATCGCTGTGTTTGCTACCACATTGATGAATCACTTCTGGACGATGTTCAGCCGATATTTTGGCTAAGGCTTTCGGTACATAAGTATTCAATGAGCGTGCGCCCAGGCTTCCGCCTAATACTAAGAGTTTTAAGCGGCCTGTTTTTTCTGTCTGACGAAGATGAGGCATTGGCAAATCTTCAATCATTTTTCTCACCGGATTACCCACCCATTCAGCATCGATTTTTTTATCAAAACTATCAGGGAAACCCGTCAGCACTTTGTCTGCCAGTTTTGCTAATAAACGATTAGTCAGGCCCGGGATCGCATTTTGTTCATGGATAATTAACGGTTTACCCATCAGCCATGCAGCCAGACCACCTGGGCCAGAGGCAAAGCCACCCAAGCCCATTACCACATCCGGTTTTAACTCACGGATAAGCGAACGGGCTTCCAGAACAGCTTTGACAACTTTAAATGGTGCCATCAACCAACCCAACGCACCGTTTCCACGTAAGCCTTTGACTTTAATTTCAGATAATAAATAACCGGCAGCGGGCACTAATTTCGCCTCAATACCATGAGCAGTGCCAATCCATGACACTTCAACATCTCTTTGACGCAATTCATCTGCCACCGCGAGCGCCGGGAAAACATGCCCACCTGTACCGCCTGCCATGATCATGACTCTTTTCATCGTCTGATCCTCGCTGAGGCTTTTTCAGGTACTCGTGTTTCCATATCTACACGGAATAACAATGCAATCGCTGCACAGACAATCACTAAACTACTACCGCCATAACTCATCAAAGGCAGTGTTAGTCCTTTTGTCGGTAAAGCTCCCATATTGACGCCAATATTGACGCAAGCCTGTAAACCTAACCAAATACCGATTCCATAAGCGATCTGTGCACCAAAAACTTGTCCAGCCTGCTCTGCTGCACGACCAATCGCTAAAGCTCGCCAGATAAAGACAAAAAACAGCACGATCACTGTTAATGCCCCTACTAAGCCCAATTCTTCAGCAATGATCGAATAGAGAAAGTCGGTATGCGCTTCTGGTAAATAAAATAATTTCTGCATACTGCTGCCAAGACCAACGCCGAACCAATCGCCACGGCCGAATGCGATCAACGCCTGTGTTAACTGAAAACCGCTGCCGAAGGGATCAGCCCATGGGTCCATAAAACTCTGTAAACGTTCAAGCCGATAAGGTGCAATCCACACCAGCATCGCAAACAGCATGCCCATCACACCAATCAAGGTGGCGAATACATCCAGTCGTGCACCACCCAAAAACAACATAGCCAAAACGGTAGACATAATGACCACCATTGAGCCCATATCTGGCTGTAATAAAAGTAACAATGCAGCAACGCCCAAAAGTGTAAGTGGCGCTAAGACTTTTAAGAATGACACATGCAACTGACCATGGTGACGCTGTAAATAGTCAGCGATATAGATAATCGCAAACAATTTAATCAATTCTGCTACCTGTAAATTCACAGGTCCCAACGGTAACCAACGAGAGCTACCATTCACTTCACGACCAATGCCAGGGATTAATACCATGATCAGCATCGCTACCCCGGCCATCAACAGTTGTGGTGCAATACGCTGCCACACGGCTAAACGCACAGAAATAAACGCCCAGGCCACAGCCAGTCCCACCATCGCAAATGCAAACTGACGAATAAAAAAGTAAAGCGGTTGTTCGAGGCGACTATCTGCAACCGTGATAGAGGCTGAACAGACCATCACCAGACCGATAAACAGCAAAGCGCCTGTGGCAAACAGTAAGCTTTTATCGAATTGCAGTGATGAATCACTCATGCTGCAATCTCCCTGACGGCTTGTTCAAATGAATTGCCACGGTCGGCATAACTGCTGAACATATCAAAGCTGGCACAAGCCGGTGAAAGCAGAACATTGTCACCCTCACTGGCGATCGACTGTGCGATTTTTACTGCATCAGCCATGTCGCTTGCTTGAATTTGCTCAACACCAGGCGGAATCACTTTTGCAATCTTATCGGCATCAACCCCCATCAACACCACGGCTTTAACCGACTGTTTTAAGGCTGACGTCAGCTCTGAAAAGTCCTGATCTTTACCTACACCACCAGCAATCAGAATAATATTGCCTGATCCGGCAAGCCCATTAATGGCTGCCACACAGGCACCCACATTGGTTGCTTTAGAATCATTAAACCAACGAATACCATTGAGCTGTCTGACTAATCGGCAACGGTGTGGCAGACCTTTATATTCACGTAAAGCCGATAACATGGACGACATGGGTAAGGCCATGGCTGAGCCAAGTGCTAAGGCAGCCAACGCATTAGCGATATTATGTGAACCGACAATTTTCATTTGCTCAACCGGCAGTAACGGATATTCACCTTCCGCTAACCAGGTTTGCCCGTCAGCTTCCATTAAACCGAAATCCACCCCATGGGATTGTTTCAAACTGAATCCGATAGTATTTCGGCCAGATTGACGCATGTCATTAACAATGGGGTCATCCTGATTAATGACCATGACGCCATCACCATTAAAGATGGTTTGTTTCGCCCGCTGATATGCTTCCAGCGAATCATAACGATCCATGTGATCAGGACTGACATTAAGTACCACAGCCGCAAACGCATTTAAGGAACGTACCGTTTCTAATTGGAAACTTGATAGCTCCAGAATATAAAAATCAGGTGCAGACTCTTCCAGCAGATCTAATGCTGGCGTACCTAAATTACCACCGGCACGTACTATTTTTCCCGACACCTGAGCCATCAAAGCAAGTAAGGTGGTGACGGTGCTTTTACCATTGGAGCCCGTTATGGCCACAACAGGAGCATCAGCATAACGGGCAAACAGCTCAATATCACCGACAATCTCAATGCCCGCCTGACGTGCTATTTCAATTTCAGGTAAACGTGGGTCAATCCCTGGACTCAGAACAATAAGATCCGCTTTTAATAACCAGTCTTGGTCCAGCCCACCCGTTTTAATTAATACTTGTGGATACTCATTTTTCACCTCCTGCACAGAGGGTGGATTCTCACGCGTATCCATGATGGCAATACCCAAAGCTCTGTTGGCTAAAAATCGCGCGCACGAAAGCCCTGTCTGACCCAGACCGATAATCAGGCAATTTTTATGTGAAAGACTATTCATGCCGTATGTCATCGTATTTTCAACGTCGCTAAACCAATCAACACCAGGAACACAGTGACAATCCAAAACCGCACAATAATGCGAGGTTCCGGCCAGCCTTTCAGTTCATAGTGATGATGAATCGGTGCCATAAGAAACACGCGTTTACCACGTAATTTGTATGAGCCCACTTGAATCATTACGGACAGTGTTTCAATAACAAACACACCGCCCATGATGAGTAAAACCAACTCCTGTCTGACCAATACGGCAACCGTGCCTAATGCCGCGCCAAGTGCTAAAGCACCGACATCGCCCATAAAGACTTGTGCTGGATAAGTGTTAAACCAGAGGAAGCCAAGTCCGGCGCCCACCATTGCCGCACAAAAGACAACAAGTTCGCCCGCACTTGGGATAAAAGGAATTTGCAGGTAGGTGGCAAACTCAAAATGGCCACCGACATAACTAAACAGACCCAGCGCAGCTGCTACCATTACTGTCGGCATAATCGCCAGACCATCTAAACCATCAGTTAAATTGACCGCATTACTACTGCCAACAATCACTAAATAAGTCAGCAGCATGTACCAGCCACCCAGAGGAATAACAATCTCTTTGACAAACGGTACGATGAGTTGCGTTTCAGCCGGCACGGTGGTCGTCATATATAAAAATACGGCAGCACCGCCACCAAACACAGACTGCCAGAAGTATTTGTAGCGACTGATTAAACCACGTGGATCCTGACGGACTAATTTGATGTAATCGTCAACAAAACCAATCAAACCAAAAGCCAGAGTGATAATCAGTACGACCCAGATGTAGCGATTGGATAAATCAGCCCACAGTAATGTACTCACGGCAATAGCCACCAGAATCAGCGCCCCCCCCATCGTAGGTGTGCCCTTCTTACTGAAATGTGATTCAGGACCATCTTGTCTAACCACCTGACCAATCTGTCTGAAACTCAAATGGCGAATCATGGTTGGGCCAATAATCAAGGCAATACCAAGTGCTGTCATCACCCCGAGAATGGCTCTTAAGGTCAGGTATTGGAAAACACTAAACCCACTGTAGAACTGGCTTAGGTAATCACTTAATAACAACAGCATTACTGTGCCTCCGCTACCAGCGCATCGGCCAGTTTGTCGAGTTGCATAAAGCGTGATCCTTTAATTAAACAAGTCACATCTGCAGTTAGTGTGTTTTGCAAAAGCTGTTGCAATGTTTGTACATCCTCAAAATGAATAGCGTTATCACCAAACGCGGCTGCCGCCAGTTGGCTTTTTTCTCCGACCGTAAATAATGTCGTCACACCAGCAGATTTCGCTTGTAATCCCATGGTTTGATGGATGGCATCAGCCTCTTCACCCAACTCACCAAAATCACCGAGTACCAGCCAACGCGGTTCTTGAAATCCAGCTAAGGTTTCTAAGGCCCGAAGATATGAGCCGGGATTAGCATTGTAGGTATCATCAATTAAACGGCTGTCTGACAAGCCTTTACGCATTTGTAGTCGATGGGGCACTGCTTGTATTTTGTTCAGCCCACGCACCATGGCATCAACCGGAATATCTAGGGCAACACTCACAGCGATAGCTGCCAATGCATTGCTGACGTTATGCAATCCCGGCAGAGGTAAAGTCATGTGATGGTTTACACCGTCGATATGCACCAGGAAATGACTAGAAGCGGGTTCTGGCTGAATATATTCAGCATGAATATCCGCATTATTTTGCAGTGCAAACCGAATAGTTTTTCTATCAGCAATTAAAGGTTGCCAGATTGTGTCATAAGGCATATCCGCATTCACTACAGCTACACCGTTTTGCTTCAAGCCCTGATAGATACTGCCTTTTTCTTTGGCAATGCCTTCTTCACTACCCAATCCTTCAAGATGAGCTGAAGCAATATTATTGATAACTGACACATCAGGTGACACGATGCTCATCAGATAAGCAATTTCACCAGGATGATTGGTGCCCATCTCGATCACAGCATAATCATCATTTTTGTCGATTCGACAAACGGTTAACGGTACACCCAGATCATTATTCAAATTACCCTGTGTTGCCGATACAGTACCCACTTCTGACAAGATAGCTTTAACCATTTCTTTCAAACTGGTTTTGCCATTACTGCCTGTGATAGCAACCACTTTTGCTTTGCATTCAGCTAACCAGGCCCGGGCGATCTGCCCAAATGCGACGCGGACATCATCGACCTTAATCTGTGGTAATTCATCATCCTGATATTCACTGACTAATGCCGCGATAGCACCGTTTTCTCTAGCTTTGGCTATATACGCGTGACCATCAACATGTTCACCTTTAAAGGCAATAAACAAATCACCCGGTGTTACCTTACGTGAATCAATCACCGCACCAGTAACGGTAGCATCAACGACCGGCATATCAGCTGCGATAATTTCAGCAATCTGTTTAAGTGGCAGTTGCAGACCCATTAATGTCCTCCCACCACGTTTTTAATGCCATTTGCCTGAGCGTCAAATACAGCCGTCACTACCGTCGCATCACTGAATGGATAACGCACATGATTGATTTCCTGATAGGACTCATGGCCCTTACCCGCTACTAAGACGATATCTTTTGCTTCGGCATGATTTATCGCATAGGTAATCGCTAACTTACGATCAAGTTCGACACGAATTTTTTGAGGCTCATCACAGCCAGCCAGAATGTCTTCGATAATGAGCAAATGATCTTCTGTACGTGGATTATCATCTGTGACGATGACCTGATCAGCCTCACGTTCAGCGACTTTACCCATAAGTGGGCGCTTACCTCTATCGCGATCACCACCACAGCCAAACACACACCAAAGCTGACCCGCATCAGGTAAATGTACCTGCAGTGTTCTTAATGCCTGATGTAAAGCATCAGGAGTGTGGGCATAGTCAATCACAACGGTGGGTTGGCCTGCCTGAGTATAGGTTTGCATACGACCACTCACCGCCTGACACTGATTAATAGCATCGCGACATTGTTCTGTGTCCAGTCCCAGTGCAGTTAATACCCCGATTGCCGCCAGGATATTATCGACATTAAACTCACCTAAAACGGGTAAGTTGACTGCTACAGATTTGTCATTGACCCGGGCATCAAACGCCACTCCGTCACGTTTGTATGAAATATGTTCAGCACGAATATTGACCTGGTTTTCAGCATCACCGTAGGTTAACAACGCTACATTTTTTCTGAGTTTTGAAATGACATCGGTACCAAAAGCATCATCCGCATTAATGACGGCATATTGCACGCTATCCATATCAAATAACCGTTTTTTAGCTGCGGCATAATTGGCCATAGTCTTATGGTAATCAAGATGATCACGACTGAGGTTGGTCAGTACAGCAATATTAATCTCGACACTGTTTAAACGGCCTTGTGCAAGCGCATGTGATGAGGCTTCCAATGCTACATAGTCACAGCCTTCACGTTGGAATCTTGCCAGCAGTTTTTGCATGGTGACCGGATCAGGCGTAGTCATACCAGTCATTTCCAGATCACATAGACGCCCCGCTCCCATAGTGCCAATAACACCGCAAGGTTTATTCATCGATTCAAGCGCCTGAGCAATAAACTGGCTTACTGATGTTTTACCATTGGTGCCGGTTACGGCAATCACTGTCATATCTGCCGACGGATGACCATAGAAACGAGCTGCAATGAACCCAGCTTTTTCAGCTAGATTGTCGACGGAGTAAGCAATCACCACGGCTGCATTGAGCATCTCCAGCTCAGTCTCGGTTAGAGGTTGCTGCTCATCAATCAATACCGCAAAAATATCTTTTTCCAGAGCCTGTCGAAGATGCTTTTCTCTATCGACCGTATTTTTAGCCAAGGCTAAAAATAAACCACCCGCAGCAACTCTTCGGCTGTCCATACTAATGTCCGTCAAAGAACATTCTTGTAGGGCCGAATTATCGACGACAACATCACTAAGTAATGCCATCAATGATTGAGGTTTTACGATTGAAGTCATCATTTGTGAGCCACCTGCATCTGGGTCATCGGTAAATCATCAGGGGGAATATTTAGCAAACGCATTGCCCCGGTCATCACTTCTGCAAACACAGGCGCAGCAACTGCGCCACCGTAATATTCGCCTTGAGGCTCATCAATCATCACCACCATCGCCAGTCGAGGCGCAGAGGCAGGAATAATGCCCGCAAAGACAGATTGATAACGTTTATCGGCGTAACCACCGCTAATCGCTTTTTTCGCTGTACCGGTTTTACCGGCCACATGATAATTTGCTACTGCTGCCCGCGTCGCTGTCCCACCTGGCTCAATGACTTTCACCATCATCTGCACCACTTCATGCATGATATCTGCTGAAAATTCTCGACGGCCTTGTGGCACTTTATCTGTTTTGATGAAAGTCACTGGCTTGAGAATGCCGCCATCTGCTAACACGGTATAGGCTCTGGCAAGCTGCATAGCACTGGTTGATAAGCCGTAGCCATACCCCATAGTGGCGATATCCAGCGTGCGCCATGATTGTGGATCTGGCATGGTGCCCATTGCTTCGCCTGGGAAGTAAGCACCGGTCGCTTCACCTAAACCAAAACTGGCAAAGTCATGCCATAACTTAGCCGGATCGAGTGCCAGGGCTATTTTACTGGCGCCAACATTACTTGACTTCTGGATAAGGGTAGCTAAATCAATTTCGCCATAATCACGAAAATCCCTGATGGGATGACCACTGACTCGGTAATAACCGGGATGCGTGTTAATAATCGTCGTAGTATCGAACTGACCGGACTTGATACCACTGGTAACCGTGAAGGGTTTGACAGTCGACCCAGGTTCGAATAAATCGGTGACGGCACGGTTTCTTAAATCACTCGGTTTTAACCCCGCTCGATTATTGGGGTTATAAGATGGCTGATTTGCCATTGCCAATACTTCACCGGTATGCGTATCCAAAATAACTGCCGTACCTGATTTGGCATGGTGTTCGGTAACCGCTTTTTTCAGTGCCTGATAGGTTAAATACTGTAATCTCAGATCAATGCTTAACTGAACGTTCTCACCGGATTTTGCAGGACGAATCAGCTCCCCACCTTCTACATAGTTACCTCGGCTGTCACGCACCATACGTTTCAGGCCTGGACGGCCAGTTAAAACCGCATCATAAGTCAGCTCAAGACCTTCCTGACCGATATCATCAACATTGGTAAATCCGACAATATGAGAAGCAACTTCACCAGCTGGATAATAACGTTTGTATTCGCGTTGAAGTGCTACGCCCTGAATACCTATCTCTTTGACCTTGGCTGACAGCTCAGGTGTGATACGACGTTTCAAATAAACGAATTCACGCGATTGATTCTGTTCAATCTTTTCTCTGATAGTTTGTGTCGATAAACCAAGTAACTGCGCCAGTTTGGGTAAACGAGGATCAGTAGCAAGCACATCCTGAGGATTCAACCAAACAGAATGCACAGGTGTACTAATTGCTAAAGGCTCGCCATGGCGATCCAAAATCATTCCGCGGTGAGCAACAACAGGCACCTGACGAAGATGACGTGCATCACCCTGGTGACGAAGAAACTCTGGATTAACGACCTGAATATCTGCCAAACGCCAGCATAAACCAGCGACCATCAACACAAACATGATGCGAACAAGATTAAGGCGCCACGCCCCCACTGGATGAACTTTTTGACCACGATACTTCATGGTTTAATCACCACAGTCATATCTGATTTAGGTACCACCATGCCTAAACGGCTTTTCGCTTCCTGTTCAATCCGGCTTGGACTCGCCCAGGTACTTTCTTCCAGTAGCAGGCGTCCCCACTCTTCATTCAGCGCGTCACGTTCTTTTTCTAACCGTTGAAGTTGCACAAATTCGTTCCGGCTCAAATGCTTGGTATAAATCACCGCTACCGCCGACACCAAAACGACAAAAACCATCACAAACAATGGCGTATCAATTTTAATGGTTTCGAGCAGTGCTTTTATATTCATGCCAACTTCTCCGCAATACGAAGTACAGCACTACGCGCACGAGGATTTAAGCGAGTCTCATCTTCTGAGGCTTTAATCGCTTTACCAATCACTTTCAAACGTGGATTTAATTGATCCACGGTAATGGGAAAGTGAGACGGCAAATCATCCCCCCGGGCTTCATCACGGAAGAAACGCTTCACAATGCGATCTTCAAGAGAATGGAAGCTGATGACAGCTAAACGACCGCCCACCGCTAGCACATCCAAAGCTTGCTCTAATGCGGTTGTGAGTTCTTCCAGCTCATTGTTAATAAAGATACGAATGGCCTGAAATGTTCTGGTCGCCGGATGTTTGAATTTGTCGCGGGAAGGACTCGCTTTGTCGACTAAATCTGCTAACTGTTTAGTCGTGATAATAGGGGTTTCGTCCCGGGTTTCCACAATCGCTCTGGCGATACGCTTGCCATAACGTTCTTCACCCAAGGTTTTGATGACATCCGCAATCTCATCCATCTCAGCAGTTGCCAGCCACTCAGCTGCACTGATGCCTGCATCTGGATTCATGCGCATATCCAGTGGACCATCTTTCATAAAGCTGAAACCACGCTCCGCATCATCCAACTGGGGTGAAGAAACGCCGATATCCATCAGAATACCGTCAACACTTCCCTGCCAGAGACGAGAATGCACGGCCGTGCTGAGTTCTGAAAAATTAGCTTGCTCGATAGAGAAACGAGGATCTTCGGCTGCCAGAGCCAAACCGGTTTTAATTGCTTGAGGATCACGATCCAGTCCAAGTAGACGACCGTTATCAGACAGCAATGCCAGAATGGCACGGCTGTGACCACCACGACCAAATGTCGCGTCTAGATATTTACCATCTGCCTTTACTGACAAGCCCTGTATGGTCTCGCTTAACAAGACTGGCAGATGTTCCGAGTAGTTCTCAGTCATAATTCCGCCTTTATATCGACAGGCTTTCTAATTCAGCCGGTAAAATCTCGCCAAAATCTTCTTCTAGACATTCATCCATGAGCTCATTCCAAGTTTGCTCATTCCATAATTCAAACTTGTTACCTTGACCAATCATCACCATGCTTTTATCAAGGCCTGCAAACTCACGTAATTTAGCGGGTAATAAAATACGGCCATTGCCATCCATTTCACATTCAGTGGCATAACCGAGAAGCATTCTTTTTAAACGACGTACTTGAGGATTCAAACTGGGTAATGCGGAAAGTTTTTCTTCAACAATTTCCCATTCTGGCAATGGGTACAACTGTAAACAATGATCAGAATGATCGATGGTGATGACTAATCGGCCTTCACAACAGACGTCAAGATGCTTGCGGAACTTGGCTGGAACAGCCATCCGCCCTTTTGCATCCAGATTGAAAGTTGCCACGCCTCGAAACACTGCTCATCCCCAAAAAATACGATCCACTAAGATCCACTTTCCCCCACTTGTCGACACTATAGGAGGGCAAATGGCCGAAGTCAAGCCTGTAAATAAACAAAATCCTCTTTTTATGACAATGACTTAGGGCATTTTCACAAAAGTGGGAGAAAAAGATTGGAGGTGTTTCTGAAGGAGGTCTTTCTTATCAAAAAACTGGCATGTGAAGTTAAAGTAAATTCTAGAATACTCGTCTAAAAGACAAAAAAATAACTGCCAAGACAGGAAAAATGATGCTGTCTATAGCAGTTATTTTGCTTGTTACATATATAGGTTGAGACGACCGATAAGCCGGGTTCTGTCGTGGACAATCATTCATCTGGGACTGATGTCACCATCAGCCTCAAGCAACCTACCCAGGAACAGTACGGGTCGCACATGTCTGCAAGCAGACGTTCCTCTATTTGGTCTTGCTCCAGGTGGGGTTTACCATGCCACTTCTGTTACCAGAAGCGCGGTGCGCTCTTACCGCACCCTTTCACCCTTACCGAATCACTTCGGCGGTATACTCTCTGTTGCACTGGCCGTGGGCTCGCGCCCCCCAGGTGTTACCTGGCACCTTACCCTATGGAGCCCGGACTTTCCTCACCAATATGACTATCAGTGCGATTGCCAAGTCGTCTCAGTGCGCTATTCTACCTAAAGGCTAGTTTTTCTGCTGTAATTTCAACGCTAACTGATAGGCTTCGTTTTTACTGCCACCCGTAATGTTAGCCACCATCGCCGCGGCCTTTTTCACAGGAAGCTCAGTAAGCAGAATTTTTAATAGCCGACTGACCTCTTGCTCATCCGCCGTTGCTTCATTTTGACTACCTTCTATCAACAGTACACACTCACCCCGCTGTTGATTATCATCTGCTTTAACCCAATCAATTAATTCGACCAATGGTCGCGTTTCGATGGTTTCATGGAGTTTGGTTAATTCACGTGCCAGACAGGCTTGTCGTTGATCACCGAAGATCAAAACCGCATCTTCCAATGCCGCCAGTAAACGTCGTGGGCTTTCATAGAAAATCAAGGTTCTGCCATCTGACTTCAATGACTCCATGACTTGTTTGCGAGCTGATGACTTAGCGGGTAAAAACCCTTCAAAACTAAATCTATCAGAAGCCAGGCCCGAAGCAGATAATGCCGTAATTAATGCACAACACCCTGGAATGGGGATCACACGAATGCCCGCATCTCTAACGGTAGTAACCAGTCGATAGCCTGGATCACTAATCAGTGGCGTACCGGCATCACTAATTAATGCTACTGACTCTCCCGCAAGCAAACGTTGGCAAAGTGCGTCGCTGCGCTGTTGTTCATTATGTTCATGCAGAGAAATCGTCGAGGTCTGGATAGCATAATGCTGCAATAAATACTTACTATGGCGAGTATCTTCAGCAGCAATCACATCAACGCTTTTTAATACCTCAATCGCTCTAGCTGAAAAATCAGCTAAATTACCAATAGGCGTAGCGACAATGAATAATTGACCTGCCTGACTTTCGTTCACAGTCTTTCCTTAAAATCTTGAATACAGTGTGGTCGTAATATACGCGAACAGGTAAGATGATGCCTCCTATGACTAATAATAGAATGACCTTATGTTCCTGAAACGCAGCTTCTGGTTATCCGCCATTATCCTCCTGAGCTTGACGGCTTGTCAGCCTGTGCAATCACCGGTCAGCATGACAAAGCCTGCTCAAATTGAAACGGTCGCCTCAGAGTTATCCGGACAATACCAACAGGCAGCGGATGAATATGCCCAACTGGCAATGACAAATGACGGTGCTGAACAAGCGGCATATCAACTGAAAGCAGCTCAAATGTATTGGCAGTCAGGCCAGGTTGAACTAAGCCAAAGTCAACTAGATCAAATCAAACTCAGCTTACTGGATAAAAGCCGACGCTATGATGCCGCGATCCTGGGCGCCAATATCGCATTGTTTAACAGTGAAGGTGAGCGTGCATTAGAAGCTCTCAGTGCTGTGCAGGAAAAAGACTTGTCCGCTCAGAATCTAAAGAATGTTCTAAAGCTTAAGGCTGACGCTTATACCTTGACTGGAAATTGGCTGGAAAAAGCCAACACCCATTTGAAGCTTGAAAAAATTCTGACAGATCCTGAATCATTGAAAAACAGCCGTGAAGCGCTTTGGCAGGCATTAATGCAAATGACGCCACAAGCATTGGATCTGTTTAACCCAGGCTATCCACCCGCCGAAGATAGTGGTTGGTTTGCCCTTGCCTACAACATTAAAGCGTATCAGGATAACCCGGAAGTACTGGCTGTCGCACTTGAAGACTGGAAACGAAGCTACCCCAATCATCCTGCTGATCCAGCGCTGTATCAAAAAACCTTGGCAGCCGGAACGCATATCCCAAAAGATATTGAAAATATTGCCGTCTTACTGCCTAACTCAGGGCCATTTGTAGAAGCGGCTAAAGCGATTAAAGACGCCATTATTGCCGCACAATATGTAAATGGTTCAACGGCCCAACTGCACTTTTACGATATACAAACCGATGCGATCAGCGGGCAAAGTAATGTGTTATCTCAATACGATGCTGCCGTTGCTGATGGCGCCGGCGTGGTTATCGGTCCATTGCAAAAATCATCAGTGGAAACATTAGCAACACACCCAAACTTGAGTGTACCGGTACTGGCTTTGAACCGCACTGATGGGCCTGAGGCTTATAAAAACCTCTATCAGTTTGGACTTGCGCCAGAAGACGAAGCTGCCGCTGCTGCCAATTATGCTAAGCAATTGGGCTACAAACGCAGCATTGTGCTCGCGCCCTATAATGACTGGGGACAACGCATCGCTTCAGCCTTTACCAATCAATGGCGGAAGGATGGTGGCACCACGTTATTAGTCTCAAATTATAATGAAGCTGAAAATGACTTTCGGGATACACTCATTCCATTAATGGGATTAAATGAAAGTGAGCAACGTTATAAGTCCTTGCAAGGCACATTAGGCCGCTCACTCGACTTCGAACCACGTCGTCGTGAAGGCGTTGATTTTTTATTTTTAGTCGCTCGCCCACTCAAAGCACGTCAGCTCGTACCACAGCTGAAATATCATCGTTCAGGTCAGTTACCGTTACTGGCAACCTCACATGTTTATAGCGGGCAGTCCGATCCGCAACAAAATATTGATCTGAATGACTTGATTATTTGTGATATTCCATGGGTATTTGAAGAATTAGCCGCAGAAGATCCGGTGTATCAGGCACTGAAAAATCAGTCTCCGGAGAACTTTGCCAGTGCAATCCGACTCTATGCTCTAGGTGTAGATGCTTATAAGTTGATTCCACAACTTAATAAACTAAGTCGAGATCCCACCAGCTCAATGGCAGGCGCTACTGGTACGTTATCTATCAACTCGCAGGGACATGTCATTCGCAAAATGTTGTGGGCAAAATTTGAACAAGGAGAGCTAAAGCTCATTAAATAATTATGTTTGCCAGGGAAAAAGGCCAGCAAATAGAAAAACAGGTTTCCAGCTATCTACAAAAGCATGGTATGCGTCTGATACAACAGAACTATCATTGCCGTGGAGGTGAAATCGATTTAATCATGAAAGAAAAAGATACCTTGGTATTTGTCGAGGTACGGTTTCGGAAGAATGCACGATTTGGTTCAGCACTGGAAAGCGTAAATAGTCAAAAACAGACTAAAATTATTCATACAGCGCAGCACTACATTCAAACAACATCATCACCATATCAGCACTATCGATTTGATGTTGTGGCGGTAACACCTGCTGACTCATCCATACAGATTGAATGGATAAAAAACGCTTTCCAGCTTAGTTAGCTAAAAAAATGTCAGTACATAGCGTTATTACAAGGAAAATCATTATGCTCAACATCAAAAAAGCAGCTTGGTTAGGCTTAGTTATTCCTGCCGCCACATTGTTTCTTCAAGCATGTGTGCCTGTTGTGGCAACAGGTGCAGCGACAGGCGCATCAGTTGCCTATGATCGTCGTACTACCGGTAGTGTGATTGATGATCAAGGGATCGAATTTAAAGCGTCATACGCCATCTATAACAACAAAGAAATCTATAACCAGAGTCATATTAACGTCACCAGTTATAACGGCGTTGTATTACTGACAGGTGAAACTCCGAGCGAGTCACTAAAACAAAAAGTAACGGCAGAAGTAAAAGCGATTCCTAAAGTCAGACGTATTCATAATGAGTTAGCGATTGCAGCCCCGAGCGCTTTGCCTTCTCGTAGTAGTGATGCCTGGATTACATCCAAAATCAAAGCGAAAATGACCACAGATGAAAATACGGATCCATTCCATGTAAAAGTGGTAACAGAACGTGGTGTAGTTTACTTGATGGGCATGGTGAGTCATGCTGAAGCGGATCAAGCCGTCAATATAGTTAGGAATTCTGCCGGTGTTCAGCGTGTAGTGAAAATTTTTGAATACACTGATTAAGTTAAGCCGTTTCAACAATCTTCAAAAAAAGGGCTCTTTATGAGCCCTTTTTTTATTAAAACGGTTTTACAACAACCAGAATAACAATCGCGATCAAGGCCAGTACTGGCAGCTCATTAAACCAACGGTAAAACGTATGGCTACGCTCATTTTGATCTGCAGCAAATTTCCTTACCATAGATCCGCACATACCATGATAAGCAAAGAGCAGTAATACCAACGTCAGTTTTGCATGCAACCAACCCATTGATGCTATTTGTTCTAGCGGATAATAACTCACTAACCAGACACCAAATATGAGAGTCAAAAGTGCACTTGGCGTCATAATGCCACGGTAGAGTTTGCGCTCCATAATTTTAAAGCGCTCTTTACCCGCTTGATCCTCAGTCATCGCATGGTAAACAAACAAACGCGGCAAATAGAACATGGCTGAAAACCATGTCACTACAAAAATGATATGAAATGCCTTCACCCAAAGCATGGTGTATTCCTCATACAAAAACAATGATAGTATCAGTTTATATTCAAGGGGGTATTTATGACCGATTCAACCGCTCAGGATAGACGCCGTTTCAGCCGCATACCTTTTGATGCTGTTGCCCACATCAACACTGAAAATGGTGATTTATTTCTCAATTGCCAAATCATTGATATTTCATTAAAAGGTCTATTAGTTCATAAACCAGGACAGTGGCAATCTGAGATTGGCGATAAATGTCGTCTCGACTTATTACTGGATAATGCCCAAGTCATTATCGAGATGGAAACCGTAATAGCCCATATCGATGATGAACAGATCGGTTTTGACTGCGAACATATCGGTTTAGATAGCATCACACACTTAAAACGCCTGATTGAGCTGAATCTGGGTGATGAAGCCATTCTCCACAGGGAATTATCAGCTCTGATTGATCAGCATTAAGCAGTGATATCCCGGAGTATATTAATCACTTCTGACAAGTGTTTTACCGCATGCACCTTCATACCCTTCAAGTCTTTTCGTGGCGCATTTGCTGCTGGCACAATCGCATGAGTAAAACCATGTTTATTTGCATCTTTAATGCGTTCTTCGCCGGCCTGCACAGGTCGAATTTCCCCGGTCAGTCCGACCTCACCAAATAATACCCAGTCTCTGGGTAGTGGTTTATTACGCAGGCTGGAAATAATCGCAGCTAATACCGCCAAGTCAGCCCCAGTCTCACTCAGTTTTACACCACCGACAACGTTAATAAATACATCCTGATCATGACAGGTAATTCCACCATGTCGATGCAAAATAGCCAGCAACATGGCTAAGCGATTTTGCTCAAGCCCCACCGTCACCCGTCTTGGGTTTCCGAGAGGACTACTATCAACCAAGGCTTGCACCTCAACTAACATCGGTCGGCTGCCTTCTCGTATCACTGTGACAATACTGCCTGGTACCGACTCCTCACCCCGAGACAGGAAAATGGCCGACGGGTTACTCACTTCTTTGAGTCCCAGTTCCGTCATACCAAATACACCGAGCTCATTGACTGCACCAAAACGATTTTTTACGGCACGGAGAATTCGAAATCGCGTTGAGGTGTCTCCTTCAAAATACAGTACCGTGTCGACCATGTGCTCAAGTACCCGAGGTCCGGCTAATGCACCTTGTTTTGTCACGTGACCAACGAGAATCATTGTCGTACCACTAGATTTCGCAAACCGAACCAGCTGTGCAGCACTTTCACGCACCTGTGCCACAGTTCCAGGTGCCGACTGTAATAACTCGGTGAACACGGTTTGAATAGAATCAATCACCATCACCTGAGGTTTACGGTTTTTAGCTACCTGAATCATCTGTTCTGCGTGAGTTTCAGCTAATAGATCGACCGGTGCCTGCTCTAACTGTAAACGCTCAGCACGTAGCCTGATTTGCTGTAGGGATTCTTCGCCACTGATATAGAGAGGACTGATACCACTGCTGTCAGCCATCGTCGCCATGGCTTGCAATAATAGTGTCGACTTACCAATCCCGGGATCACCACCAATTAAGACGACTGAACCGGTGACTAATCCACCGCCGAGCACACGATCAAGTTCTGGTAAACCTGTAGTCCAACGTACAGCCTGTTCTGATGTGACGTCTCCCAGCGCCTGCACTTCACTTTTTTGCTCACCAGCATAGCCTGAATGCTTACTGATTGTGGCTTGTGCGGTTGAAGACGCACTGGAATAAATCTCTTCTTCCAGACTATTCCACGCTCCACAGTCAGAGCATCGTCCCGCCCACTGTGGTGTTTGCGCGCCACACTCTTTGCAAACATAGACCTTTTTGACTTTAGCCATCTTTCACATCCCTGTTAACGCGTTTACTCAAGACAGTGACGAGTTCATAAGGAATGGTGCCAGCATAGTTGGCAATCTCTTCCACCATCAACTCTGAACGTCCCCATAACAACACTTCATCACCGACATTTGCCTGAATACAATCCGTCAGATTGATACAAATCGTATCCATGGAAATACGTCCAATCACCGGACAGCGTTGACCTTGAATAACCACTTCAGACTGGTTAGACAAATGACGACTATAACCATCACCATATCCAATACTGGCGACACCAATGCGGGAAGGTTGCTTCGCCGTCCAGTCGCCACCATAACCAACCTGTTCACCTGTATTGAGGTCATAAGTTGAAATCAACCGTGTGGTTAACTGCATCACTGGCAGTAAGCCATGTTCAGCAGACGTCGTTTCTGCAAATGGAGAAATACCATACAACATTAAACCGGGACGAACCCAGTCCAAGTGTGACTCGGGATATGCTAACACTGCAGCAGAATTAGACAAACACACTGGCAAGCCCGTTTTTTCTTTCAGACTGAGCATGTGTTCAAGTTGATGTTGATTACGGATGTCACCAACAAGATCAGAGTTTGCAAAATGACTCATCAAGCCGAACTCATCATTCATATTGCCTGATACTTTTAAACGGCTAAGGGCCGTTTCAATATCCTCTGGTCGAATGCCAAGCCGGTGCATGCCACTATCAACCATGATCCAATTAAAACGCAAAGGCTGAATCAAGGTGATTGAACTCAATAAATCGACTTGAGAACTGAGATGTATCACTGGCGATAAATTGAACTCTGCTGCAAGCTGAAAATCATCAGCCGTATTAACGCCTTCAAGAATAACGATCGGGAGTGTCACACCGTGGTCTCGAAGCGATACCGCCTCTGACAGTCGTGCCACAGCAAAAGCATCACTTTGCTTTAAGGCTTCTGCTACGGCTATCACACCATGGCCATAGGCATCGGCTTTAATAACCGACATAACCTTACTCTTGGGTGCATAGTGTTTTACCCGTGCAAAGTTATGCTGTAAGGCACTAATAGAAATAGTCGCAGTGGGGAAAGTCAATGTTACTCCTCGCCGTAGCTCGGATAATTATCCTGATCTTCGTAATAACTTGGGGCAAAATTCTCAAATCGTGTGTACTTGCCCTGGAATGTTAACGCCACGGTACCAATAGGACCATTACGCTGTTTACCAATGATAATTTCGGCTTTACCTTTATCAGGTGAATCTGAATTGTAGACTTCATCCCTATAAATAAAGACGATGAGATCCGCATCCTGCTCAATCGCACCCGATTCACGCAAATCAGACATTACCGGACGTTTATTTGGACGTTGTTCAAGACTTCGGTTTAACTGGGATAAGGCAATCACCGGTACTTCCAGTTCTTTACCCAGTGCTTTTAATGATCGCGATATTTCAGAAATCTCGGTAGCTCTGTTTTCATTGGCTTTACCGGCGTTACCCTGCATTAATTGCAGATAGTCAATCACGATTAAACTTAGACCATGCTCACGTTTAAGACGTCTAGCACGGGCACGTAATTCTGTTGGACTTAACGCAGGAGTGTCATCTATAAATAACGGCGCTTCATTAAGCAAAGCTATCGCTGATGTTAACCGAGGCCAATCATCATCATTTAATTTACCCGTACGTAAGCGATGCTGATCGATTCGGCCCAATGAAGACAGCATACGCATGGCCAACGCATCTGCAGGCATCTCCATACTGAACACCGCTACAGGTTGTTTACTGTGTATGGCACCATTTTCGGCAATATTCATTGCGAAGGTGGTTTTACCCATTGATGGGCGACCAGCAACAATCACCAAATCGGCCGGTTGCAAACCTGAGGTTTGCTCATCAAAGTCAATGAATCCGGTCGGTAAGCCGGTAATAGCACTGTCTTGCTCAAACAGGCTGTCAATTCTGTCGACCACTTTACTCAATACATCTTTTACCTGAATAAAGCCACCACCACGTTTTGCGCCTTTTTCAGCAATCTCAAAAACATGACGCTCAGCAATATCGAGCATATCTTCTTTGCTCATGCCTTCAGGCTTAAACGCCATATTGGCAATGCTATTGCCGACTTTGATTAATTGACGAAGAATAGCCCGTTCGCGCACGATTTCAGCATACGCGGCAATATTCGCTGCACTTGGGGTATTGCGTGCCAACATACCCAGATAGGCCAGTTCGCCAACTTGGTCTAACTCACCACGCTTATCATGCCATTCAGCCAGTGTAATCACATCAACAGGCTGTGAATGCTCCATTAACTGAGCAATCGCACGATAAATTAATTGATGGTCATGACGATAGAAATCTTGCTCAACCAGGAGATCGGCCACTTGTTCCCAGGCAGAATTGTCGAGCATTAATCCGCCAAGCACTGACTGCTCAGCTTCGATGGAATGAGGCGGCACCTTCAGTGCTTCAGTGGCAGAATCCTTAAATGAATCAAAATAATTTAAGTCTTCCACAGTGTTAATAGCCTCTATTTAACTAAGAAACAATTCTCATAAATGAGATGATGACAAAAAAAATGGAGGCTGGGCAGTAAGCTCAGCCTCCATACTTTTTATTACGCTTCTTCTTGAGCTTTAGCAATCGCTTCAGCTTCTTCTAAAGCTGCTTCTCTTGCTTTTTTCGCTTCTTCAGCTTCCGCTTTTGCTTGCAGTTCAGCTTCTGAGCTTACATTGACTTTAACGACTTCAATAACATCAGCATGTAATTGAATATCAATGTTGTATTCGCCTGTATGACGTAATGGACCTGTCGGTAAGCGAACTTCATTACGGTCAATATCAGCACCGGCTGCATTTAATGCATCAGCGATGTCTGCAGCAGTGATTGAGCCGAATAGTTTACCCTCAACACCAGCATTAGCCATAATGTTAAGAGAACCAGCTGCAACCAGTTTCGCTTTACGCGCTTCAGCTTCAGCTAATAACTTCGCTGCTGCCGCTTCCAGATCCGCACGACGTGCTTCAAACTTTTCTCTGTTTTGCTTAGTTGCAGGTAACGCTTTACCTTTAGGTACTAAGAAGTTACGTCCAAAACCAGACTTAACATTGACTTCATCGCCCAGATTACCAAGCTTTTGAACTTTTTCTAGCAATATAACTTGCATCGTTCTACCCTCATTCGCAATCAAATCGATTGCTTATTCAAATACCCGTACCACTCTTTTTAGAGCGATCACGTAAATTAAACCACTGATCTAATACACCCAGGCTGGCTAGTATCATTACCATTTGTGGCAGCATAATGACGAGTAAAACATAGACAGTCACTAACCATGCTTTACTTTTTTGCTTTATCGCCACCATCGCATGCACGATAGCCAAACCTTGAACACCAAACACTACCAGCATCACTGGTAAACAATCTATCAACCATGGCACATAGCTACCAATAGAGGTAAGTGCCAAAATGATAAGTAGCCCGGTAAAAACGGCAGGCGCTTTACCCAAGCGTAACTGTTTAAACTCTGCACCAAATGCTCCTGGATTATAGAGTTCAGACTGCCAGGCACGTCCAATAATGATGCCTAAAATCGCATTAAGACAAACACCAGCGGCAACCAGACCGGTCATTAAACCAGATAATCTCATCGCCACCTGTTCGGTCTGTGTTGCATTTAATTGCCAACTAGGCTGTTCACTCAGATTATCGATGAATGGTTTTAACATCTGTTGCCACCAAGATGCTGTATCTGGAATAAACAGATGCAGCATCAGTACAACCAGAATGCCTAAACCACTCGCCGTTAATAAAGACAATGCAAATGAACGAGTATAACCAAGCGCCAGAGTTACCAGGTAAACCGGCAACCAACTGGTTAGCAAAACCAAACCCGCAATCCACAACTGCCCCACTAAGAAACCAGCAAGCAAAGCAAACACAACTAACGTTGCCAGAATAACGCTCACGCCTTCACGTGGGCCCATTCTCAAAGTCGTCAACGAAATCACACCACTAGACAAATAGTTTAGTGGCGGAAAGATTATCGCCAGAGCTGACAACACCGCTGTTGTTGCTGCCGCTTTCCAGCGACCTTGCATAGCGTAAGAGGCAATAACTTTAAACAGCATAACTGATACGTTTAAGTGCTTAGATCAAGACAAATTATTTATGCATGTCGCAATATGGCAACAATGCCAGGAAACGCGCACGCTTCACACAAGTTGAAAGCTGACGCTGGTAGCGCGCTTTAGTACCTGTGATACGGCTTGGTACGATTTTTCCTGTTTCAGTGATGTAGTTTTTTAACAAATTTACATCTTTATAATCGATTTGTTTAATGCCTTCGGCAGTAAAGCGACAAAATTTTCTACGTCTAAAAAAACGTGCCATTATGAATTCTCCTAAAAGTCTGCAGCAGTATTAAGCTGATTTTTTCTCGTCTTCTTTTTGCATCATAGGTGAAGCTTCAGTAACCGCTTCTTCCATGTTAACAACCAGATGACGAATAACAGCATCGTTGAAACGGAATGCAGTAGTTACTTCATTCAACTGTTCAACACCACATTCAACGTTCATAAGAACATAATGTGCTTTGTGTACTTTATTGATTGGGTATGCAAGTTGACGGCGGCCCCAATCTTCCAAACGATGGACTTGACCACCTTCGCTTGTCAGTGTTTGGGTATAACGCTCGATCATGCCAGGCACTTGTTCACTCTGATCAGGGTGGACCAGAAACACGATTTCGTAATGTCTCATTTGAGCTCCTCACGGTTTAAACAGCTTTATGGTCTTAGCCATAAAGCAAGGAGTTTTGCTTAACTGACGAATCAGAATTTAAAGCAATCTGACATTTTACTTGAATTCAGGTACTTATCACAAGCTGCGTTGACGAAATGCTTCAAACAGGCACACGCCTGCGGCTACTGAAACATTCAAGCTTTCGGCTTCGCCTTGCATAGGTATAAACACCACTTCATCACAATTTTCACGAGTCAAGTGGCGGATACCTTTACCTTCAGCACCAAGCACGATTGCCATCGGCCCAGTCAGTTTGGTTTGATACAGACTGGTTTCGCTATCACCCGAGGTACCAATTAACCAAACACCTCTTTGCTGCAACTCTCGCATCAAACGCGCAATATTCGTCACTTGGGCAAAAGGTAAGCGCTCTGCTGAGCCACTGGATATCTTAATCGCCGTTGCAGTTAAGCCAGAAGCACGATCCTTGGGAGCAATAACAGCATGAGCTCCTGAAGCTTCAGCTGTACGTAAACATGCGCCTAGATTGTGAGGGTCTTGAACACCGTCCAGAATCAACAATAAAGGCGGCTCATTCAGATTGTCTAAAAGATCGAATAACCCTTTCTCATCCAGACTTTCCAGAGGCCGACATTTAGCGACACAGCCTTGGTGCTGAACATCAGGAGCAATCTTATCGAGGGTTTCACGTTCAGAAAAGTGAATAACCACACCTTGCTCATTTGCCGCAGCAAGGACATTCTCAACACGGTTATCCTGTCTCTCGGCTGCCAGCCATATTTCTTTCACACGGCTGACAGGTACTTCCAGAGCGGCCTGCACAGCATGCAGGCCAAAAATGACATCGGGATCAATCGGTGCGTGATGGGCTGTTTTCGTTTTACGGCGTTTGATAGGCTTCAGACTCTTGTCCTTCAATAACAGGTTTAACAAACAGTTCGACACGACGATTTAATTGTCGGCCAGCTTCAGTATCGTTAGTTGCACGCGGATCACTTTCACCTTTGCCAATAGCGTATAAACGACTGGAAGACACGCCTCTGGAGGATAAATAATCAACAACAGATTGCGCTCTTCGCTCTGATAGCTTCATATTGTAGCTTTCTGAACCTACGCTGTCTGTATAACCAACTACATGAATAATGGTATTAGGATAACGTTGTAAGATATCAGCGACTTTATTCAGTGTCGGTGTAAAAGCCGATTTTAATGAAGCACTGTCAAAATCAAATGACACTTCACTGGCAATATCAATTTTGAGTGTTTCATTTTCTAATTGCTGAATTTTTAATTCATTGCGTGCACGCTCATCAGCTAAAGCCGCTTCCATTTCTTGCTGCTGTTTATCCATGTAGTGTCCGACACCACCACCAGCCAGCGCACCCACAGCCGCGCCAGCGAGAACACCACCAGCTCCGTCATCGACTGCATAACCCAGTAGAGCGCCAGCCGCAGCGCCTATCGCCGCACCTGTTTTCGTTTTCTGGTTAGGATCGTCAGCAGCACAGCCACTCAAGGCCGCTGCAATCAGTGAAACCAAGACAATTTTCTTCATCTAATTTTCTCCTAGGGTTTTAATCGATTCTAGACCGTAGACTGGTTGCTCATTATACTGGTTCCGCAAATATCATTTTAAAGCAGGTACCAGATGGGCTCAGAATTTATTCCTGTCAACATTGCTATTTTGACAATATCCGATACACGCACTAAAGACAACGATGCCTCAGGCGACGTGCTGCAAGATAAAGCTACAGCGGATGGTCATAGCGTGAGTCATCGTGACATTGTGGCTGATGATACCTACCGGATAAGGGCGGTTATTTCACAATGGTTAATCAATGACGACATTGATGTCATCATTACTACAGGTGGAACAGGCCTGACCGGTCGGGATGGTACTCCAGAAGCCGTCAAAGTATTATTCGATAAAGAAATTGAAGGCTTCGGCGAGTTATTTCGTGCTCGTTCTTATGATGTTATCAAAACATCGACAGTTCAAAGTCGAGCTATCGCAGGCCTAGCCAATGGTAAATTTATTTTTTGCCTGCCCGGTTCTAAAGGTGCCTGTATTACTGGCTGGGATGAAATACTCCATGACCAGTTAAATGCCACGCACAAGCCCTGCAACTTTATTGACCTGATTCCGCGTTTATTAGAAAAATAATGGTCATTCATCTTTATACCACGGCTGGTTGTCACTTATGTGAGCAAGCTCAAGAGCTCTTACACGCGTCGTCACAGGCATATGCAATCGATATCAAGCTTATCGAAATCGGTGATGATGATAAGCTTGTTGAAGAATTCGGAGTACATATTCCGGTTGTCGAATTTCCAGACAAACAACAACTTTTCTGGCCATTTGATTTGACACAACTCAATCAAAAAATCCAAGAGCAAACAGTTTCTTACACGTAAACTTCACATCGCTAAAACTATGCTCCGGTAAGATTCATCTTGGAGCATGTGATGTCTGTAAATTCCATATCCACTGTTATTTTTTTGTGCCTATTTCTTAGTTCTGCCTATGCCAGCGAATATCCTAAGGCACCTGGCGTCCGTTATGATGTAGGTGGATACAAACTTCATATGCTATGCAAAGGTCACGGACAGCCCGTCGTTATTATCGATACTGGTCTTGGTGATGACTCCACAGCCTGGTTTAATATTCAAAATAACATTGCCAAACACACACGTACCTGTGTGTATGACAGAGCGGGTTATGGCTGGAGTGATGCAGGACCTCAACCTCGTACCAGTGTCCGTATTGCAAATGAATTAGAAACCCTGATCCATAAAGCAAAGCTAGATGGTCCATTCATTTTGGTTGGACATTCGTTTGGTGGCTATAACATGCGAGTATTCGCGGCTAGTCACCCTGAAGAAGTGACTGGTATTGTGTTAGTAGACGCTTCACATGAAAATCAGTATGAAAAGTTAAATATTAAGCTACCGCAAAATTACGATCGTAAACGAAATATCATCATTCTTCCCAAACCTTCGGGTACGCCACTGAACGCCGAACAATCTATGCTCAAAGAACGGGCAATTAACGCTGCTCGAACTGAAATATCCTCACTTTATCAAAGTGCTTTACAAGTTAAACATCTCAGACATCTGCCAAATGTGCCATTAGTCGTTATCAGCCGTGGCCAGAGTGAATGGCAAGGCCAAAAAGATGCTGAAAATCGTGAAAAAATCTGGGTTCATCTCCAACAAGACTTATGGAAACTCACCTCCCATAGCCAGCATTTGTTTGCTTTTCACAGTGGTCATGATATCCATCTTCATCAACCTGACATTATTGTAAATGCTGTTTTAGATATGGTGTCAACACATCAGGGTCAGGTTATGCATTGAACAAGAAACTGGCTATACTGTGTTCCTTTTTTAAAGACACAGCATGACTATTCAGTTTGTAAATACAGAAGCCGGTCTCAATACACTCTGCCAACAGCTAGCAGACAGTGAATGGCTGGCAGTGGATACCGAATTCCATCGCGAAAAGACCTATTTCCCGCAGTTATGTTTAATTCAGGTTGCCAGCAATGATGTCATCGCTTGTGTTGATCCATTGGCTATTAGTGATTTATCCCCCTTGATGGCGTTGTTTTACTCTGAAAACATCACCATTGTGTTTCATGCTGCCAGACAAGATTTAGAATTATTTTTCTTAATGAAAAATGCACTCCCGCCCAAAGTCTTTGATACACAATTGGCCGCAACAGTCCTAGGCTACGGCGATCAAATAGGTTATGGCAATTTGGTTAAACAATGTCTCGGTGTTGAGCTTGATAAAGGTCAGGCAAGAACAGACTGGCGCCAACGACCTCTATCAGAAGCACAGGTCGACTATGCCGCTGATGATGTCAGATATCTTCGACAACTCTATCTTCAACTTGTAGATGAACTTAATCGAACAGGTCGGGTGGAGTGGCTGAGTGATGACTTTGCGGCATTAACTGCAAAAGAAACTTATCAAGAAGATCCACAACAAAGTTGGCTGAGAGTGAAAGGCGCAGGACGCTTAAAAAGTCAGCAATTAGTGATCTTGCAAGAACTCGGTGCCTGGCGTGAGAAACGAGCCATTGAGCTTGATTTACCTCGTCGCTGGATTTTGAAAGATGATGTGATGCTGGACTTAGCTCGCTTCACGCCAATGACGCTCGATGCAATGAAAAAAATTCGTGGCCTAGAAGCGCGTGATATAGACCGGTATGGCAACACCATCATCAAAGTCATCACCGCAGCAAAAGATATTCCGAAAGAAAAGTGGCCTGTATTGAAACGACCTTCAGCGCTTAGTAATCAGCAAGAAGCACTGATTGATGCGTTGATGGCATTATTAAGAAAAAGTTGTGATGAACAATCCATCACCCCTTCTGCAGTGGCTACACGTAAAGATATTGAATCATTGGTGCGGGGCCAGGATTGTGCTTTATTACATGGCTGGCGCTATAAAATTATTGGGCATACCTTGCATGCATTCATGCGAGGAAAAATCAGTATTCAGGCCCACCCTACCCATCTAGAAATAAAGGAAAGTTAAGTTATGTCAGTGCTTATTTGTGGCTCATTCGCTTTCGACAATATTATGGTTTTTCCTGATAAGTTTAAAAACCACATATTGCCGGACAAAGTGCACATGTTAAATGTGGCCTTTCTGGTGCCAGAGTTACGTCGTGAGTTTGGTGGCTGTGCTGGTAATATTGCCTATAACCTGAAACTACTTGGTGACAACCCTGTGCCAATGGGTACGGTAGGAACTGACTTTGCGCCATATGCAGAATGGATGGATGCGAAAAATATTAAACGTGATCATGTCCATGTTAAACAAGGTCATTACACGGCTCAGGCCTTTATCACCACCGATAAGGATGATAATCAGATTACAGCTTTCCACCCCGGAGCCATGAACCTGGCACATGAAACACCTATCAGTGAAGCCAAAGATATTAAACTGGCTATCATTGCTCCAGATGGTCGTGATGGCATGATTCAACATGCTGAACAATTAAAATCAGCCGGTATTCCTTTTATTTTCGACCCAGGTCAGGGCTTACCGATGTTTAATGGTGATGAATTGATGGCCTTTGCTGAACAAGCCAGTTATATCGCTTTAAATGATTATGAAACACAATTATTCATGGACCGTACAGGGCTTCCTGAAGAAGAAATCGCTCGTCATGTTGAGGCATTGATTATCACCCGTGGCGCCGAAGGCTCTTACATCTATACTGAAGGTAAGCGCATTGATATTGCGTGTCAGAAAGCGGCTCAGGTTGTTGACCCAACAGGTTGCGGTGATGCTTATCGTGCTGGCCTGTTACACGGTATTTTGCATGGTAAAGATTGGCAAGAAACCGGCAGAATTGCTTCTACCCTTGGGGCTTTAAAAATTGCCCATCACGGTACACAAAATCACTCGATTGATGCCGCTTCTATCCTGTAGAGAAAGATAAATATTGGTTATCGTCGGATTAGACAAAATACGCAATAAGCTGAAGTATCAGCAAAGCGTATAATCCGGCGATAACATCATCTAACATCACACCAAAACCGCCATGCAGTCTTTTATCAGCCAGACTGACTGGCCAGGGTTTCAAAATATCGAATACCCGGAATAGAACGAATCCCAACAAAATCCATAACCAGCCACTCGGGGCTGCAATCATAGTGATGAGAAACCCAACAATTTCATCCCAGACAATAGCGGAGGGATCATCCTGTTGTAACCAGTCGACTGTTTTCTGACAAAACCAGATGCCTAGGAAAAAAAATACAACCGTCAGCAAGAGATAACTCGCCATAGGTAAGGACTGCATCAAATAGAAAACAGGGATAGCCGCCAAAGTGCCAAATGTCCCGGGCGCCTTAGGTGCAAGACCTGAACCAAACCCATAAGCTAAAAATGCCGTTGGTCTTTCTAATAATTGTTTAAAGGTCACTTTAGGCAAAATGGTCATATCCTTTGCTAGTGATATCTAATATCGAGGGTTTCCCATCGTCATCGAGCAGAACAATGGCCTGTTCATCGATAATTTCACCAATTTGTTGAATATCCAGATTTAATGCTTCAACGGCAGCCACTTGATCTGCCGCCACGGTAAAGCAGAGTTCATAATCGTCACCTGAACTCAGTGCAAACTTTAGCGCTTGTTGTCTATCGATTTTTTGTAGGCTGGAAGATAAGGGAATAGCACCGAGATTAATTCTGGCTCCCTTACCACTCGTCTCCAGAATATGACCAAGATCAGCTAATAAACCGTCAGAAATATCAATTGCTGCGTGAGTAAAAGGTAAGATTTTTTGTGAAATCGCCAGTCTTGGGCTTGGTTGCTCAAGCCGTTTATTGAGGAATAGCCAATCTTGTTCTGTCAGTTCTGAGGGTTGCCATGATGATAGACGTTTTTGTAAAGCTGCCCCGGCATCACCCAGTGTTCCGCTGACATAAATCTTATCGGATAACTTTGCTTGACTGCGTCGTAGCTGCGTGCCTTTTTTCACCAGCCCATGAACCTGAATACTGATGGTCAGAGGCCCTTTCGTGGTATCACCGCCCACAAGTTGAATATTATGCTGGCTAGCTAATGCAGCCATGCCTTCAGCAAAAGCCGATAACCAGTTTTCATCCAGTTCAGGTAATGTTAACGCGAGTGTAAACCAGGCTGGTGTTGCTCCCATCGCTGCCAAATCACTTAAGCCCACAGCAAGTGATTTATGACCCAGTGTAAACGGATCTACATCGGCAAAAAAATGAACGCCTGAAACTAAGGTATCAATGGAAATAGCAATATCACTGTCTTCAGGACAGGACAAGACAGCACAATCATCTCCAATATCAACAATGACATCCTGGCGTTTTTGCGTTGCATCAGCAAAATACTGTTTTATCAGAGAGAACTCGTTTAAAGCCACACAGAAACCTTATAGTAATCAAGGCCTGAATCCTGCAGGATTCAGGCCTTGAGCTTAATTATTTCTTTTGACGTGCAGCTTTTGCTGCCTGATGTTCATGCGTGCGCAGACGCGCGCCCATTTTATCTAATACACCGTTGACGTATTTATGGCCTTGTTCACCACCAAATGATTTGGCTAATTCAACAGCTTCATTGAGCACAACGCGGTAAGGTATTTCCGGCAAATGCATAAATTCAAACACGGCTAAACGTAAAACCGACACTTCAACAGGGTCAATTTTGTCCAGGTCACGATCAATCACTTTGGTGAGCTCAGCGTCAATTTCGCCCTGATACTTGAGCGTACCATCGATTAACGTCACAAAATATTTCTTATCAATCTTGTCAGCATATTCGGCGGTAACAAACTCAAGTGTATCTTTTTGTGGTGCTTCACCATTGACTTGAGCCTGATAGAGCGCTTGTACAGCCGCTCGGCGTGCTTTTGTTCTGGGTAATCCCGTGGCCATTTATTTGCCAGCCTCAATTTGTTTTAAACCATTAACCATTTCAATCACTCCAGTGGCTGCCTTAGCAACGCTGAAAAGGTGAGTGTCAGTCCCCATCTCCTCGCCTTTCGCAAATACGTCAGCGGAATAGCTCGTGACATCACTCATTATTTTTAATCCAGAAATTAATCAATATGAAATATATTGTACTCATTTTCACAGAGCAGTGGCGAACCAATACCTACAGCCAACGTCTCCGCTTTTTATCCGACTTTTTTTTAGGGAAAGGTAAACTAGCCGCATCAGCTTCAACCGTTATCCATTCATATGGCTCTTGATCAATCCGGACTGCCGTCAGTGTTTCTCCCCACACAGCGCCACTGTCTAATGAAAACACATTGCCATAACGACCCACCCCCAGGGTAGACCAATGCCCAAACACAATACGGTCATTGGCTGTTAACCGATTGGGCATTTCAAACCAGGGACGTTGATGCAGCGGTTTATCTTCCGGTGCCCCTTTAAACTTTAAGGCGATTCGGCCATCTTCATGACAATAACGCAGCCGGGTAAAACAATTGGTAATGAAGCGTAATCTGTCCCAACCTCTCAGCTCCGGTGTCCAGCGTTTAGGTTTATTACCATACATATGCTGAAAAAAATCGCGCCAGTTATCACTCTTTAATACGGTTTCAACTTCTGCCGCGCGCGCCAGTGATTCCTTTACTGACCATTCGGCCGGAATACCCGCATGTACCATACTAAAATCAATAGCGGGATCGTGATAAAACAAGGGCTGTTGTCTTAACCAATCGATAAGCTCATCTCTGTCAGGTGCTGAGAGGATTTGCTCAATCGTGTCCAGATGGTGTTGATACTCAATCACACCGGCAGCATTAGCCAGTAAATGCAGGTCGTGATTTCCTAAAACGGCGACACAACTATTGCCCAGCTGTTTTGCCAATCTCAAGACTTCAGCGGATTTAGGCCCTCGGTTGACAAGATCACCAGCCAACCATATCTGATCATCAGCTGGATCGAACTGAATTCGATCCAGCATTTTGACTAACTCATCGTAACAGCCCTGAACATCACCAATCGCATATACAGCCATATAGACGAGAACTGAAACCTAACGACGACGATAGAGCGGTTCAGGACGCAACACTGTGGCTTGATAACTTTCACTAAAGTCATCAAAAGCGGTCAATGCCTTGTCGATGCGATTTGGATTCGCCAGTTCAAAACTATTAATTCCGCACTGTGACATATAAAACAGCTGATCATGTAATACATCACCTTGTGCACGGATTTCAGCTTTAAAGCCATAACGCTCACGTAATAAACGAGCGAAGGAATAACAGCGTCCGTCTGTAAACGCAGGGAAAACCAACACAATTAACGAAAAATGAATCAAATCCGGAACTACTTCTTCCAGAGGGTCATCACCACTTAAACGTAAACCCAGTTCACCTTTATGCTTGACCAGTGTTTCATGTTGTTCCTGCCAACGAGCTAAGGAGACGGTAATATTGCCAGCAACCAGATCTGCATCATCATCCAGATGTGTCCAATTATCTTCGACGATTTCACGATCTTTAATTATCTGCATATACACGCTCCTTGAATGGATCAACACCTAAACGACGGACAGTGGCCAGGAATGACTCATCCTCATGGCGTAAATCAACATAAGCATCCAGTAAATGACCCACAGTATCAACGACTTCTTCTTTAGGAATAGCCTTACCTAAACGTTCACCTAATGATGCATCAGCTTCTGAACTGCCACCAAGCGTGAATTGATACCACTCTTCACCTTTTTTATCGACACCCAGGATACCGATATGACCAACACTTTGATGAGCACATCCATTCATGCAGCCTGAGAACTTGATCTTGATATCACCCAAATCATACAGATAATCCAGATCTCCAAACCGTTCCGCGATCTGTTTCGATAGAGGAATTGATTTAGCATTCGCCAGACCGCAATAGTCCAGGCCTGGGCAGCAAATAATGTCAGTGAGTGTATTAATATTTGGCGTTGCCAGATTATCTGCTTCGAGTCTTAACCATAACGCATACAAATCTGCTTGTTTTACATCAGCAAAAACCAGGTTTTGGTTATGGGTTGAACGAACTTCACCGAAGCTGAATTCATCAGCCAGATCCGCAATCACTTCAAGCTGGTCAGATGTGACATCACCCGGCGCAATACCCGGCGCTTTCAGTGAGACATAAACGGCACGATAACCAGGCTGTTTATGAGCAAACGTATTTTGTTTAGCCCAACGTGCAAACGCCTTATCTTCCGCCAGTGCTTTTTCATAGCTTTCATCTGCAGCCGCGTCAGCTTCATATTCAGGTTCAGTGAAATAAGACTTAACACGGTCAATTTCTTTCTGATTCAATTCAAGCTGGTCACGGATTTGCACCCATTCGGCTTCAACCAATTCACGAATATGATTAATGCCGTGCTCACGAACAGTAATCTTGATACGCGCTTTGTATTTATTATCACGACGGCCCAATCGGTTATAAACACGCAAGATAGCTTCCAGATAAGACAGCAGATCTTTTTTCTCAAGAAACGGTCTAATTTGCTGACCAATGATTGGAGTACGTCCCAAACCACCGCCAACTAACACTTCGAAACCAATTTCACCTTCATGATTTTTGACTAAATGTAAGCCGATATCATGTAGTTTTGTCGCAGCACGATCTTCTTCAGAACCGATGACCGCAATTTTGAATTTACGCGGTAAATAGGCAAACTCTGGATGAAAGGTTGACCATTGACGAATAATTTCTGCCCATGGACGTGGATCTTCAATCTCATTGGCATTGATACCCGCAAACTGATCAGACGTTGTATTACGAATACAGTTACCACTACTTTGAATGGCATGCATCTGTACAGTAGCCAGTTCAGCAAGGATATCTGGCACATCTTCTAACTTCGGCCAGTTCATTTGGAAATTCTGACGCGTAGTGAAGTGAACAAACCCTTTATCGTAACGGCGTGAGACTTCCGCGATTTTACGAACTTGTTTGGATGACATCAGTCCATAAGGAATAGCAACACGCAACATAGGTGCATGTATCTGAATATATAAACCATTCATCAGTCGTAAAGGACGGAACTGCTCTTCGGTCAGCTCACCCGCCAAGAAACGACGTGTTTGATCACGGAACTGTGCGACCCGCTGCTCAACCATCGTTTGATCATACTTATCGTATTGATACATTTAAGCTCTCTAAACTCTTAATACCGGACTCGCTATTATAACGCTGGCGATATATAACAGGAAATTATAAATACCAATATCTATATTAGTTAATTGACTAATACCCCGTCATCTCTATGGTTTAATCCGACCATAAAATATCGTTTTATCGCTAGTGATTGCTGTCAGTTTTAATTGTGCGCGTCACTTAACGGGCGAATCTCAGTTTTAATCACTCCTGAGTCAATCTGTTTTGCTGTTCTCACTGCTCTCTATAATTCACTGTAAACTGGTTATACTGAATATATTTTTTGATCAGGAAATCTTGCATGTCTAAAGCAAGTCGACAAAAACAACGTTTATGGCTGGTGATCGCTTTTGGCTTTCTGATTTGGGGAGCCAGTCATTATCAGCCACACAATAAAAATGTTAACAGTCCTGAAGCCACATCGATTTCGTCACTTTACCAACAGCAAAAAAGTGATGTTCTGGTTGAAGTCAGTGGCGTCGTTAGTCGCATTCTCCCAGACGATACTAAAGGCAGTCGTCATCAGCGTTTTATTATCACGCTGCCGGATAAGCTGACGGTCCTGATTGCTCATAATATTGATCTGGCACCACGTATTGACGCTCTGAAAGTCGGCGATGAAGTACATGTTTTTGGTGAATATGAGTGGAATGACAAAGGCGGTGTCATTCATTGGACTCATCATGATCCTGACAATAAACATCCTCATGGCTGGATACGCTACAAGGGTCAGTTGTATCAATAATGTCAGCTCATGAATCTCGCTGTTACAGCTTTCCACCGATCGCCAAGCCTTCAGCTGAAATTCTCATTCTCGGTTCTATGCCGGGATTAGAATCACTTCGGCAACAGCAATATTATGCTCATCCACGCAATGCTTTCTGGTCAATTATGCAAAGTCTGTTTGCTATTGAAAAAAGCTGGCCATATCAGCAACGTTGTGAACTGCTGACGCAACATCGCGTAGCAGTGTGGGATGTGTTAAAGGCCTGCGACAGATCAGGCAGCCTGGATAGCAATATTGCGCCTGACTCTATTGAAGCCAACGACTTTAATTCCTTTTTTCAGGCTCATCCCAATATTCAGGCTGTGTTTTTTAATGGTGCTAAAGCAGAACAAATTTATATGAAATACGTTCAGGCGAGCTTAGAAAAACCATGGCAGAACATCACGACATCTCGTCTGCCATCCACCAGTCCTGCTAATGCGGCTATTTCTTTAGAGAAAAAACAGATCATCTGGCGTGAACAACTAAGCAGCATCAAGCAACTTATCCAATAAATAAAGGGGCGTATTTAACGCCCCTTTAGTTTCAGACTATTTAAGCCTGTAGTGCAGCCGCTACTCTGGCAGCATAGTCCGGATCAGCCTTTTCAAACTGAGCTAACATACGTTGTTGAACAGAGGCATCACACTGCCCAAGTCCACCAGCAATATTATTTGCTAATTGTTGTTTTTGATCGTCACTCATAATACGGAACAAATTGCCCGCTTGTGTGTAATGATCCTCTTCATCAGTATCAAAGCGATCCAACCAGGCCCCCGCTTCCACAGGCATCGGAGGTTCTGCCACAGCTTGATCCGGTGCCGGACCATCATCACGATCATTCGGATAAAAGTTTGCACCACTTGTCTGATGATGATGTCCACCCGCCGGGCACAAGCCCGCCATAGCCCCATCACGCTGATAATGATTGACCGGACATTTTGCCGCATTAACAGGTAACTGATTGTAGTTCACCCCCACTCGATAACGATGAGCATCCTGATACGCTAACAGCCTTCCTTGCAACATTTTGTCAGGTGATGAACTAATACCCGGCACAAAGTTACTTGGTGCAAAAGCCGCTTGTTCGGTTTCAGCAAAATAATTATCCACATTACGGTTCAACTCTAGCTGACCCACCTCAATCAGTGGAAATTCATCATGCGGCCATACTTTGGTTAAATCAAACGGATTAACCTCCGCATCACGCGCTTTCTGTTCCGTCATGATCTGCACTTTTGCCGTCCAGCTTGGGAAATCTCCACGGTCAATGGCCTCCACCAAATCCTGTTGTGCCCCATGAGGATCCGCTACTGCCGCTTCTTCTGCTCGTAGCGTTTTGATGCCCTGATTGGTTTTAAAGTGCCATTTAAACCAAAACCGTTCGCCCTTTTCATTCCAGAAGCTATAAGTATGAGAGCTGTACCCATTCATATTACGGTATGAAGCCGGAATCCCCCGATCAGACATCAAAATAGTGACCTGATGTAAGGCCTGAGGATAATTAGCCCAGAACTCATAAGCCATGCGAGGATCTGGCAAGTTGGTACGCGGATTCTTTTTCTGTGAGTGAATAAAGTCCGGAAACTTACTTGGATCACGCAAGAAAAACACTGGAGTATTATTCCCCACCATATCGTAGTTACCTTGCTTGGTATAAAACTTTATGGCAAAGCCACGTGGGTCACGGGCGAAATCATGTGAATCCTGACCACCACCTACTGTCGAGAAACGAATAAACACATCCGTTCTTTTACCTTCATTTTGCAAGAAATCAGCAATGGTAAATTCTTTTAAACTTTTGGTGAGGGTAAAGGTTCCGTAAGCCCCGGTACCACGTGCATGGACCACGCGTTCAGGAATTCTCTCACGGTTGAAGTGAGCCAATTTTTCGAAGGTGTAGTGGTTGTCATAAGTCAAAGGTCCTCTTGGTCCGACACTGATACTGTTATTATCATCAGAGACAGGGGCTCCTGCTGATGTCGTCAAAACTTTTTTAGTCATCATTTATTCCTTGCTGCTGCTAATTATGTTGAGCAAATTCATTGCACACAACAAAGTCTATCCAGCTTAAAACGATTTGTATAATTGTTTATTATGTTCCTATTAATCGACAAAAACGATTTATATATTTTTAACGGACACAATAAAGCCAGTCAGCAAACACTGACTGGCTTTATTCTGCGATAAGATTTTATCGTGCTTTTATTTGAGAAGTTGATTCAAATCTTTGGCATCCCAGTGAGGGAAATGTTTACGAATCAGTGCATTCAACTCTAATTCAAAAGCAGAAAACTCACCTGCAGCCACGACTTCATGACTACCTGAAACGGCATCCGTAATCATACCGGCACCAATGGTCACATTCGTCAGACGATCAATAATGATGAAGGCACCAGTAGTACGATTGCGTTTATATGAATCAAACACAACCGGTTTATTCAGTGAAAATTCACACAAACCAATTTCATTTAGTTTGAGTTCGCTGACTTTATTATGCTCCAGCGTATTCACATCAATTTGATAGTCAATCCCAGTTAAGGAACCACCCGCATCACTGACACCAACTTTAATACTGTACTGCTTGTTTGACACTAATGGTTGCTCGGTCATCCACACAACCATTGCTTTAAACTGGCTTGATACATGTGGTTGATGATGATTACTATGAACAAGCATATCGCCGCGGCTGACATCAATTTCATTTTCTAATGTGACAGTAATGGCTTCACCCGGCACAGCATGATCCAAGTCGCCATCGTAAGTGACAAGCGCTTTTACTTTACTTTCTTTACCTGACGGCAACACTGTCACTTCATCACCTGGCTTCAAAATACCCGATGCCAGAGTGCCACAATAACCACGGAAGTTCAGGTTTGGACGATTCACAAACTGCACAGGGAAACGCATATCATCGAAGTTGGGATCTTTATCAACATCAACCGTTTCCAGAATCTCCATCAAGGTTTGTCCTTGATACCAGTCCATCTTTTCACTGCGGTTAACGACGTTATCACCCACCAACGCAGACATCGGCACAAAGTGAATATCTTCCAGTTCTAACTCACGTGAGAACTCAGTGTAGTCGTGACGGATGTTATCAAACACTTCCTGACTATAATCCATCAAATCCATTTTATTGATGGCAACAACCACGTGTTTAATGCCTAACAATGAGGCAATAAAACTATGTCTGCGCGTCTGTGTTTGAACCCCATAACGTGCATCAATCAGGATAACCGCTAACTGACAGCTGGATGCCCCTGTTGCCATATTACGCGTGTACTGCTCATGCCCCGGTGTGTCGGCGATGATGAATTTACGTTTGGTGGTAGAAAAATAACGGTAAGCAACGTCAATGGTAATGCCTTGCTCACGCTCCGCCTGTAAACCATCTACCAATAAAGCTAAATCCACCTGTTCACCCGTAGTACCAGACTTGGCACTATCACGTGTGACGGCTTCCAGTTGATCTTCATAGATCATCTTCGAGTCATGTAGAAGACGGCCAATCAGGGTACTTTTACCATCATCCACATTACCGCATGTTAAGAAACGCAACATTTCTTTATTTTCATGCTGCTTCAGATACGCTTCAATATCTGTGGCAATCAGGCTATCTGATTGATATGAACTTGATTCAGTAGTCATCTAGAAATAACCCTCTTGTTTTTTCTTCTCCATAGAACCCGCTTGGTCATGGTCAATCGCACGCCCCTGACGCTCAGATGTCGTGGTTAGCAACATTTCCTGAATAATTTCAGGCAAGGTGTCTGCTGATGATTTCACCGCGCCCGTTAACGGATAACAACCTAAAGTACGGAAACGTACTTTCTCCATGCGTGGCTCCTGCCCTTCAGGAATACGCATACGATCATCATCGACCATGATGGTCAGACCGTTGTAGTCAACAACCGGACGTTCAGCAGCATAATAAAGCGGCACAATTGGAATTTGTTCTAGATAAATGTATTGCCAGATATCCAGCTCAGTCCAGTTTGACAGAGGGAAAACACGAATGCTTTCACCTTTATTCACTTTACTGTTATAGATATTCCACAGTTCTGGTCGTTGCGCTTTGGGATCCCAACGATGGTTCTTATCACGGAATGAATAAACACGCTCTTTAGCACGTGACTTTTCTTCATCACGGCGAGCCCCACCAAATGCCGCATCAAAACCGTATTTATCCAGCGCTTGTTTTAAGGCATCAGTTTTCATGATGTCGGTATAACGAGGATGATCGAATGGATTAATGCCCGCCGCACGCCCTTCTTCGTTGGTGTGAACCAACAGTTCCAAACCCAGTTCTTTTGCCCGGTCATCACGGAACTTGATCATTTCCTTAAATTTCCATGTGGTATCGATATGCATCAATGGAAATGGGGGTTTACCCGGCGCGAAAGCTTTCATCGCTAAGTGCAACATGACGGCTGAGTCTTTACCAATTGAATACAGCATTACTGGATTCTCAAACTCAGCAGCCACCTCACGCATTATATGGATGCTTTCTGCTTCCAACTGCTTTAAGTGTGTTAATTGTTTTTCAGTCATTATCTTTCTCGTTAGTTAGATTTGACATGCAAGCCGCATTCTTTATTTTCTGGATCTTCCCACCACCAGCGTCCGGCACGAATATCTTCGCCCATGGTGATAGCTCGCGTACAAGGCGCACAGCCAATACTGGCGTAACCTTCATCGTGTAATTTGTTATAAGGCACATCATTAGCTCTTAAATAAGCCCATACATTGCCATTTGACCAGTCCGTTAAAGGACTGAATTTCTGTAAGCCGTGATCATCATCCCACTCAGACACGGGTAACTCAGCACGAGTGACCGACTGTGAACGGCGCATGCCGGTAATCCAGGCTTTTTTGCCAGATAAAGCACGATTCAACGGCACTACTTTTCTGATACCACAGCATTGTTTTCTTAATTCAACACTGTCGTAAAATGCATTTGGTCCGTTATTGGTGACAAATAATTCAACATCGGCGGTGTTGGGGAAAAACACGTCGACTTTTTTATCGTAGTGTTTATTCAACGTTTGCATCAGCTCATACGTCTCTTTTGGCAAACGCCCAGTATCAAGAGTGAAAATGTCGATGCCCGGTGCATGTTTGCAGATTAAATCCATCAGCACCATATCTTCCGCACCAAAGCTGGTTGCCAGCGTGGCAGGGAGATAATTCTGTTCAATATCTTTTAACACTGCGATGACAGCATCAATTTTGGCGGCTAGAGCCGGTTTTATTTCATTCATTGTTTTCTTCTCACACGAATTGTTGTGGTTAATCCCTCTGTTGAGGTGATCTCACACTGCTGCCCATCCTGGGTTAAGCTGTTGAATACTTCATCCACGGCATCACCAGTATTCACCAGTAGATCTATTGACTGTTCTAATGCCAGTTTCTGCAAGGCTTCTCTGGCTTTGATATAGTGCATCGGGCAGCCAAACAGGGTTAAATCGACTTGCTTTATATCAGACATTTTATCCCCACCAATACAAGTATGACGGCCAGCAATGGACGCATAATGTGATCCGAAATACGAACCCCTAGATGCGTACCAATAAAAATGCCTGGTAATGATCCAGCTAATAAATACACTAATAAGGACCAGTCTACCGTGCCCACGGCAGAATGCCCGAGACCTGCTACAAATGTCAGTGGCACTGCATGAGCAATATCCGTCGCCACAATTTCCACCCCTTTCAGGCGTGGATACAAAAACAACAAAATCACTGCACCAAGCGCCCCGGCTCCCACCGATGAGAGCGTGACCATTACACCAAGCAGTGCCCCAGTTATGACCGTAATCATGGCCTTATTTAATTCATTTTCGCGAATATCATAAAGCGCACTCACCACAGGATGACTTTCCTGTGAACGCAATAATCTGCCTAAAGGCGCTTTGAGTAATAATGCGCTAGAGGTCAAAATCAACGCTACCCCGAGCGCTTTTGTAATAATTTCATTGTGGTTGCCATCATGCATTCCTGTTGCATTCATAAACCACAACGTTGCCAGTGTTGCTGGAATACTGCCCGCAGCCAGACGCCATACGATATGCCATTTGACTACGCCATGACGCCAGTAAGACCAGATACCACCTGCTTTGGTGATCGCTGCGAATAACAAATCCGTACCAACAGCAATAGCTGGTTGCACATGAAAAATAAAAATGAGTATGGGTGTCATTAAAGACCCGCCTCCCACACCGGTCATGCCGACCATAATGCCGACAAATAGTCCAGCAAGAAGAAAGCCCCATTCCATTTGTTTTACGCCTTATGTATTACGAAAATGCTGACAAGTTTACCAAAGCGTAATATTCTATCAATGAATATTATTGACTATCTTTATAACTAAATCATATATAGATGAAGCTTCAGCAATTAAAATATGTCCGTGAAATAGCCAGAAGGGATCTGAGTATCTCTGCTGCAGCAAATGCATTACACGCCTCACAACCCGGCGTCAGTAATCAGGTGCAGTTACTGGAAGATGAGCTTGGATTACAGATATTCGAACGACACGGTAAACGATTAACCGGCATTACCCCGATTGGTCAGTCTGTCATAGAGATGGCTGAGAGAGTCTTGCAGGATGTCGACAATATTCGTCAGTTAGTAGCGGATAGTAAAACCGAACAATCCGGTACTTTATCAATTGGTACAACACACACCCAGGCCCGTTATGCCTTACCTAGTGCCATTAAAAAATTCTCCGAACACTACCCGAATATTCATTTAAATATGGTGCAAGGCACGCCGACCGAAGTCGGCGAAATGGCAGCGACAGGCAAAATCGATTTGGCCATTGCAACAGAGGGGCTTGCTCAATTCGAATCATTGGCTATTCTGCCTTGTTATGAATGGAATCGTTGTGTTGTTGTTCCGCCTGAACACCCGTTATTGTCGGTGAAAAAGTTATGTCTGGAAGATATCGCGCAATATGAAATTCTGACCTATGTGATGGGCTTTACTGGCCGCGCCAAACAAGATCAGGCCTTTATTGAAAAAGGCTTGCATCCTAACGTTATTTTTACGGCGACTGATGCCGACGTCATCAAAACCTACGTTGAATTAGAAATGGGGATTGGGATTATCGCCAGCATGGCATTTGATCCTGACAAAGATGCGCCTCTTCAGGCACTGGATGCCAGGCACTTATTTCCACCCAGTGTTACCCACATGGGTATTCGTAAAGGCAGTTATCTTCGAAGTTATATGTATGCCTTTATCGAGTTTTTTGCGGCTCATCTTGATAAAAAGACTGTTGAAAAAGCCATCAGTCTTTAAATCTGCCAAGATAATCTGTTTAGTTCACTTTCACTGGGATCATCAATGAACACATCACCTTCCTATACCAAAATAAGACAGCTAATAAAGCAGCTTGAAAACATTATCTCTGAGGAACATCACTATTTACTGTCTGAACTCAATACTGAAATTGAGCAATTAGTGACTGTTTTACCCGATACATTATTATCGGGGGAATACCTCGCTAAACCTGAATTAGATGGTTCATCGGGGTGTTATCGTCGCGGTCAGGAATCAGTATTTTATTGCCCCCGTTGTTATGAAACACAACAAGATTTAATCGCCACGCAACGTATCAATAGCCGTCTACGTGTATGCCCTCAGTGCATAGCCAGTATCAAACCCGCCAAATAAATACCGTAACAAGCTTTTCGCTAGAAAAAAGAGTGTAATTACAATAGAATAATTACCATTCACAGGATGTGACTGCATAAATATAAGGAATGATGCCTCGGGGTGGCGAAAGCCTGAGATGCTCGTTTAAAGAGCGGACCCGATGAACCTGATCCAGTTAATACTGGCGTAGGGACAGGCTGAAATAGATCTTCATCTACACCGCGTTGGTGTCTCTCGATTTATTCCCCTGTCCTTTTTGATTCAAAAAAGGATAACCATGAAAGTAAAAACACTTGCCATAGCTGTTTCAACGGCTATGTCATCGCCAGTGGCCTTGGCGGAAGTCACCCCAGCTGACTTACCATCGATGATCGTCAGTGCAGACTTTCGTCCTAACGATGCGCATGACACCCCGATTAGTTTAACGACGATCGATCAAGACACCATCGAATCTCGTGGCGCTCAACATATTGAGGACGTTCTTAACCTCGCTCCTAATGTCAATGTCTCCAGCGGTGCGTCACGAGGCCAGTATTTTCAGATTCGCGGTATTGGTGAACGAAGTGAGTTCCAAGCACCACTCAACCCTTCGGTAGGTATGTATATCGATGGCATCGACTTTAGCCGAAGTGGTGGTGCTGCAACTCTATTTGATATTGAGTCAGTCGAGATTTTGCGTGGTCCTCAAGGCACACGTTATGGTGCAAACGGAATGGCGGGCACCATCAACTTGAAAAGTACTGAACCGACAAATGATCTTGCTATGAAGTTTGAATCAACTTTAGCCACTTATAATACTCATGCTGAAGGTATCGCTGTTGGTGGTCCATTAATTGATAATACTTTGCTTGGTCGTTTTTCTGTTCACAGCTATAAGTCTGATGGCTACATGGATAACGACTTTTTAGGTAGAGATAATACTCAAAACCGTGATGAAATCACTGCCAGAGGCCACCTAAAATGGCTTGCCACTGATGACCTGACTATCGATCTTAACGTATTGCATCTCAATATTGACAATGGTTACGATGCATTCACACTTGATAACAGTCGCAACACTTTTTCAGACCAGCCAGGTAAGGATGCTCAAAATACTAATGCCTTTGCTTTAAAAGCAGATTACCATGCTAATGACAAAGTTCAATTACAATCCAGCCTCAGTTATTCAAAATCCAATCTTGAATATAGTTACGATGATGACTGGTCTTATAAATCACAATTTCCAGTTGATGCCACCTGTGTAGACTCCGATGACTCTAACGATGCATTCACCTGTCCTTATAGTGGTTTCGATCAATATAAGCGTAAACGTGAAAACACCGCTTTAGAATTCCGTGCATTATCAAATGAGAATGGACGTGTTTTTGCTGATACGACGGATTGGACAGTTGGACTATATATTTCAGAACAACGTCAGAACTTGGATCGTACTTATTATTCAAATGCTATTAATAGTGATGCTGTAACAGGATTTGTCACAAAAAATGCCTATAAAACACTAAACACCGCTGTATATGGTCAATTGGATACCGCTCTGACAGAAGATCTCAAACTAATTAGCGGGTTACGCGCTGAGTATTGGGATGCAGACTATAAAGATTCTGCAGGACTTAAAGATGATCCAAACGACTGGATGTTTGGTGGAAAGCTAGGTCTTGAATATCATCTTAATGAGGATCACATGGCCTTCACGACTTTATCTCGAGGTTACAAAGCTGGAGGTATAAACGTCGAACCTAGAATCAGCGATGATCTACGTTCTTTTGATACTGAGTCGTTATGGAACCTTGAAGCTGGTTTAAAATCTTTTTGGCTTGATGGAGACCTTATCACTTCTATTACAGCCTTCTATACACGTAGAAGCGATGCCCAAATAAAAAGCTCGATTCGAGTACCAAAGACATCGGGCAGTGGTACCGACTTTGTTGATTATTTTGTGAATGCTGACAGAGTTAGAAACATTGGTCTCGAAGCAGAGTTAAACTGGTCCATTAACGAAAAATATCGTGTGATTGCTTCTCTAGGGCTATTGGATGCAAAACTTGAAGATTATGAAAATCCCAGGTTATTAGAAGAAGGCACTAAACTAAGCGGTCGAAGAATTGCTCACGCACCTGCCTACCAATTTAATCTGGGTGGTGAGTATTACTTTGCTCCAGGTTGGACTTTTAAAGCGGACATGGAAGGTAAAGACGAGTTTTACTACTCAAACAGCCACAATGCAAAATCCCACTCTTATGTTCTATACAATGCCAGTGTCGAATACAAAAAGGATCAATGGAAAGTCACCTTATGGGGACGTAACTTATTCGATAAAGACTACTACACTCGTGGCTTTTACTTTGGTATCGACCCATCAAAATCATATGCTGAAGAAACCTACACTCAATATGGTGATCCAAGAGTTGTTGGTCTAACGCTTAGCTACGACTACTAATCAGACTAGAGGGCTTATCTAAGCCCTCTTTTTATTTTTTTAAGGAATCATATATGCGCGTTTCTGTTGATATCAGTCTCTACCCACTCACCGAACAATTTGTTGAACCTATTCTGGCATTTATTAAAAAGCTGGAAGACAATCCAAAGCTGAATATTTCACGGAATAATCTGAGCACACAAATCTTTGGTGAATACCGTGATGTGATGGATGCCATGGATACCGAGATTGAAGCCGTTTTTGAGCAACTACCACACAGTGTATTTGTCCTGAAAATGATCGGTAACGATCGTTACCACATTGAAGATTAGGCGAAAAGACTCATGATAGATGCCATGATAAATGGCCTGCTGGCGTTATCCGGCTGGGAGGTATTTGCTGCCTTGCTGGGCATGGCTTATGTCATTCTGGCGGCTCGGGAATCGCAATGGTGTTGGCCCATGGCGTTTATCAGTACGTTGATCTATACCGTGTTATTTTGGGAAGGTCAGCTGCCTATGCAAGCTTTGCTAAATTTTTATTATATGGGCATGGCGGTATATGGCTTCGTTTTGTGGCGGCGACATCAGCAAAATAATGATGAGCTGGTAATTCACAACTGGTCATTTAATGCCAACTTACTATTTATTGTATCAGGCACCATCATCAGCTTGCTGCTGGCTTATTATCTGGACAAGAATGAAGCCTCACAACGTCCCTACCTTGATGCCAGCATTACCATCTTTTCTGTAATGAATACCTGGTTGATGGCCAGAAAAGTGCTGCAAAACTGGTTTTATTGGATCATTATTGATGCGGCATCCGTCGTGTTGTATTTCCAAACGGGTTACTATGCCACCGTGGTGTTATTCTCAATCTACACCGTGCTGGCAATGATAGGTTTTGCCAACTGGATCAAGCTATACCATAAACAGCCGATACCTCGGACTCACTAAATGCAAGCTGTTATTTTTGATATGGATGGGCTGCTGATTGACTCAGAACCTTTCTGGAAACAAGCTGAAAAACGTGTATTTTCTGCACTTGGTATTGAAATCACCGATGCGCTATCGGCTAAAACCATGGGCATGACTACGCGTGAAGCAACCGAATTCTGGCTGCATCATGCAGGCCTGTCACTCAGTCAGGACGCGATGGAACAGGTCGAAAATGATGTCATCGATGAAGTTGCCTTATTAACCGCCACGCAAGGCCAGCCACTGCCGGGTGTTCATTACCTGTTGGAACAACTCAAACAACACAAGCTGAAAATTGGTCTAGCGACTAATGCTCCGGCCCGTCTTGTTCCTGTGGTACTGGAAAGACTAGATATCACAGCATTATTCGATAGTTATGTCGCCGATGATCACGTGGAACAAGGCAAACCCCATCCTGCTATCTACCAACTGGCTCTGGAACGCATTAACGCCCAAGCCAACCACACCATCGCTTTTGAAGATTCTGTCACCGGTATGACGGCCGCTATTGGTGCCGGTATCCGCACTGTTGTTGTTCCGTCAAAAGCCAATTATCACTTACCACACTATGATGTTGCCGCCTTAAAGCTGGAGAGTCTAAATGGCCTTGCGATCCAAGAGCTGCGTGATTTATTTAAATAAGATGGGCTGCTCAAGCCAGTTTCGCAAATCGGTTTCACCAAGAATATTCATCAAAAACAAAAGTAAACGGTAGCTTAAGCGACAGTTCGTAAGATCAGGGATGGGCTGATATTGTGAATAGGCTTCGACAAAATGTTTCGCTTGCTGAGGGCTCAGCAGATATTCAAGTATTACCCACTCAACTTCACGGGGTGCTCTGACAAAGGCATCCAAATCCACCACGGCTAATTGATGATTTTCACACTGGCGCAGTTGGTCCCAGCGAAAATCCGGCATGATCGGCACAAACTGTTGAGCTGATAGTCTTCGACATTGTTCATAGCTGAGTTTTAACGTATCAGCAGGGATCGAGATATCACTGCGGCCAGATAAAAACTGAATCGTCTTCTCCAGTCGTACAGGCCAATCATTCGCATTGAATACGGGGTTATCGAGACCACCCCATTGAGATGATATTTGTTGATGCAGTTTGCCCCAGTGATGAGCAAGCTGTGTCACCACAGTGTTATCGACTTTTTCTGCCGTCAGATCTATGCCTTCCAGGTAACGCACCAATACATACTGCCCTGCCTGTTCAGCCACCACATCGGGTACGCTAAAACCGCCCTCTCGTTGTAGAAATTGACTGATGATTTGGGTACGAGCTAAAGACTGTGGAAAGTCGAGTTGAAACAGATGATTCATCCCCAACCAAAACGTTGAGTCTTGCACTCGCGATTGGTGACAGACTTTTAAGATCATCATGCCATCAGCGGTATCACACTGCCAAAGCTGGTGCGTGCTATCAGGAAATTGTGCATCCAAGGCTAATGCCGGTGCACGTAACACCGGCAATGTCGCCTGCTGCTCAACAGTTAATTCAGGATACGAATACATCTAACGTTGCTGTATTACCAAGGTAATTTTTCACCATTGGTATGCCAGAAAGTGCCACTGGTTTCGAGTGTTAACTCTTCCATACGTTGGATGAGACCTGCTGCTGATTCATCTGGATCAATCAATCCACCATGTCCGGTCATATCCGTTCTTACCCAACCTGGATGCAGGATGGCGACAGCAATGCCTTTGGGTTTGAGATCAATTGATAATGATTTCCCGGCGGCATTCACCGCTGATTTCGACATTCGATACGCATAACTACCACCCGAGTCATTATCATCAATCGAGCCCATGCGGCTGGTAATAATACCAACTTTACTACCCTGTCCCAGATGATTTAATAAAGCCTGAGTGGTCAGTAATGGTCCAAGGCTATTAACACGATACATTCTGACAAAATCATCGATCGCATTATCATCAATTTGCCCAAGACCAATGCCACCGGCAATACCCGCATTATTGATTAGCCAGTCAATTTTTCTGTTCCCTAATGAATCAGCCAGTTTTGCTAAGCTTTTAGGCTCACTGACTTCCACATCTTCAATAATTTCGACATTCAGGGACGTTAATTCAGATGAGGCTTTGCGGCAGGTTGCAATAACATGCATGCCTTTTGCGGCAAGCTGACGACAGAGTTCTAAACCAATTCCCCGGTTACTTCCAGTCACTAATGCTGTTTGTGTCATTTTTCCTCCTCACTTTTTAGTTGCTTCATATTTTCTTTTGAAGGCGACCTTACCACGCCTGACTCTGTCACAATGGCATCGATTAATTCTGCCGGTGTGACATCAAACGCCGGATTCGATACATGAACCTCTGCGGGTGCAATAGCACGTCCATCTATTTCTGAGACTTCTGAACCCGTGCGTTGTTCAATCGGAATTTGACTCCCATTATCAATTGACCAATCAATTGTTGTGGTGGGTGCCACCACCATCACTTTCACCCCATGATATTTTGCTAATACGGCTAATGAGTAAGTACCAATTTTATTGGCTGTATCACCATTTGAGGCAATTCTGTCAGCGCCAACAATGACCCAGTCTAATTGACCACTCGCCATCAACGCACCAGCGGCGACATCGGCGTGTAAGGTCATAGGAATCCCTTCCTGCATAAGCTCCCATGCTGTCAGTCTGCTACCTTGCAACCATGGACGGGTTTCATCCACGTAAACATGCTCAATTTTTCCATCGATAAAACCTTGCCGAATAACGCCCAGGGCCGTGCCAAAACCAGCAGTGGCAAGCGCACCAGCATTACAATGTGTCAGCACAATACTGTCATTATCCAGCAAGTCAGCACCATATTGCCCCATGGTTCTATTGGCTTTGACGTCTTCTTGATGTATCTGCTGAGCAAATGTTAACAAGGCGGGTTCTGGTGACTCATATTTAGACAATGATGCAGAGGCTGTCTTCATACGATCAATCGCCCACGACAGATTCACTGCGGTAGGACGTGATGCAGCTAATCTTTTGAGTGGTGGATTGATTGCCTCCTGCCAGTTTTCTCCAGCACTAAACCAAGCTTCTCTTGCTGCCAACACCACACCGTAAGCAGCAGTCACACCAATAGCTGGGGCACCACGGACCACCATCGTTTTAATGGCTTCAGCGACGGCATCGGAATCATGAAATTCCAACCAATTTTCTTTATGTGGTAAAACACGTTGGTCCAATAAATGAAGTCGTTCATCACGCCATAAAATTGGCTCAATAGTCTGCAATAGTTTGGTCAAAACAAGCTCCTGTGATGCTTGATGAATTTTAGTTGTGATTGGTTTGTCATGATAATTGATTAGAATAGGTTTTCATTCAGCTCAACGGTATAATCAAACCCTATGGAAAATGTCGATCTGATAATTAACGCACGCTGGTTAGTCCCCGTCACTGAAGACCAGACCGTGTTAGAAAACCACGCCATCATTATCAAGGATGCACGTATTTTAGCGCTTCTGCCACAGCAACAGGCAAAACAGCTTTACTCTGCAAATGCTACACATGATCTGAATGAGCATTGTTTAATACCTGGTTTAATCAATAACCATGCCCATACCCCCATGTCGCTGTTTAGGGGACTGGCTGATGACTTACCTTTAATGACTTGGCTGAATGATCATATCTGGCCCGCAGAAAAAGCCTTTGTTAGCGATCCGTTTGTGGAAACGGGCAGTGCACTGGCCATTGCAGAGATGATTCGGGGTGGCACTACCTATTTCAACGATATGTATTTTTTTCCGGAAGCCACGGCCAGAGTTGTTGATACATCAGGACTTCGAGCCAGTCTAGGTATTGTTGTTATTGAGTTTCCGACAAACTGGGCTAGCTCAGTAGAAGAATATTTACATAAAGGCCATCAATTACACGATCACTATCGTCATCACCCACGGATTAATACGATTTATTCACCGCATGCCCCATACACTGTCGCAGACAAAACACTGGAGCAAATCATTACCAATGCTGAAGAAATGGATATGCCGATCAGTATGCATATTCACGAAACAGCAGATGAAATATCACAGAGCATTGCAGAGTTTGGGGTTAGGCCGCTTGAGCGTTTGAAACAAATCGGCCTGCTCTCGCCCCGACTACTCGGTGTGCATATGACACAACTTAATGACCAAGAAATCACATGGTGCGCCGAAGCGGGTGTTCACATCGCTCATTGTCCTGAGTCTAATTTAAAACTGGCCAGTGGCTTTTGCCCCGTTGCTGAACTGCAAAAAAATAATGTGAATGTCACGATTGGCACCGATGGCGCTGCCTCAAATAATGATCTGGATATGTTTGCAGAAATGCGTCAAACAGCTTTACTCGCAAAAGCAGTAGCCAAAGATGCTGCCGCGGTGCCTGCTCATAATGCGCTAGAAATGGCGACTATCAATGCGGCAAGATCATTAGGACTAGACCAGGAAATAGGATCACTCGAAGTGGGAAAACAAGCTGATATCGTTGCGGTGAAGTTATCGGATATCGAAACACAGCCTGTTTTTGATGTTGTATCTCAGTTGGTCTATGCCGCCAGTCGGGATAAAGTCACCGATGTTTGGGTCGCCGGTAAACAGCTACTCAATTCCCGTCAACTAACGACATTAAACGAATCAAAAATTATCCAAGATGCTCAGCAATGGGCAATAAAAATAGGATCACTCGGTCAATGAGCCAAAAACAAGCAAACGTCGACTTAAATGAAGTAGCAAAATTTGATGCCTTAGCATCCAGTTGGTGGGATCTGGAAGGTCAATCGAAACCGTTACATGATCTTAATCCAATTCGCTTGGCTTATATCGCAGAGCGAACATCATTAAAAGATGCCAACGTCATTGATGTTGGTTGTGGTGGAGGCATTCTTTCAGAAGCGCTGGCAAAAAGTGGGGCCCATGTCACTGGTATTGATATGGGAGAGATGCCACTTAATATTGCCAAGCTTCATGCGTTGGAAGAAGGTTTGACAATCAATTATCAACATATCACCGCAGAAGAAATGGCAGCGCAAAATAAAGAACAATATGATGCCGTTACCTGCCTCGAAATGTTAGAACATGTGCCGGATCCAGCATCCATCATCAGTGCCTGTGCAGGTTTAGTTAAACCGGGTGGTGATGTGTTCTTTTCCACATTAAACCGTCATCCCAAAGCCTATCTTCTGGCTGTGCTTGGCGCTGAATATATTATGAAAATGCTACCAAAAGGCACCCATGACTATAAACGCTTTATTCGTCCAGCTGAGTTATCTGCCTGGTGTCGCCAAGCAGGACTGAAAGTCAAAGATGTGACAGGAATGAATTACAATCCTTTGACGCGTCAATTTAGTCTTGGAAACGACGTCAAGGTCAACTACCTCATCCACTGCAAAAAAATCTGATATGGCAAAATACGATGCTGTTTTTTTTGATCTGGATGGCACCCTTGTTGATACCGCACCAGACTTAGCTTACGCACTTAATCAGGTTTTGCTTGACTACGATAAATCACCGCTAGCTCTTGAAACAATTCGCCCTGTGGCCAGCGATGGTAGTCCGGGATTAATCAAACTCGCTTTTGGGATCTCAGCTGAAGATCCTGAATATACGTCGATACAAACACGATTTATTGAACTCTATCGTCACCACATCAACCGGGAATCCAGACTCTTTGACGGCATGGAAAATGTTCTACAAACAATAGAAAAAACAGGCTTGAAATGGGGAGTGATTACTAACAAACCTGCATTTCTGACCGATCCTTTAATGCAGGCATTAAAGCTGAGTCAGCGAGCGAGTTGTATCGTGAGTGGAGATACCACGGCCAATAGCAAACCTCATCCAGATCCGATGTTATTTGCATGTAACGCCTCTGCCGTAAAGCCAGAAAACTGCTTATACATCGGCGATGCCCAACGCGATATCGAGGCTGGGAATATTGTGAATATGGATACGCTCATCGCTCATTACGGTTATTTAAAAAGTACTGACCAACCTGAAACGTGGCAGGCTAAAGCCACGATTTATAAGCCTGAAGAAATCCTCAACTGGATTTAACTATTGCGTTATGACAACGAATAAAAATCTGGCTGCTGCTTATGATTTCTGCTTAAAACTTGCAAAGTCGCACTACGAAAACTTTCCTGTCGCCTCAGTTTTACTTCCTAAAAGGTTAAGAAAACCGATTGCTGTTATCTATGCCTTTGCTCGCACTGCCGATGATTATGCTGATGAAGGTCAGCTCACCGAAGCAGAACGAATAACCAAGCTACAAAACTATCGTTCGCATCTCACTGAGATAAGTGATGGTTCATACACAGGTGATGACCCGATCTTTATTGCTCTTGATGATGTGATCACACACTTTCAGTTACCCATCTATTTATTTGATGATTTGTTATCGGCTTTTATGCAGGACGTTGTCAAAAACCGCTATCAGACAATGGAAGAAGTTCTGCATTACTGTCAACGTTCTGCTAATCCTGTAGGTCGTTTATTACTACACTTAAATGGTGAGCCAACACAACAACAGTTAGTAGAGTCTGACGCCATCTGCACATCGTTACAATTGATTAACTTTTATCAGGATATCCTGCAAGACAAACAGGAAAACAACCGCATTTATATCCCCCAACACATGCTTACAGAGGCTGGACTGAATGAGGATGACATTACCCTGGCAAATAGCCGGAAATTAGCACCTCTGCTTCGTCATTTATTTCAACAAACGATGGATCTGATGAATGAAGGCCTGGAACTCGGTAATGGTATTAAGGGACGCTTAGGCTGGGAAATCAGAGCGATGACATTGGGTGGACTGGAAACATTAAACAAATTATCGGCACAAGATGATGAGAACATATTGAGCCGACCAAGATTAACGCGCAGAACACAGTTAAAAATTTTATTGTTCAGTCTCTCAAAAACGCACTTAAAACGTAGCTAAAATCAGGTTTAAAGATTCTCATAGCGGTTTGCATCGAATACCCCCGCATCAATCGGATTTTGTTCACGTTGCCATTGAGTGAAATCATGAAAAACTTGCCAGAACTGCGGATGTGTTCTGCGGACACCCCACTTCAGTACTAGGGTATCAAATTCTTCTTCAGACGTTGCTTTCATCAAGGCTTTCTCGAACTGTTCCAGTTCCTCAGCATTAATATCAAAGATAAAGTTAGGATAACTTCCGGCAATTCCCGGATAAACCGTTAAACTGTCTTTTTCAGGTTTATAGCGAAGTGACTCACCAAACAGAAAAGCCACATTACTGTGATAACGATTGCGTATTAGGGAATAAACTGTTCTTTCATCACCATGCTTCACCCGTATAAATGTTAACTCAGGCAAGAACTGTAGCCCTGACTGTTCCTTAAATGTAGCTTCCGTTATACGACTTAACCGTGAATCAGCTTGTTGTACCCAGTCAGTCTGTGTCTTCCTGAAACATTGCTGATTTTGACAACGATTAATCGCATCGTTTGCAGCAGCGTTAACCTGAGTAAATTGCTTTAATAATCGATTGGCCAGCTCATTTTTGGTATCCTCAGACGAGAATTTTTCAGCAGTTCTACTATCAACATCAAGCGGTGCATAGGTGAAGTAAGTTTTGACTACGCCCATACCTTGATACCAATCCTCCAACACTGACTTTCGCTTGTCTTTAGGTAATAATCGAAGAAAATTATGCTCGGCACCATTACGGATTAAATCAAAATATAACCGCGTTTGAAGTTGATGAGCTACATTGCCAAATAAATCAAAATTAACCACTAACTCATAATATGTTCGCTCAAATAATGGAAAATCCATCCACCAAATCGTTTGAGGAACCTGTCCCACCATACCTTTAACAACACTGGCATTATCGAAGTGCCTGAACACGGTCAGAAACGCATTAGTATTACTGCCATCGCCGTCCCAGATAGCATTAGTCAAAGTCCAGTTTATCGGTGCATCTCGATAATGTTGATCTCTTAAAGATAAATAAGCATTGCGTTTATCTTTATATTTATCCCAATTCTCTTTTGCCTCTGTCAGGTTGTCGTCCTGTCCAGGCAAACCTAGAAGTGGCTCTACTTTTTTCCTATAGCTAGGATCAGTGATGAAAAGATCATTGGCTGGATCCTGATACATCACCCAAAACTGATCACGGATCACATCTGTTGCGATTTGACCGCGACAAACAGGGCCTCTAATAAACGTTCGTGTGAAATATTCGGCATGTTCCAGCAAGAACCGATATCTGGCTTCAGCCGGTATAGCAGAATACGTTAAAAAGGGATTAGCTCTATCTTCATAATCATAACCAGGCATAGTATTTATTTGCCATGGCTCTGAGAAGAAGAGTTGCTCTATATGTTTTTTTAGCTTCTCATCAAACAAAAATGTTATGTGACGTTTATGAACAGTAATCCCTTTTACTAATCTTAATCTGTAATAAATTGGCTGTCCTGGATCAGAATTTGGAAGACGGGTTTTTACAATTGAAATTGGCTTACCTGTCGGTGTATAGGATCTAACAAGTTCAAAGAAATGGGTATTTTGACCTTGGTTCTCAAAGTACAGATGAGCTAGAAAAAGGTGCTCAAAAAGCCACCTGGAAACTAGCCTACGCGGATTAGATGTTTGATTAAGGTATGTTTCCCATTTTTTTATTGCTGATAATTCTTTTTGGCTTAGCTTAACCTCATTTATATTGACTTTAGCGCCCTGATATAACCAACCACTGATTGTCGAAAATTCCTCATCTGTAAGTCCGGAGACGGCAAATGGCATCCCTGTTAGAGGATGTTTCTCTTCATATTCAGTAATCGTATCGACGGTTGGACATTGGTTATCTCGGCGAATACTAATATCAAGATCATCCGGTAACTTACTATTGTCTTTAAATTGATGAGTTTTTCCCAGAGCTAACATTCTATATAACAAGCTAGCTTGTGCATCATGCCCGGTAATAATCGAATGAAAACCTGCTTCTTGCCATTCTTCTTGCGAATGAGCATCTATAAATAAGCGTGTCGGTGTAATAGGCTCCTTCCTTGTCCCATCATAAGCATTTAATTTGGTGGCACCACGCAGGAATCCCTCTGTAGATTCCATTTTTAACTGGCATGGCGCATCAAAGCAGCCGTGACAAGCAACACATTTTTCTTCAATAATCGGTTTTATCTCAGAAGCGTAATCAACATCTATTGTACGTGGAAGTGGTAAATTATTATTGAGCTCAAGCTCTTGAGTGTCATCTAAACAGGCCGTCACTAAGCAGGCGATAAAAAGGTAAATAAGTGTTTTGTACATTAATCGCCTTGCGAAATTCTAATATTTTAAAGCTCATATTTTACTTCAAATTAGTGACAGGCTGGTTAACCTAAGTGAAGAATTCAGGCTATCGCCAATACCCAAGTAACAACTATTATCACTAACTTTCTATATACCCCCGTTGATAAACATCCAGCAGAAATTCTCAAGCGAACCAACATTTGTAATGATCAAAGAACTTTGTCTATTGATGAGCGCTTTCTTTGTATTAACTTCATTAACATTTACCAGGATATGCTGTATGCCGTCCATGCAGAGCGATTGGCAGTGACTTCGTTCAAAGTAGGTCATATATCTAGATTACAGACAATAAAAAAGGTCACCATTATTTAGGATGAGCTTTTCTATTATCCAAAAGCCTGTCGGTGATCTACTTTATTGCTTATATCCCTGTAAGCGCCCCTTCAGTTTCACTTCACTCATTCAAAATGCTTAT